>NZ_JAAHGB010000049.1:0-54301 GCF_010672695.1 Okeania sp. SIO1H4
CTTAATATTTACTTGATTTCGGCAGCTCTAAAATTTTGTGTAAGTCCCGTAGCGAGCGCTTCGACGTAAAATTATTGATTTACAAGCATTATAGTCTAATTTTACCAGTTAAGTTGTGTAAGTCTCAGTATTGAAACTCCCAAACATCATCAACCCGTAATTAATATTCTTAATCTCATTTCAACAGTTGGTTTAATCTTTTGTATTTAGGGATTAATTAAGTTGAATATCTGGCCGATTTTATTAGGAGTTGTTCTAGTACTTTTAAGTAAGATGTGGTTTCTCGATCGCATGGTTTGGTTATATGAAGAAATGAAAGATGCTAATTCAGAATATCAGAGTTGGTTGTATTAGTAATAACCTGAAAATTATATGCAGAAAAATCTAGAGGAAAATTGACGATATTGCTGATTTAACCCTTGGCAATTACCAACTCCTAATAATTTTTAATCAGCTTGATATTGGTCTTAAACTATTATTTATCAAAACTTTTTTTCTATTTATCCTTTAAATAGTCAAGCAATATTAATTAGACATCTCCAGAAAAGAGGGAGTAGGGAGTATGCATTAGGGACCTTCCATGGAAGGTCAGTAGGAAGTATACAGTAAATAATTAATGATTTTTGTACGATATTAATTTTATTTTTTATTATTGGAGATGTCTATTGTATATTTGATGGTTAGCTTAAATAGGTAGGAAAAAATACAGCATATTCGGTTGTATATAAAGTACAGATATTAACAATTAAATGTTCTCAGTGCAGGCAAGATGCCCGCTATGGGTGTACCTCACACTTGGTGGAATCTGCTGTATTTTTAGATTGATTTATTGTACACAAAAGTATATTTTTTATGCCCTACTCCCTACTCCCTACTGACAAATATTAAATTAATTTTGCACATGTACTTATAGTTTTCTTCTCACCTCCTGAGATAACTTAGACATAATCTGGCAGTAAAAATTCTAGGTATCCAAAATAATACGGAGTTGTATGAAGTTTTTGTTTTGTGTCTAGTTTCTTGGAATAACTTATGTTATGTTTAGAAATTATTGACCTTAGTTTTTTCATAGTGCATCAATGACCAAAATATCAGGTCTCAAGCCTCCCCTTTAAAGGGGATGAAAAAAGAAACTTCAGTATTTCAAGCCTCCCACTTAAGCCGGAAGTACTGATAACTGATAACTGATAACTGATAACTGAAATGACCTACAGTCTTAGAATTGCAGACTTACCGAGCAATGAACGACCACGGGAAAGATTAATTGCCTCTGGTCCGAAAAGTCTTTCCACTGCAGAATTAATTGCTATTCTCTTAGGTACAGGTCAGGGAAAAGGGAAACTTTCTGCTGTAGGTCTCGGACAATATATACTCAATCAATTAAGTCAACATCAGCGCGACCCCCTCTCAATTCTCCGTAATATTACAGTTCAAGAATTAACTCAAATTCATGGTATTGGTACAGCAAAAGCAACAACTATTTTGGCTGCCATTGAATTAGGAAAAAGAGTATTTCAATCTCGCCCTCCAGAATTAGCTCTTGTTGAAAGTCCACAAGCTGCTGCAGATGCTTTAAGTCAAGATTTAATGTGGCAAACCCAAGAAAAATTTGCAGTTTTACTCTTAGATGTAAATAACCGCTTACTCGGAACTCAAGTAATTACCATCGGTACCGCAACAGAAACATTAGCTCATCCCCGTGAAATTTTTCGAGAAGTGATTCGCCAGGGTGCAACCAGAGTTATTATTTCCCACAATCATCCTTCGGGAAATGTGGAACCTAGTCCCGAAGATATCAACTTAACACGCCAATTGTTAGCAGGAGCGCAATTTTTAGCTATTCCTCTACTCGACCATATCATTATGGGTAATGGAGAACATTCCAGTCTGCGCCAAGCGACTAATTTATGGGAAGAATATCCTCAAGGAGATTGATATATAGCGCTACGCGCAAGTCAGAAGTCAGAAGTAAGTAGGGGCGTTAGCGGCAGCTCTGCGTTAGCAAATGGCCATTCGCCCCTACAGAAGCGATCTCTGACCCTCGTTTGAGCATTTAGGAATGTCCTAAGCTTTGCTTCGACTGCTATAGCAGTAGGTTCTTTGGCATTTGACAATAAATTTGAGTGAAAAGGGAGTAGGTAGCACAGAACAGGAAATAGAAGAATTTCCTAACTTATTTGTGTAGTGCTTATCATAAGCATATTTTCAAAGTATTAGAGAAAAGCGATCGCCAATATATAGCAGTGGCCACTATAGTTAGGATTTGATATTATTAATTTTTATAGCAGTCGAAGGAAAGGGCACGGACATATTAAAAGCTTAAAACTCAGACAACGCAAGATATTTCCTTCCCTCCTAGATAACTAAACGCCTCCTTCCTTCTTGCTTTTTACTTCTTCCTTGTATTAGAGAAAAGCGATCGCCAATATATAGCAGTGGCCATTATACTATAGTTAGGATATCAGGCAATTATGATGATTCATTACGCGAGCAAGATGCTCGCACTAATTGTCAAACACCAACTTGGCGGTTGCTATAACTAATCGCCTTTTTCCTTCTTCTTTCTTCTTTCTTCCTTCTTTGTTGAAAAACATTTAATTAGAACTAACAACTGACTTTACAGTTTTTACTTGGTTTGGATTCATTGCCGCTTTAGGATAAGCAATACGTTTGTGATTGTACTGTTCCCAAACTTGTACAAAAATTTCGGCAATAGTTGACATTTCTGCCCTTGTCAAACCAGAATCAGCCAATTGATTATCCTGCCAACGTGCCCGCATAATTTTCTTCACCATCTGTAAAGCATCTTTATGAGTCACATCTTTGAGCGATCGCAATGCTGCCTCACAAGAATCTGCCAACATCACAATAGCAGTTTCTCGCGATTGTGGAATCGGTCCTGCATAGCGAAACATCTCTTCCTTAACTACCTTTTCTCCCTTCTCAGATCTTTGTTTAGCTTGATAATAAAAATAAGCAATTAACATTGTACCCTGATGTTCAGGAATAAACGCCCTAATAGCCTTTGGCAATCGGTGTTTACGAGCCATTACCAATCCTTCCGTAACGTGCTTTCTGATAATTTCCACACTCACCCACGGATCTTTAATTTCATCATGTTTATTCGGTCCACCCATTTGATTTTCAATAAATCCTAATGGATCGTGCATTTTACCAATATCGTGATACAAAGTACCCGTTCTCACCAATTCTACATTACAACCAATTGCTCGTGCTGCCGCTTCTGCCAAACTTGCCACAAACAGAGTATGCTGAAAAGTACCAGGTGCTTCCGATGCCAAACGCTTCAACAGAGGGCGATTAGGATTAGCCAATTCAGACAAACGAATCGAAGTAATCAAATCAAACAAATGCTCCAAATATGGACTCAAACCCAAAGCAACAATACTCCAAACCAAACCTGTTACTGCACCTGTTACTGCTTGCGAACCTACCGGACCTATGATTGCATACCATAGTAATCCTGGTGTTTCACGGACAATCAAATTTATCAACAAATAAACAGTACCTTGAGTTAACCCTACCCCTAAACCTAACAATGCTTGTTCTTCACGCGATCGCATTTTTTCAGCTATTACACTGCCAACAATAGCACCAGCAGCACTGGCAAACCAATCTATTTTGTCAACATCCATCCCAATAGGTAGTATCACAGAGATTAATCCCACCACTGTCACTCCCATAGTTGAACCATAGAAAGTTCCTACCAATAATCCAATTGCTGGTAAACTACTCCATGGTACTTTCAAGGCGATCAGTAACGGTGCGCTCAAACTCAAAAGCAACAAAAGTATATTATCTCTGTGCCTTAGACCAGATTTAAATTGCCTTTCTACTAGAACTACTATACCTACAGCTCCACTAACAATACCTACCAAAACCCCCAAACCATGCCAATTAACTGTACGGCGACTTAAGCGAAAATGATCTAGTAACACAAATGCCTTACGGCTAATATTTTTCCCCTTCCTGACAATAACTTCATTCTTTCGGACTTTGTATGTTACTGTTTCAATCTCTTGTGCTGCCAGTTCAACTGATTGTTTAGTGCCTTCTGAATCTAGAGATAAATTAGCTTCCAAAGCTACCTTCAAAACATTGATTGCTAAATCTTCCGCCACCACAGGAACTACATCATTTACTTGTAACTTCAGTGCTTTCACCCATTCCTGCTTAGGTAGATTTGGCGATATTCCTTGAGCCAGCATTCGCTCTTTTACAATTTCAATACCTGTTTGAGTTTTTTGCCAGTCAGTGTCAGACAGTTCTAATAAAGTAGAATCGTATACCTCATAACCTTCGATTTCCTGCTGTTTAGCCAGATATTCTGTTGCGTCTTTGTACAAATCACGAGCTTGTGAAATCTCCTCCAAAACTCTTTCATAGTTTTGAAAAAAACTTTTTTTGCGATAAGCTAATAATTCTGAAATTGCTTGTCGATCCTTACTACTAATAACTATAGAATTTTGACTATATTCCTGATAGTCTGCTAGGACTGATACCTTAGTCAATAATCGATCGTCTATAACGTTATCATTGTTACTGACAAGTTCTATTGAGTTTTTAGTTAATATAGAATCAGCATTTATTCCTGGTTGAGGCCCTGGAGGTCTTTCTTTTAACTCTTCCTCTACTATTTGTTGAATAGCCACCCACTTTTCTTGGGAAACTTGCTGTAGGTGCAGCTGAGTATTTGTTGATAATATACCTGTATTCACAAATGGAAAATTAACAACTATCTCTCTGACTTGATTACCTAGTGCCAGTATTTCAGCTAATTCTTTGTCAACTCTTTGATTGACTGACTCATTAATCATCAATACAGTGATGTCACCCAGTCTAGCTGATTTGCGCTGCTGTTCAGTTACTTTATTGTCGGGAACTATAGCACCTTTCGGAGCACGGATAGTTTGAGGAGCAACAGTTCCCTCATCTAACTTTGGCTGACTGTAGTAACGTTGACCCATAGTACCTGTTAGAGATGCTATTGTCAACACCACTAAAATTGGTGAAGTTGCCAGAGTTGACCAACTCGGTAATTGTTGTTTTTTCTGGGGCTTCAATAATTTCCCAATTAAATGTGTCAGATGCATGTTTGTTGATGTCTAAACATCATAGAGTTTTCAATATCCACTAGCTTTGCGTGGGCGAGGACGAATTATATTCCTGGCAGCAACTGCTGGCACTATATTTTGTGTCATATTATTTGGGTCATAAACTCCACACCAAACTGCCCAAAGTTTTTTGGCCAACTTCAGAATTTCTGCTTCATTTATTCCCAAAAGTTCTGCTCCCATTTTTTGTCGCCATTCTACAGGAATTCCAGTAGTACTGTTATAAGCTCCTGATAAAGTACCTACTATAGTACAGATTTCGGTTGCCCATTTTGTTCTTGAACCTCGTAATATTGATAAACTCAGGTCTTCCGGGGTACTGAGGAAGCAGTATAAGGCTAAACAGATAGGTAAGAAAAAAGGACAAGAGATAGAGTTTTCTTGTTCTTCAGAAAATATATCCTGTCTTGAACAAGATTTAAGATTTTTTGATAATTTAGTTATTGCAGTATCTAAATTTGCTTTTTGATTAATCAATTGTTCTACTTGTCTTAGTTGCCCTACTAATGGTTCTTTTTCTCCAATATAGTCGATAATTTTGGGTATTATAGTTCGGGGATCTAGTTTTTCTGTCAAAGCTTGGGCTATAAGATATCCAATTGCTAAGTTACTTGGATTGATATCTGAGTAATTTTGCCAAACTTTTCCCCATTGCTGTAATTTTTTTTCCAGTTTCAATTCATCTTCGTGATATAGCAAGGTTACTGGCAAGCTTGCTATAACTGCATTACTAGCTGTAGGATAAAATACATCATCTTTATCTATATAGTAAATATCGGCCAATTCATTATCAAATATCTCTGGAAATTTTTCTACTTTTTTTTGAGAATATTTTACCTGACTTGTTTTGCCACTTTGGTCTTTTTTATTAGTCCAATTATATTGCCATTCTTCATAAACTTTCTGCCAATCTTTTTGATTAAATTCTTGATTTCTAATTAGGCTATTTGCACAATTAGCTGTAATTTCTCCCCATTTTTGCAATTTTTGTTTATCTAAATCTAGGTTAAATTTATGTTTATTTATCGATATTTTATAATTTTTTCGTTCTTTCTCTGTTTGTTGTTGCTCAAAGTAATAACCTAAATGATTACCTAAAACTGCTCCTAATAAAGTACCTTGGAATTTTGTTAATAGAGAATGCTGCATTATTTATTCATTTCTTCTATAAATTTATTTTTCTTATATAGGTAATGAGTAGTATAGGTAAATTTAATCAAGTTAGACCTACAGCAATTTTGGAGTTTACGAGGTAAAAAGTTTTACGAGTTGAGGGAATAGGGAATAGAGATTAGTATTAAATTGTAGTTCACGCTTCCTCAAAAGTGCTGTAAGTTTTATATATGCTTTTTCAGACTAACATTTATTCAAAACTTATTTAAGGTCGCTATCTATATTGAATTTTATTATGTCATCTGTACAGATTTATACTATTACTTATTCTCAAAATAAATGTTCTTTATATGAATAATTTAATTTTTGTGACTGGCATTAGATACTGTTTGTCAAAAAAAGATTAAGTAGGGTGTGTGACGGTACGTTTAACATTTATAGAATAATAGTCAGTTTTACTGCCACGCTCTGCTTGCTGTGGGAAGAGTGCGTTACCTAAAAAGCTTCGTACCATAAACTATCTAATATTTATTTAACAAACACTCTCTTAATATTGATGCCATTAATAATAGTTATTATTGAATAAGTATTATTTTTTATATAAAAGTTGTAAAAAATTTGTTTCTCTCATTCTTTGAGTAATTATAGTATTCTATGATTTGAGCTACATAGTTATTACTTGAATGAATCGTTAAAGTTTACGCTATTTTATTTATTAAATATTATTGAATAATTTATAGCGGTTTTCAAATAGATAGACTACAGTTGCCAAAGCATAATCCTGCTGTCTGCTCCCTACTCCCTACTCCCTACTCCCTAACCCAAAATAATTTTGTAGTCTACTTAAATGAAAAGTGTTGTAATTGATATATTTTTTTCAAATATAAAATTTCCAGCCATATTTAGATTTAGGCAATTATTTAACTGATAGTTTTTTGAAGATAATTAACTATTGCTTTTAACCCTAAAATATAACTTTCTGAACCAAAGCCACTGATCTGACCCACAGCTACTGGTGCTACAAAAGAATGATGTCGAAATTGTTCCCGACGATAAATATTACTCAGATGTACTTCTACCGTGGGAATATTAACCCCAGAAATAGCATCCCTAATGGCAATACTTGTATGAGTATATGCCCCGGCATTAATAACTATGCCTTGGTGTTGCTCACTAGCTGAGTGAATTACATCCACCAAGACACCTTCATGATTAGACTGTAATACAGAGATTTTTATTCCCAGGGCTTCCGCCTCTTGCTCTAACAGTCCATTTATATTATCTAGAGTTTCAGAGCCATATATTCCTGGTTCTCGCAGACCCAGGAGATTCAAATTTGGCCCATGTAAAACTAAAATGCTAAACAAATAATTTAAACTTTGAATGATAGAATTATCAGCGACGAGAGCGGTCTTTGACTGGAATGGGAATGAGTTCTGGTTCTGGTTCTGGTTCTGGACCTAATAAAGAATCAACCAGCTTGCGGGTCCATTCCTTTAATTTTTCTATTACCTTGTCAATGAAATCCATCAATATTTTATTCCCGCTGAATACTCTCACCTTTTATAGTGAGGGGTAAGCGGGGCGGGTTCTGCCGCTTCCCTTTTCATACAAAAGTTTTGAAAGATTTTAACAACTCAGCCACAAAATGATCAATAGTCATTGTGGCCTTTCGTTTGTTTATCTTTACTCTTATATTAACACTATCTTTGCTGTCGGGGTATATGGCCATTCAGCAACGATTCGGTTAAGTTGTCTTAAAAAACATGGATAAAAATCCACAATTTTATTTATTATCGTTTTATTATAATCAAGTATTTTATTATTGTAGTCTTCCAGCAGATAAATATAATTTTCTTCTCAACAGATCGAGAGCTGTACAGGCACTCACTCTTCTAATCCAATCTCTACTGCGTAAAGCACCAAAGCGGTATTCAAAACTTTCTACCTCACCAGTTATTTTTGCTATACCAATATAAACTAAACCCACTGGCTTAAATTCTGTTCCACCTCCAGGTCCGGCAATACCTGTAATACTGATTCCCCAGTTACTTCTTAACTTCTTCACCACCGCACTTGCCATTTGTTTTGCCACTGCATGACTCACAGCACCTTCTGTCGCTAAATCTTCCTGACTAACATCTAACAAAGAAATTTTTACAATATTTTCATAAGCTATAACTCCACCATAAAAATATTGCGAACTACCTGGAGTAGAAGTCAACATACTACCTAAACCTCCAGCAGTACAAGATTCGGCCACAGTTAAAGTTTCCCCTGCATCTAACAATAATTTTCCTACTACTGAAGCTATAGAGTCATCATTAATGCCATAACAGTCAATTCCTGCAATATCTCGTATTTTTTGTTCTACAGGCAAAATTAATTTATCTGCTAATTCCTGAGACTTAGCACGAGCAGAAATTCGTAATTTTACCTCTCCAAAATTAGCATAGGGAGCAACAGTAGGATTTTTCATTTCCAACAATGGGGCAACTTTTTCTGCCAAAGCTGACTCTGCAATGCCCCAAAATTTTAATGTCCGACTATAGATAGTTTCACCACACCAACCCTGATTCTGCATATAAGGTACAGCAGTTTCTTGCCACATTAATTTCATTTCAGTGGGAACTCCGGGAAAGGTCATTATTGTTACATTCGGCACTGGTTGCCAAATAATTCCTGGAGCACTACCAATAGGATTAGGCAAAATACTTGCTCCCTGCGGAATTAAGGCTTGTTTCCGGTTACTGGCGGTCATGGTGCGACCCCGATGGGCAAATTTTTTGGTAATATCTTCTATTATTTCTGGTCTTTCCATCAGTGGAGTATTAAAATAGTCCGCGATGGTGGCCACGGTTAAATCGTCTGGAGTCGGGCCTAAACCTCCTGTGAAAATTAATATTTGGGAGCGTTGGGTAGCGATCGCTAGTATCTGTTTGATTCTTTCTGGGTTATCTCCTACTACGGTTTGATAGTAATGAGCTATTCCTAATCTTGCTAGTTCTTGGGCTAAAAATTGAGCATTACTATTCAGGATATCTCCTAATAGTAGTTCTGTTCCAACACATATAATTTCTGCAATCATATCAAATGGTAGTCCTAATTTGATGTTTAATTTTATCGCATTTCTCAAATTAATTAATTAGTAAGCATTCGGCAGTCAGCTATCAGCTATCAGCCTAAAAAGGCAGTGCGGACGATAATGGTATCTGGCAAGGGGAGCATTCGGGAAACGCTTTTTAACAGCTATGAGTTATTAACTGATTATCACAAGCTCAGGAGGAATTAGTCTCCAAGGAAAATTCAAACTTACTTTTTTCAAATTGGTATAACACCCTAAGAGCACATTAATTATTATTATGTTTACTTCTCCCTCATTACCCCCACTCTCTCACTCCCCAATTCCCCTGGTCAATAAAACATTTAAGCTTGTTTGTGTTTCCACACTTTCCAACTCGTATAAACCAGTAAACCTGTAGCACTAAAAGCATAAATTGCGCCACTAGGAATACCAGAAAAAGCCATAGCTAAACTTCCTACCCAAAGTGTTAATGAATAGATAAAAAAAACTGTTAATCTTTGAGATAAACCAGCATCTAATAAACGATGATGAAGATGGCGTTTATCTGCAATAAAAGGAGATTTACCATTTCGTAAACGGTCTAGAATTACAGCAGACATATCAATAATTGGCACTGCTAGTATTAGATATGGCAAAATAACAGAAGTAACCACAGTAGTTTTCACTAACCCTATTACTCCTACTCCTGCTAAAGTAAATCCTACATAATAAGCTCCTCCATCCCCCATAAATATTTGAGCTGGATTAAAATTATAACGAAGAAAACCTAATGTTCCACCAGCTAAAGCTGCGGCAATTAAAGCTGCTGCTGGTTGATCCATAAATATACTTACAATTAACATCACAAAAGCTGCAATACCAGAAACACCAGCAGCTAACCCATCTACACCATCAATCCAATTAATCGCATTTGCCATCCCCACTAACCAGATAACAGTTACAGGCCAGCTCAGAATATTAATATGTACTAACCCATAAAAAGGAATTGTCAGAAATTCAATTTGTACTCCTACTATCCAAGCCATACTAGCAGCAATAGTTTGCATGAATAACCGAAATAAGGGAGATAAACCAAACAAATCATCTGCTAAACCAATTAGAAAAAAAGCTAAACTACCAATTGTTACACCCCAGATTTCAAACTCTTTTTCTGGAGGTAAAATATTGCCATTAGTATCTATAAATCCTCCTAACCACCAAACAACTAAAAGGGCAATTAGGCTACCAATAAAAATAGAAACTCCTCCCAAACGTACCATTGGCTGTTTATGAATTTTTCGACCACCTGGACTATCTACAAGTCCAATTTTTAAACCAATTTTGCGGATAATTGGTGTAATTAAAAGTACAACAAAAGTTGAAATTATTAAGGTAATCAAATGGTACAGATAATGAGGTATCTGAAGTAATGGGGGGTTAAAAGTTAATAAGAAATTATTAATTTTGTCTAGCATTATTAGGATATTTTGCTACTATATAAAATATAAATAATTGGATATAGTTATAAAAATACTTGAATTTTTGCTCGTAAAACCTGAGTCTAAATTCCATATATAGTGGGCTTAAACTATAGTGCTACTGTAAATATATAGCAATGAGCGCTGGTATATTTACAAATTGCAGGAAAGGCCAAATAGCTAAAAGTCTTATATTATCAGCAATTTATTCCCCCAGATGAGCTGTTGCCTGTTGCCTGCGCACAGCGCTATAGTATTTTATGCCGATAAATTAGTCTTTATCTATAATGGTAGAGACATTGTATTGAACGCCTCTACTAATGAATATTGCAATATACAGGTTGGGGATTAAATCTAGTATTTTAATTTGCTAGTAGCTCAAGACTAGAAATCAATCCCAAATTGGAAGTTACCGATTTACGATACTTATGTAGGGCTTGCTGATTAAATCTAAAAGCATTGACATATAAAGACAAGTGCCTTTTTGGGGTCGAATTGCAGTGCACCTATTTCAGTCTAAAACGCTCAAAAAGCTAGTATTTTAGGCGCATAGTTGGGCAGAACAATCTTGGGACAAAACTTAGCTCCTACCTCCTGACTCATTCCCATTTCTCCTGTCTCCTGTCTCCTGTCTCCTGTCTCCTACCCCAGCAAAAAGACTTTCCATAAGCAAACCCTATGTATAGTCACTAAAACTATAGTGCTATACATAAAACCTCAACTTCGGAAAAATCCTCAATTGTCCATCCAAAATTATTTAGACTAGACTGGGAACCTTAGCCATGAGATGAGGATAGAGAGGAAAGCGATCGCACAATGATGCTACCCTATCTCGACACATTTGAGCTACCCCTTCATCTTCTGGATTGAGTAACCGTTCCGCAATAATATTGCCTATTTCAGTAAATTCAGGAGCTTTCATACCTCTTGTGGTCATTGCTGGAGAACCTAGTCGGAGGCCGCTGGTGACAAAAGGAGACTGTGGGTCAAAAGGTACAGTATTTTTATTCGTAGTAATATTAACTCCACTCATCAATTTATCTGCCTTTTTCCCTGTCATACTTACTGACCTTAGATCCACCAACATAACGTGATTTTCCGTACCACCAGAAACTATTTTTAATCCGCGTTCTTGCAGTTGAGTTGCTAAGGCACTAGCATTTTCAATCACTTGGCCGGAATAAGCTTTAAATTCTGTCTTGAGAGCTTCTCCAAATGCTACTGCTTTAGCTGCAATAACGTGTTCTAACGGACCCCCTTGAGTTCCGGGAAATACTGACTTGTCCAGTTTTTTTCCTAATTCTGGGTCGCGGGTCAGGATTAAACCGCCTCGTGGTCCCCTTAAGGTTTTGTGGGTAGTAGTTGTGACTACATCACAGTGGGGGACTGGGTTAGGATGATGACCCGTTGCTACTAAACCTGCAATATGAGCAATGTCTGCTAATAAATAAGCTCCAACTTCATCAGCGATCGCCCGAAATTTCTCAAAATCAATTATTTGAGAATAGGCGGAGTAACCACAAATTAGTAGTTTAGGTTTATGTTGCTTTGCCAGTTCGAGAACTTGGTCATAATCTATGGTTTCTGTTTCCTGACTGACACCATAATGATGAACATTGAACCATTTACCAGAAACATTAACTGGGGAACCGTGGGTCAAATGTCCGCCGTGGGATAAGTCCATTCCCATAATTGTGTCCCCTGGTTTTAACAAGGTAAGGAATACGGCAAAGTTAGCTTGGGCACCTGCATGGGGTTGTACATTGGCATGGGCAGCACCAAATAATTGTTTGGCACGGTCTATAGCTATTTGCTCAATTTCATCTATAAATTCACAGCCACCGTAGTAACGTTTACCTGGGAGACCTTCGGCATATTTGTTGGTGAGTACGGAACCTTGGGCAGCCATTACTGCTGCAGAGGTAAAGTTTTCACTAGCAATTAGTTCTAGGTGGTCTTGTTGCCGTCCGTATTCTTTTTGAATTAGTTCGGCGACTAGGGGGTCAGTATCAGCTAGAAAGTTAGCGTTAATCATGTTGTATATTTTTTGGGCTACATTAAAAGTATATGCCCCATACCGGAACTTAGGTTTTCAGTATGGGGCGGAGGAATTTAGTTTAAACTAGCAGAGTGATAATTAATTTTCTTTTAGAATTTATTTTCAATCACTAACTCACTCAATGGTAATTGTCCTGGTTTTGGCCAAGGACCTTTAACTTTTTTGCCAATGGCTACCATAGGACCCATTACATAATCTTCAGGTAAATTAATTAATTCTGCTACTTTTTGAATATCAAAACTAATCATTGGGCAGGAATCATAACCCATGGTTTTTGCTGCTAACATTAAGGTATTATTTAATTTCAATCAAGATCTAGACATTTACGGACAATTATGTTACTGCATTCATACTTGAGGATACATTCTATTTCTCTTAGTGTGAGAATGTATAGACGATCTAGGGCGACAAATAAAAGCACAGAAACAGGACTCAGGAGTTGCCATGCTGAAACTGATTGAAAAACATATAATTAAGCCTAACCATTGTAACTATAAAGAAATCGATAAGTTATGCTTTTTATCAAAGAATTTATTTAATGCAGTTAATTATATTGTTAGACAAGAATTTATCTTCAACCAGAAGTATTTAAACTCAGCTCAAACTTATCATTTAATTAAAGAGTCTGTTGACTATAAAGCAATACCTAGAAAAGTAAGTTGTCAAATAATTAGATTAGTAGATAGGTGCTGGAGTTCGTTTTTTGCCTCCCTCAAAGACTACTCAGAAAACCCTCATAAATATCTAGGCAAACCAAATTTACCAAGATATAAAGATAAGCTAAAAGGTCGGTGTGTGACGATTTATCCAGCTCAAGCGATTAGTAAAAGAGGTTTAAAGAAGGGATTCTTAGAACCTTCAGGAACAAATATATCAATCCCAACAAAAATTCAAGGAAAAGTCAATGAAATTAGATTAGTACCTCGTAATGGTTATTATATATTCGAGGCAGTTTATGAAGTAGAATCAGGAATACCAATAGATAATAATCGAGTGGCAGCAATTGATTTAGGGTTATCAAATTTAGCAACAGTTTCCTCAAATGTGAAGGAATTTCAACCATTTATAATCAATGGTAAACCTTTAAAATCAATTAATCAATATTATAATAAAAAGAGAGGAGAATTACAAAGTAAATTACAAAAACAAGGGGTCGAATGTTTCAATTCAAATAAAATCAATAAATTAACAAGAAAACGTAATTTAAAAGTAGAGACATATTTACATCAAGCAAGTAGAAAAATAATTAATAATCTTCGAGAAAACAAGATTGGGACATTAGTAATAGGGAATAATCAAAAATGGAAACAAGAGATTAATATAGGGAAAAGAAATAACCAAAATTTTGTTCAAATTCCTCATCATAAATTTATAGAACAATTGACGTATAAAGCTGAATTAGTAGGCATAAAAGTAATTATCAACGAAGAAAGTTATACATCAAAAGCTAGCTTTCTTGATCTTGATAATATCCCCAATTATCAAAAGGGAGTAAAACATAAATTTAGTGGTCAAAGAATAAAAAGAGGATTATATAAATCGAAAAATGGCTTGTTGATTAATCCTGACCTCAACGGTAGTTACAACATACTACGAAAAGCAGTTCCAAATGCTTATGCTGATGGAATAGAGGGATTAGGAGTAGTTCCATTCAGGGTAACACCTGGAAAAGTGAGTTGGTAGATAGATGAATATTTGTCTATAAACTTACAAACTCTGCATTGCCATACCTATTGAACGTTGAGCTTCATCTCGTAGTAGCTAGCACTAACTCCTTCTCCACAAAAAATTACCGAGCTAGCTGATAGCTAATAGCTGAAAGCTGAATGCTTACGATAGTAACGGCGCTGCATTTAACAATGTCTGAGTGTAAGGATGTTGAGGATAATTAAATATTTCTTCTGTTTTCCCTTCCTCAACAATTTTTCCACTATTCATAACAGCAATTCTGTCACAAATAAATCTAGCTACCCATAGATCATGAGTAATAAATAAATAAGTTAAATTTAATTGTTTCTTCAATTCCAACATCAATTCCAAAACTTGAGTTTGAATAGTAGCGTCTAACATACTCACAGGTTCATCACAAATAATCAGTTTTGGATTAGTAATCAAAGCTCTAGCAATAGCTACCCTTTGTTGTTGTCCTCCAGATAATTCTGAGGGGTATCTTTTGCCATATTCTGCTACTGGAGTCAAACCTACCTTTTCTAACATTTGCTCCACTTGAATTTTAGCTTTCTCTACACTAGCCAAATTATGAATAAATAGAGGGTCAGCTATTATCTGGTCAACAGTCATCATCGGGTTAAGACAAGCAAGGGGGTCTTGAAATATCATTTGCATTTCGCGACGGTAGGGTTGCAATGCGGATAAAGAGAGACTCGTTAAGTCTTTGCCTTGAAATTCGACTGAGCCAGAAGTAGATTTGATTAATTGTAAAATAGTCCGAGATAAGGTACTTTTACCACACCCAGATTCTCCTACTAATCCGACTATTTCCCCTGGATAGAGGTCTAGGTTAACTCCATCTACTGCTTTGATAAGTTTACTTTTTCCAGAAAATAATAACTGCTCTATAAAATTACTTTCTAAGGTGTAGTGCTTCTGTAAATTTTTGATCTGCAAAATTGGTTTGAGGATTTTGGGAAGTTCCGTTGATTCAGATTTTTCTAGTTGAATTTGAGCAGGAGTAGATTCAACTACTTGAATATGTAAAGCAGCTTGAAACAGAGATTTGGTATATTCATGTTGGGGATTGTAGAGAACTTGTTTAATTGAACCTGTTTCTACTATTTCACCTCCATACATTACAGCAATACGGTCACAATATTCTCCTACCATTGCTAAATCGTGGGAAATTAATAATAAGGAAGTCTGACGTTCTTGGCAAAGTCTGGTAAGTTCCCCTAAAATCTGAGACGCTATAGTTACATCTAAGCTAGTAGTAGGTTCATCCGCAACAATTAATTTAGGATCCAGTAATAAAGCTAGAGCGATCGCCACCCTTTGTCGCATTCCTCCACTAAATTCATGGGGATATTGAGACCAACGACTGGCAGGAATATTTACTGCTTCAAGAGTTTCTGTAGATTTTTGTTGTGCCTGAGATTTAGATATATTGGGTTGATGAGCTTGAATTGTTTCTACACAATGATCCCCAATAGTCATTAATGGATCGAGGCGAGTCATGGGGTCTTGGAAAACTAATGCTACTGCTTCTCCACGAAATTTTCTCAGTTGAGAGGGGTTCATCTCAAATATGTATTCTCCCCCAAATGTTATAGACCCCTCAACTTGTACTGATTTGGGTAATAATCTCATAGCAGCACGTCCAAGAGTAGATTTACCACATCCAGATTCTCCCACTAATCCTAATTTTTCACCTGGTTGAAGTGTGAGGGAGACATCATTTACTGCCCAATGAGATTTTCCACGTTTTTCTGGATAAGCTACTCGTAGATTTTTTATATCAAGTAAGGAATTCATTACTAGGTGGTAGGTGGTAGTTCATAGGTTTTAAGTAGTCATGCAAAATTAATTACACATACTCTCAAGCTAAAAAGCTGATGTTGTAAAAATTATAGAGAATAAAATTAGGCAATTCATTTTGCCTAAGCACTTAGGTGTTATACCAGCTAAAAAAAGAATGTTACTAATAGTTTCTCTCCTTTAGATATGAAATAATTGCAGTTAAATTACTGTATTCTCAAAGTTTTGAGTATTCAAAATATTACTTTTAAATTTTGACTTTTGACTTTTGACTTTTAACTTCTAGTTTCGCTCCTTTAGATATGAAATAATTGCAGTTAAATTACTGTATTCTCAAAGTTTTGAGTATTCAAAATATTACTTTTAAATTTTAAATTTTGACTTTTGACTTCTAGTTTCACTTCTTATAGATATGAAATAATTGCAGTTAAATTACTGTATCCTCAAAGTTTTGAGTATTCAAAATATTACTTTTAACTTTTAACTTTTAAATTTTTACTTCTAGTTTCGCTTCTTATATATATGTGAAATAATTTCAGTTAAATTACTGTAATTTCAAAGTGTTAATTCCTCAAAATATTACTTTTAAATTTTGACTTTTGACTTTTGACTTTTAACTTCTAGTTTCGCTCCTTTAAATATGAAATAATTTCGGTTAAATTACTGTAGTTTCAAAGTGTTAATTCCTCAAAATATTACTTTTAAATTTTGACTTTTGACTTTTGACTTCTTTATGTGAGGTGGCGCAGAATTATTTTTTCCTTATTCCTTATTCCCTCTTCCTTCTTCCTTCTTCCTTCTTCCTTCTTCCTTTCATAAAATATTAACTTTGACTTCCTACACTAAATTTCCCATTTAGCTCCTTTCTTTTATTTTCAAATCTGCGTAACATATAAGTAGCAGCACAATCTCCATGAGGATTATCCTCTAATATATCTGCTAATTGAAAAACATACTCAGCTATTTCTTCTCCCAATTTATCAATAATAGTCTGACGATTAATCATTTCTTGTTGATGCTGACGCACCTTAGTTTGCCATCGACGAGAAAACATCTCATGTATTTTTGTATGCAGTCCAAGGGATTCTAAAATTTTCCACTCTTCAGCATTATCAAACCAAATACCACCATCATGTAAACAACGTTCTATATAAAAAGGTTGTTTAATATTTATTTTGATGCGTGATAAATAAGTACCACATTCTGGACATAACCCTGCCTTACCATCAAAAGGGGAGGGGACAAAATCTTCAAATTGATTATAGGGTAAGATTTCTTCTGGGGCATACCATGAGGGTAAACTGTCTAACCAAGCTTCATAATTTTTTCCCGACATCCAAAAACCTTTAGATTCTGGGCAATATTTTACCGGGATAATATCGTTCAAAACGGCATCTTCTAAATCTACATCGTACTTGGGACTTTTCATCATATATATTCCTAATCCTGTGTTAATTTTGTTTGACTAAGTATATTTCCGCAATAGCCTATGAGGGTTTTTAGGCGGTCTTTGATAGTGGCCAATCGTTTTTGTGTTGTTTGAGGATTTCGAGATGCTTGCAAAAAAATTAAATCTACATATAAGAGTCGAAGTTCCTTGTGGATCTCTGTTAGGTAAGACTTGATCTGGAATACAATAGATAGATCTAGTTCTAAGTTATCTAGACTCATAATCTTAATCTCGAAAAACTGTTGGATTTCTTTCCTCATGGCCGAAATTTTTTCTAGCTCTAGATTTTCTTGGGCCATAAGTTCTTGTAACTGATTCAGCAGTTGAGTGAATTTTTGATATCGTTGATTATGCTCCTTTGGTAACATAATATAAATCAATTAAATTTGTATATATAGCAATTCCCAAGAAGCGTGAGGTATGCGCATTCGTAATTTTTAGGGAGTGGGGAGCAGTAATTCGGGAAACTTGGGAAACAAGGAATAGCGGTGCGACCCCGCGGGGTGCGACAGACGCAAGCGGTCAGACCCAGCGTCGCCGTCAGGCGCAAGCGGTCGGACCCCGCGACGACGCCAGTCGCAAGGGAATGCCGACCAAGAGAGGGAACGCGCACCAAGAGAGAAAAGAAGAAAAACAACTGTACCTCAGTCACTTGAGAAAGACTATATTATTAATCTACAAGGTAATAATATAGGATATTCATAATCTCAGTAAAGTTGCAGAATTAGTTTTAATTGTTCTGTAAATTAATTTCACTCTACGATTACTGATTTGATGAGTATTTTTGATAGTTTTTTTAGAGTCATAATCTATTTATACTCAAGAGTAATTATGTCTTCAATTATTAAGTTATATTGTAGATATCCGTAGACATCAATCCCGATTTGATAATATAATCTTATCCCAATGATTATACATAGTTTTCCATATTTTTTTATCAGAATTAAAGTATAAAAAATAACAGATAATCTCAAAAAATCTGTAACTATAAAGTACAAAGCTAATTAAAATTAAGACCGCTTTCTCATCAACTATAAATTGATAATTTAGGTTAAGAAAAAACCAAAATATAACTCTGGCATCTCTAGTCTAAATTAGCTAAAGAAACAACCAATTAATCTGATTTATAAACTAACTCCTATGAAGACAAAAACTCTAGCACCTAAACCTGTACTTTCATGTGTAATTCCTGACTGGCTACAAGAATGTATCAATAGCAAAAATAACACTGATAATTTAACTAGCTGTTCCCTAGATACAGCATTAATCTGTCAAGCATTTGAATTGGCTTATAAGTTGCATGAAGGACAATATCGTAAATCAGGAGAACCTTATATATGTCATCCTATAGCTGTTGCGGGATTGTTGAAATATCTCGGTGGTGATAGTGCGATGATTGCTGCAGGTTTTCTACATGATATTGTTGAAGATACTGATGTAACTATTGAAGAAATAGAACAAAAATTTGGCTCGGAAATAGCTTTATTAGTAGAAGGTGTAACAAAGCTTTCTAAGTTTAATTTTTCTAGTAAAACAGAGCTACAAGCTGAGAATTTTCGTCGGATGTTTTTGGCAATGGCAAAGGATATTAGAGTAATCGTTGTTAAGCTGGCAGACAGGTTACATAATATGAGAACTCTGCAACATTTGCCACGTCATAAACAGTTAAGTAAAGCATTAGAAACACGGGAAATATTTGCACCTTTAGCAAACCGTTTGGGAATTGGTCGAATCAAATGGGAATTAGAAGATTTATCTTTTAAATATATAGAACCAGAAGCTTATCGAGAAGTTCAAGAATTGGTAGCAGATAAAAGAGCTGACCGAGAGGCTAAACTGTTAGAAATGACAGAAAATTTACGACAAAAATTAGACCAAGCAGGAATAGAATGCTACGACATTAGTGGTCGTCCTAAACATCTGTATGGAATTTATCGGAAAATGCATTTAAAACAAAAAGCATTTCACGAAGTTTATGATATTGCCGGACTAAGAATTATTGTGAATAAAAGAGAAGATTGTTATCGAACTTTAGCTATTGTTCATGACTCTTACCGCCCCATTCCTGGAAGATTTAAAGACTATATTGGTCTGCCAAAACCTAATCGTTATCAATCATTACATACAGGGGTAATAGGTAATGCAGGTCGCCCTGTAGAAGTACAAATTAGAACTGTAGAAATGCACCATATTGCTGAGTATGGAATTGCCGCTCACTGGAAGTATAAAGAAACCGGATCGAGTAATACTAAAATTAATGCTGAAGATGAAAAATTTACCTGGTTAAGACAGTTATTAGAATGGCAAAGCGACTTGATAGACGATCAAGAATATTTGGAAACTATAAAAGGTGATTTATTCTATGAAGATGTTTATGTATTTACACCAAAAGGTGATGTAATTTCTCTTAAACAAGGCTCGACGTCAGTAGACTTTGCTTATCGTATTCATACAGAAGTAGGAAACCATTGTACAGGGGCTAAAGTGAACGATCGGATTGTCACTTTAGATACTCAATTAAAAAATGGTGATATTGTTGAAATATTAACTCAAAAAAATGGGCATCCTAGTCTAGATTGGCTAAATTTTGTTGTAACTGGTGGGGCGCGAAACCGGATTCGTCAGTGGTATAAACGCTCTCATCGGGAAGGAAATATATCTAGAGGAAAAGAATTATTAGAAAAAGAATTGGGTAAAAAAGGTTTTGAATCTTTACTCAAGTCTGAGCAAATGCGACTTATTGCTGAGAGATTTAATTACCATAATGTGGAAGATTTACTAGCAGCTTTAGGTTACGGTGAAGTAACTTTAAATTTAGTAGTTAATCGGTTACGAGATGCAACTAAAGAAGTCACACAAGTTGAGAAAAATTCAGATATTTGTAAAGAATTTTCTGAGCATAAATCTACTTTAATGCTACCTCGTCCAACTCAAACTTCATCTTCAGATAAATCTCATCCCATTGCTGGAGTTGAAGGTTTAATGTATCATTTGGCTGGTTGTTGTAATCCTATTCCAGGTGAACCTATTATTGGTAGTGTAACTCGCATTCATGGTATTTCTATTCATCGTCAAGGTTGTTCTAATGTGGAAAATGTACCCGGAGAAAGGTTAGTTCCTGTTAGTTGGAATTCTACTAATGAAAATCAAGGAAGACCTCAAACTTATCCAGTTAATATTTGTATAGAAGTGATGGATAGAGTGGGAGTTTTGAAAGATATTTTGTCTCGTTTGATGGATAATAATGTTAATGTCCAAAATGCTCAAGTTAAAACAAATCCCGGTCACCCAGCAATTATTAATCTATGTATTGAAGTGAGCGGTCGTCAACAATTTGAAAAGACTTGTACTCAGATTAAAAATATGAGCGATATTTTGAATTTACGTCGTCTTAGTCAAGTTGAATAGTTTTTTTAAGGAAGAAGGAAGAAGGCTTTAGTTATCTAGGAGAGAAGGAAGAAGGAAGAAGGCTTTAGTTATCTAGGAGAGAAGGAAGAAGGAAAAAATAATTCTATGGCACCTGACTTAACGAAGTCAGAAGTCAGAAGTTAGAAGTTAGAAGTTAACCCACCCCTGGCCCCTCCCCCTCCCAGGAGGGGAAGTAGGGGATTTGAGTCGCCCTCCAAAAATATTTCGCCTTAAAAGGCGGGGTTTTCGGCCTAATTATTTTGATAAATGTTTGCTACATTTTATTGAGTGGAGGAGTAGGGGATAAATAAACATAAGAATAATTAACAATAATTGGCGTGGTAATTATCAAAAAAGTTATTGAATAAGAGTATTAATTACTTAATAACTGAAGTGCTACTTAAGTTAAGCATTCTTTTTTCAAATTGGTATAACACCTAGCACCTACTACTTACCACCTAACACAGCTTCACATAAAATTGGTATAGCGTTTCCCAAGGTCGTGAGGTACAGTTATCTTTTTGTCTTTTTATTCCCTGTTCCCTGTTCCCAGATCCGGTGTTCCCTCAAGCCTAAAATTTTGTACCTCACGCTTTTTGGGAATTGCTATATAGCAATGTGCGCTGGCATATTTACAAATTACAAGAACTGTCCAATAGCTAAAAGTCTTATATCCCACATTCCGTACGTCAATTTGTAGCATTAAAAGTAGTATATAAATCCGTAGCTTGGTAGGTATTTATACTATGCAAATCATCTCAATTACTTTTTTCGTTGATCAAATTCCGAGTAAATAATTAAGCATAAATACTTGCTTGCTTGATTGATTACTCAATCACTGCAGCTATGATTTTCTTCTAAAATTCTGTCTCCTGTCTCCTGACTCCTGACTCCTTCTTCGATACTACATTTTGTGATGCGGAATGTGGGTTATATTATAAGTTTTTTATTCCCCCAGATGAGCTGTTCTGTTGCCTGTTGCCTGTTGCCTGCGCACAGCGCTATATCAGATTGATTTAAGAGAAAAACTATGAATTTCAACCAATCATTAATCAGTAAGATATTAAATAAACAACGTCAATTTTTTGCCACAGGAAAAACTAGAAATGTTGAATTTAGAATAGAACAACTTAAACTTTTAAAACAGGTTGTTTCAGACGATAGAGAACAAATAATAGCTGCTATTAAAGCAGATTTGAATCGACCAACTTTTGAAGGTTATTTTGAACTTGGTTTTGTCAAAGAGATAAATAATGCAATTAAAAAACTAAAATATTGGACAAAACATCGAAAAGTTTCTACCCCAATTGAACAGTTTCCTGCTGGAGCAAAAATTTATCCAGAACCTTTAGGGGTAGTTTTAATTATTGGTCCTTGGAATTATCCTTTTCAGTTAGTAATATCTCCCTTATTAGGTGCTATTGCAGCAGGAAATTGTGCAATTATTAAACCTTCAGAAGTAGCTGCTAATACATCTGAGGTTGTGGCTAATTTAATTGCTAATACTTTTGACCCTATTTATATTGCTACAGTTACAGGAGGAGTAGAAATAACTCAACAGTTATTAGCAGAAAAATTTGATCATATTTTCTTTACTGGAGGCACAAGGGTAGGCAAAATAGTGATGGAAGCTGCTGCTAAAAATCTCACACCTGTTACTTTAGAATTAGGCGGAAAAAGTCCTTGTATTGTTGATTCTGATGTTCAGTTAGAATATACGGCAAAACGTATTGCTTGGGGAAAGTTTATTAATGCTGGTCAAACTTGTGTTGCTCCTGATTATTTATTAGTAAATCAAGCAGTTAAATCAGATTTATTAGATAAAATAAAAAAATATATTGTTGAATTTTATGGTAAAAATCCTGCTAATAGTCCAGATTATTGTCGGATTATTAATGAAAAACAATTTAGTAGATTAACTAACTTACTGCAAAATGGAAAAATAGTTATTGGCGGTGAAACTAATTCAGAGGATCGCTACATTGCTCCAACAATTATTGAGGGGGTTTCTTGGGATTCGTTAATTATGCAAGAGGAAATTTTTGGACCTATTTTACCTGTTTTAGAATACAGTAATTTAGAAGAGGCGATCGCTATGGTTAATTCTCGTCCTAAACCTCTATCACTTTATTTCTTTTCTCGAAACAAACAAAAGCAAGAGCAAGTTTTAACAGAAACTTCTTCTGGAAATGTTTGTATTAATGATACTGTGATGCAATTTGGAGTAGTATCTTTACCATTTGGCGGTGTAGGCAATAGTGGTATTGGTCGTTATCATGGCAAGGCTAGTTTTGACACTTTTTCTCATTACAAAAGTGTGTTGAAAAAGGGTTTATGGTTTGATTTAAGTTGGCGATATGCTCCGTACAAAAATAAAATAAGTTTGATTAAAAAAGTTATTTTTAAGTAATACCAAATTGATAAATGTTTGCTACAAATATCTAGGGTATTTCTTAGGAGTCAGGAGTCGTATGGGAATGGCTTTAATACCATTTTTTAAGGCGTAAATTATCTTTTTCTCTTGGTGTGCTACCAGGTGCGACTGTTGTCGTCGCGGGGTTGCACCACTTTCTCACAGGGACATCTCCTGCACTTGTCTTTTTATCGCTCTTACTATTCGTAACATTCTTTTTTCAAAATGGTATAACATTAAAAGTAGTATAAAAATCGGTAGCTTGCTAGGTATTTATACTATTTCAATAATTGATAATTGATAATTACCCCTATTATTTCCTCCTGAATTGCAGAATTGCTGTTTGCGGACCATGACCTAGGAAATTCTGACTCCTTTTTTATACTAGATTTTGAAGTGCAGAATGTAGGTTGTAGTAATGCCTGAAAAGTGTGAGGAAAAAATTCTATGTTTTAGGGAACAGGAAATAGGGAATAGGGAATAGGGAACATAAATTGCAATTCAACTGTATTTCACTATTTTAAAAAATGCTGTAATTTAACATTTGTTGGAGATAGGGAAAAGAGAAGATTCAGACATCATAAAATATATCTTAGTAGTAGATATGCAAATAATTTTCCCTATCTACTTAACTAGCAGTTAACTAATAGCTTTCAGCTTTGGTTGAACTTCCTGACTTGTAGACATCGGATAATATCAAATCCCAAAAAGTTTGCCATATAGCCATATATCTTTGTAACTGAGTAGATAGGGAAATGGGAAGGTAGGGAGTGGCGAGATGTTGAACAATTAATAATTAATAATTAATAATTACCTCTCCCTAAAAGGAAGAGGATTGAATAAAAGGAAAATTTTTTCTCTCTTGGTCGATTGGATATGGCGAGGAGACCTCGCCATCCCCCGACCGCTTGTTTCTCCTTTAAAAGAGAGAATCTTTACCTTAATTATTCAGCAACACTTCAGTTATTAAGTAATTAACTTATGCCCATGGAATTTTTTTGCTAATTTTACCCAAATTAATGTTAATTATTCTTATGTTTACTTCTCTCCCACTCCCCTACTCCCCCACTCCCCTACTCCCTATTCTTTGATTTTGCCTGTAAATTTTCTAAAGCTTGATGAGCGCTAGATAAATCTGGTGCAAGTTCAATAGCTTTTTCTAAAGAAGATATTGCTTGTTCATCTAAGCCTAAATTAGTCAAAGCTTCACCCAAATGATAATGTACAATACCCGAATTTGGATGAAGTTCAATTGCCTGATTATAAGAAGCGATCGCCTCATCCCACTTTTCCAAACTTGCCAAAGCATATCCTAATTTATGGTGAATATCGGCAGCAGTGGGATTAAGATTTATCACTCGACGATAAGCAGAAATAGCCTCCTCAATAAACCCTTGTTGTTCCATCATTTCTGCTAATTTCAAATGAGAATCTATTACTGTTTTATTCTGTTGTTGTCTTCTCGCTAATGCCTCTTGTAGATGCTGATTAAACTTTTGATTATCTGGTTTAATTTCGACAGCTTTTTGATGACAATTTATTGCTTCTTCCCACTTTTCCATTTCTGTTAATGCTTCTCCCAACTGGTCATATACAACTGCTGAATTAGGATTAATTTTGAGAACTTCACGATATTCAGTTATAGCTTCTTCCCATTTTTTGAGTTGAGCAAAAGCATAAGCTAACTGATGATGAATTATTGCTGAATTAGGATTAAATTCAATTGCATTTTGATAGGCAGCAATAGCTTCTTCCCATTTTTTGAGTTGGACTAAAGCTGCTCCTAAATGATGATAAATTTCGGCATTTTTGAGATTTAGGGAAATAGCTTGCATACAAGCATCAATGGCTTCTTCCCATTTTTGTAACTTAGTTAAACCTAGACCAATATAATAGCAAGCTTCTGGTAAATTTGGGTTTAAATCAAGAGCATGACGGTAAGAAATAACCGCTTGTTCGAGTTGACCAGAGTCTTCTAGAACCTTACCTAAACTAAAATGATATTCTGGCAAATAAGGATTAATTTCAATAGCTTGATTAATAGCATCTATGGATTCATTCCACTCTTTTTTATTTGCTAGAGTTTCCCCTAAATATTGATAAACTAAAGCAAAGTTTGGATCAATTTCAATAGCATGACGATAAGCAACTATTGCCTCATCAAATAATCCTTGTTTTGCCAAAGCAAATCCCAAACTACTATAAAATTTGGGAAATTCTGAATTAATTTCAATCGCTTGATTTAGATAAATAACTGCCTCATCAAATCTATCTAGTTTAATTAAAATTTCTCCTAAATTATAGTAAGACCAAGGATAGTTTGGTTGCAGTTGAATTCCTTGGTGATATATATTTGCTGCTGCTTCTAAATTTCCCTGTAAACTAAGAGCTTCTCCCAAGTTTTGATAAGCTACTACTGATTTAGGATTAAGTTTAATTACTTGTTGGTAAGCATCAACAGCTTCTGCTAAATCACCTTCTCTGAGTAGTTTATTCGCAGTATGAAGATAGTGAACACTGCTTTCTGTTTCTGTTGCTATTGTTGAGGTTGACATTATTATTGAAAAAATCCTTTATTTGATAGTTATGGATTGGGTAATATTGCTGATTAACTGTTGATATTCTACAGTTTTTTAGTAGGTTGATTATTCCTATCAATTTCGATAGAATAAAATTAACCTAATGTAGTTAACATCATATAGTAAATGTTTTCCTATGTCACTTACTTGAGGCAATATTACTAAATTTACCAGAGTAAATTAAAAATTTTATTATAGGCTGAATTTTTATCAAGAAACAGTTTGATTGTAAGCCCTTAAGCATTTAAACTATAGCAATTATAAATCATTTGTGATAATTTGACTGTTCCTTAAAAGTATAGAATATAGCAGTTATCATATTCAGATGATACGTTTTTTTCTTCTTTCTCTGTTTCCTGTCCCCTGTTCCCTAAAAGTTTCCAATACTCACAACTTAAATTATATTGCTATATATACAGCACTTTTGATGGATGGTGAGGTACAGTTTTAGATTAATTTCTATTCCCTCTTTTGTTTCGCTAGATGAGCTGTTGCCTACTACCCAAAATTTTGTACCTACGGAAAGTGGGAAACTGCTGTAAGTTATTTGTAAAAGTAAACCCTTAAGGTTTAACAGAGAACATAAAATCTAAATGTGTCTTAGCTTAAGTCAAAAGTCGGAACTTAATCAGATTTTCTTAGTGGATCGAGAAGATGATAAAATTAGGTAAATCAAAATAAGACTAAATTTATTTGAGTCTGTCCTAACTGAAAATTCAGACAAAAATGGATAAATGCTAACAACCAAAAAATTAATATAAATCATTGACAAATCTATATGAATAATGGTATTGGAAGTGAAAATTATATAGCGGTGCTAACTGATCCTAATTAATATTAGACCTGTTTAAGTTCGCAAATTTTGTATAGTAAAGTTGAAATAAAAATATAGTCAGATATACTTAAACATAGCTTTTTATTTTGGTAGTTGACAAAATATTTAGTTTTAGTTAATTTTTTTTTCTGACCGACTCAAGTATATAAACAATTATGCTCTTAGTAGAATATTATTTGATCAAAAAAAATCATTCACTTTTCGCCGAGGGCGATGGTTTATCTTTTTTGACGAAAAATCTCTACAATGCTGCGAATTATTTAGATTGTCAAAACTTTTTTACCGGTCAAAAACGGATGCTACTACTGTTTATTATCAGATCAAAAATAGTCATATACTAAGAGTTTTACCTCGTAAAGTTAGTCAAGAAGTTCTCAGAATGGTTCTGAAAGTATGGCAAAGTTATTATAGTGCTTACCGAGAAGATAAAGCTTTCCCAAGTAAATTTAAAGTGAGGCCAAAAAATCTTAATTATCAAAGTAGTGCTGGAGATAGAAGTAATGGTAGATATGTGGTAATTTATCATCATCAAGCTCTTAGTCAAAAAGCTTTAAAAAAAGGATTAATTCGCCCTAGTAAAACTAATATTTATTTGAAAATAAGAGTTAAAAAATCATAAAAAGTTAGAATTATTCCTAAAAAAAATGCTGAGATAATTGAGTTAGTTTACAAACAGGAAATAGAAACAGAACCTTTAACTCAAACTAGGATAGCAGCTATCGATTTAGGATTAAACAATCTGGCAACTTTAAGCACAAACTTACCGAACCACCAGCCTAAAATCTATAATTGTAGAGGACTTAAAGCAGTTAATCAATATGCCAAAAAGTTAACAAGACGATCAAAAAAATTATATAGTAATATTAATAACTAATACATAATCAAAATCTATATGATGCAAAAAACAGAAAAATCAACTCTAATTATTACCAGTATGCACCGTTCAGGAAGTTCTTTAACAGCTTCCATCCTCCAAGGTTCTGGTTTACATATTGGTCGGAAATTAACAGAGGAAACAGAAGCTAATCCTCAAGGATATTTTGAAAATTTAGACTTCTATGAATTTCATAAACAAGTATTAGAATCTCAAGGAATAGATGCAGATGGTTGGACTCTCCAAGAAAGAATAGATATAGAAGAAAATTTTGTAGAAATAGCAAAAGAAATTATCGCCAAAAATTCTATAAGTGGAAATTGGGGATGGAAAGAAACCCGTACAACTTTATTTCTAGATTTTTGGGCAAATCTACTGCCAAATGCCAAATTTTTATTAGTTTATCGTTCTCCTTGGGAAGTAGTTAATTATCTGTATAGTCGGCAAGATAAAATATTTCAAAGTCAACCGGAATTAGCAGTAAAATTATGGTTACACTACAATCAAAAAATTATTGATTTTTATAATCATGCTGGTAATTATTGTTTATTGACAAATATTCAAACAATCATAAATAACCAACAAGTATTTATTGAAGCAATTAATCAAAAATTTAAGACAAACTTTAATTATCCCGCTGCCAATATCTACGAACCATCATTATTTAATAATCAATTATCAGCAGACGACCATAGATCCACTCTCATAGATTATTACTTTCCTGAAGCTATAGAAATGTACCAGGAATTAGAAGCAAGATCCTGGAAACCAGCCGATGAAATACCAGACTTTTCCTGGCAAGAAAAAATCAAATCATCTCCCTATAGAATTTGGGCTTTTCAAGACTGGATGAATTTGTGTAGTGTAGAAAATCAGAATAAAAACTTATTAGCAGAGGTAGAAAAATATAAAAATCAATACCAACAAAGTCAATTAGAACTAACACAAACTAAGTCTCAATTAACACAAACACGAGATGAGTTAGAAAAATATGCTTCTCAACTCGATACCACCGAAACAACATTATTAGAATCTCAAAAACAACTCCACCACACAGAAACAGTATTAGAAGAAACTCAGTCTCAACTGAAAAAAGTTGAACATATTCAAACCAGATTTGATCAAATAGAAAAAGAACTTATACAAACAAAATCTGAACTACACCAAACTCAAGGAGAGCTAGTACAAAATCAGTCACAACTACATCAAACACAAGAAGAACTAGAACAATTTACTTATAGACTTCAGCAAACAGAATCAGTATGGCAAAAATCTCAATCTCAGGTAGAAAAAACAGAAGTATTGTTAGAAAAGTCCGAATCACAAAATAAACAAACTCAAGCAGAATTAGGGAAAGTAAAACATAATTTGTATGAGACTCAAGCTAAATTAAAGGTTTGCCAAAATCAGCTACACCAAACTCAAGAAGACTGGGAAGATTCTCAGGTTAAGTTAATGGCAAATGAGAAGAGTTTACAACAATATCAAGAACAGTTAAACAATGTAGAGACAGAATTAGAAAACTCCCACTCACAACTGAAACAAACTCAGGCAGAATTAGGATTAACAAAACATAATTTATGTGAAACTAGAGACGAATTAGTAGTTTATAAACATCAGTTACACCAAACTCAAGAAGAGTGGGAATATTACCAGTCTCAGTTAACAGAATCTAATTCTCAACTACAAAAGCATGAACAAAAGTTAGAAAAGTCTGAATCTGAACTACAAAAAACTAGCCAAGAATTACAAGAAACTCAATCTCAGCTAAATCAAACTCAAGCCGAGTTAACAGAATCTAACTCTCAACTCAAACAAAATGAAACAATATTGCAACAGTCAGAAAAACAACTCAAAGAAATTAAAAAAAATCAGCAGGAATGGGAAAAATCTAAATCTCAATCACATAAAGCAAAGCAAGAATTGAAGCGAACTAACCTACAAATGCAAGAAGTTCAAACAGAATTAGTAGAATCTAATTCACAACTGCAACAGACAGAAACACTATTGCAACAATCTCAATCTCAAATGAAACAGACAAAAACATTATTAAAAGAGTTTCAAAATCAGCTATATCAAACTGATGAAGAACGCAAAAAACAGCAACTACAATTACAGGAAAATCAGACAGTATTGCAACAAATTAAGACTCAATGGAGGCAGACAGAAATATTATTGCAACAATCTCAATCTCAACAACAAAATGCACAAAAAGAATTAGTTAAAACAAAGTCTCAACTAACACAAACTCAGTCTGAATTGGAAAAATTGCAGTATCAACAAGCCATTCTGATAAATTCTAAATCCGAGAGTCAAACAGAATATCAACTATTAGTTTGGGAAGCTTGGTATGCTTATCAAAAAGGTAATTTGCTTGAAATGCAAGAGCGCCTTCAGAAATCTTTGAAATATACTGAAAACTCTCGGGCAGAAATAGTAATGGAATGGTTAGATAGTTTTGCTAATTTCTCTCAGCAAAAAGGTCTAGAGTTAGATAGTCAAAAGCTGACAAATTCTGAAGAATGGCAAAAATTGATGAAGCGCACTATGAAAATTCAGCATAAAGTTTTGGTAAGTAGTGAAAAATAAGTGAGTAGAAGACAGATTTAATTAAATAAAATTAGACAAATAAAACATGAGCAAAAATACTACATAAATATTCAACAGAAGAAATTAAATCAGGAATATTGGGAACAAATGGAGGTAGGATAAAGTCACTTACTCAGTATAGTTAACTTATTTTTAGAATTTGATTTTATCAAGATATTGGTAATATTTGAAGAAATTAAGGGGAATATAAATTAATGGCAGCAACAACAGAAAAAGAACTAGAAGAAGCTAAGACTAAATGGCAACAAACTCAGCAAGAGTTGGACAAAACTAAGTCCGAGTTGCACGATGTGAGAGAAGAGTTGGAGCGATCGCAATCTCAATTAGATGAGGTATTAGGAGAGTTGGAGCAAACCCACTTTGAGTTATATCAGCTTAAGGAGAAAGGAGAGCAACAGCAGTCAGAATCAGATGGAGAAGTTAAGCAGGAATTGGCAGTAACCAAGTCCAAGTTGCAGGAGAGCAAACAGTTATGGGAGGAGTCCCAGTCGCAGTTAGGTGAGGCGATGGGAGTGTTGGAAGAGTATCAGTCTCAAATGGAGCAAACGATGGCGACATTGGAAGAGTTGCAAGGAAAGTTGCAGGAGAAGCAGGAAGAGTTGGAGCAGGTTAAGGCAGAGTTAGCACAGAAGCAGTCGGGGTCAGAGTCTGAGTTGCACAAACAGTTGGAGGAAACTAAGTCTCAGTTGCGGGAAACTGAGCAGTTGTTAGATGAGTATCAGTTGCAATTAAGTGAGACAATGGAAGTATTGGAGCAATCTCAATCACAATTGCAGCAAGCTCAGTTGAGAGAGAAACAGGAACAACAACAGCCACGATCGGACTCGGAGTTGCACAAAGAGTTGGAGGAAACTAAATCTCAGTTGCGGGAAACCGAGCAGTTATTGGAGCAGTCGCAGTCCCAGTTAAGTGAAACAATGGATGTGTTGGAGAAGTATTATTCTCAACTTCAGGAAACTCAGTTGAAAGAGAAAGAGCAGTCAGAGTCAAAGTCTCAATTAAAGAAGGAGTTGGAGGAAACTAAGTCTGACCAAACTAAGTTCAAGGTAGATTAAGAGTGAGAAACTGTTAGAGCATTCAGATGAGCAAAATCGATTGTTCAAAATACATAATGCCATAGTCAAACCCATTCAGATTCAGGAACAACATAATAAGTGGTCAGGGGGTGTAGTTTTTCCCAATAATATGCCAGAAATATTCCGTCATCGACGAAGCAATATCAATTTAGATCAAGAAAAAATATTCCGTGATCAACGCGGTGGTAGTCTAGAGCAAGAAATAGTCTACTTAGATCAGTTCATAGAAGTGAATAAAAAAAATAATCTTGGCAGCGACAACAGTGATACTCATCAGATTGATAGTTCAAAAACTTACCATGGTACATATATCTACGGAGGTCCTTTTCATCCACACTTTGGGCACGCTTTGACTGAAAGTATTCATCGTCTTTGGGCATTTGATATCAGTATTCATAATGGCATTGTTTTTACTATTTCACAACCCCCCAATACCTCCCTAGCTGAATATACTTTTCCTTTATGGTTTACTCAAATACTAGAAATTATAGGCATACCGCTAGCTAAATGTGTTTTAGTTACAAATAACGACTGTATTTTTGAAAATCTTATCATTCCAGAACCGGGTAGTGAGCTAACACTTGGACAAAAGAAATGGTATTTCTCTTATTTAGAAAAACTACAGCACAGGATTTTTGAGTTAACAAATAACCTGAGAAAAGATCAACCACAACGGCTTTTTTGAGGAAGAAATCATATCCCTTTTAGTGGAGTTATAGCAGGAGAAAAGTATTTTGAGACTCTGTTCACTGATGAGGGTTATGTTTCATTAAAAGTCGCAGCGATCGCCTCAACAAGCTTGCTAGTATTAATCAATCATCCAGATATCTAGAAATAGGAGTATCAAAAGGTATAACTTTTAATGCAGTAAATATTACCAATAAAGTTGCCGTCGATCCTCAGTTCAGATTAAATAAGGATAAATATGCCACTGAAAAGTGGTCTTTCTAGAAGTTTCCAGTGATGAATTTTTTAGAAGTTATGCCAAAGAGTTTGAATCATTCGATTTAATTTACTTAGATGGCCTGCATACTTTTGAACAAACTTTTCGAGACTTTTGTGCTTCCCTTGCTGTGGCACACTCAAAAACTATATGGTTAATTGATGATACTTGTCCGAGAAGTTATGCTCAAGCACAATCATCACTACAGCGTTGCCGACAAATACAGAATTTTTCTGGGGAAAAAAGTGCTGCTTGGATGGGTGATGTATTTAAAATAGTTGCTGCCATACATGATTTTTTTCCTCAGTATAGTTTCGCCACTTTCCCAGATCATGGACAAACAGTACAATTATAGTGATTAATAATATGAGAAAAACACCCTCATATATTTTCTCCCTCCTCTCCCCATCTCACTTCTAAAAATTATTTATAACTGTTCAACCGATAGCGTAGTTCCCCTGAAAGAGGCACATGATATTATGGGAAAATCTCATGGTATTATTATTTATTTTGTTTTTTCGAGGCTAGAGCAAATTGGCGAGCGATCGCTACTGTTGCTAAATTATAATCACATAACTATACTTGAATTGAAAAATTGAAAACAAGAATTAATTAATGTTAACCCCTGTAGAGGTGCTTCAAATAATTTGCCTGATACCGATAGTCGGTGGGTCTGTATATTCAATCCTCAGTGTATGGACTACTAGACAATTTTTGAGGAAAACCACCCCAGACATAAATGCCACAGAAAAATTTCACCCACCTGTCACTGTACTGAAACCAGTACGAGGTATTGAAAAAGACCTCAAGTCAAACCTGCGTAGCATTTCTATTCAAGATTGGCCTGAGTATCAGGTAATTTATTCAGTTCAAGACCCTGAAGATTTAGCCCTCCCTATTCTTGAGGATATTCAAGCAGAAGTAGACACTCAGAAGATTTTCGTTGTCATTAGCAATGTTCAAGGAGGAGCTAATGGTAAAGTCAATAATTTACTTGGTGCCATAGCTGAGGCACACCACGATATCATTATTATCAGCGACAGTGACACAAATCTCAAACCTGACTATATCAAAAATATCATAGCCCCTCTATCCAATCCCGATGTGGGATGTGTCTGTACTCTCTTTAAAGCCAAAAGTGCTTACCGATGGTTTGAGAAGATGGAACTATTAACTATGAATGCAGACTTTATTCCTAGCGTGATATTTGCAGCAGTTACGGGAGCATCCAATGCTTGTTTGGGACCTTCCATAGCCATAAATCAAACCACACTACAAGAACTTGGTGGTTTAGAGAGTCTAGCAAATTATCTTGTAGAAGACTACGAACTTGGACGGAGGGTTTGGACTTCTGGGAAAAAAATGGTGCTTTTACCTTATATTATTGATGTAGTTGTAGACTTGAAGAATTGGCGACAATGGTGGACTCATCAAATTTATTGGGATCAGAATACATATTTAGCACGTTCTGGGCCATTTATTGCAACTATATTAATCCGAGCAGTACCTTTTGCTATTTTCTTCGCTGTGGCACGAATGGGAGACTTATTGGGGCTAGGAGTATTAGGGATTACAATTGGTTTACGACTTCTGACCAGTGGGATAATTTTAAAAGAATTGAAAGATGCTGAAGGTTTGAAAAGTCTTTACTTATTGCCTTTGCGCGATCTTTTTGGTTTAATATTTTTTGCTCTAGCGTTGACTAAGCGTACAGTAGTATGGCGTGGCATTAAGTATAAATTAATTAATAATGGGAAAATGGTTCCTCTCAGCAAGAAATAATTTTAAAAGCGTTTCCTGACGGAATGCTTCGCAAACAGATACAATTATCTATGCACAAGTTTTTAAGCTGATAGCTGTTAACGTAGTTCCTCTGTAGGAGGCTAGCTAATAGCTGATAGCTAGTTAAAATTAGGCAAAAAATCTAAAAGTATCATATCCACTGTTTTTTTTATTCATCAAATGAGAAGTTCTATAGTATTATTATATTTTACTTACAAAGAAAAATCATTATGACAGACTTTCAAACCTCATTTCTTTGTGATGTAAAATCTCTATTTTTGCAGCAACAGGAAGAAAATCTAGCTCCTTATTTGTACAGTACTCCTAATATTGAGGACGATTCTGCCAATGGTGAAGGATTTTACCAAGAACTAATATCTCAAAATTTAAATTATTATCTTTACAAGGAAGAAATCGAATTAATTAATAATAAGGCTAGCCAAATAGCTGCTTATGTTCCACCAGGATCTAATGTTATAGAATTTGGTCTGGGTACAGATATAGCTTTCAAAAATAAAAGTCTGCCCTTCCTTAAAGAAATTAAACAATTGAAAAGCTATGTTCCTATAGATTTGTGTCAAACTTATCTGGATCAGAGTGAGGAAATTTTAAGCCGAGAGTTACCAGAAATATCAGTTGAGAAAATCAATACAGACTTTATTAAGAAAATCGATCTGATTAAAAACTTTACTAAACCCGTAGTTTTTTTAAAGGAAGTACAATTACCAATCTTTCTACAAATAATTGCCTGAAATTTTTTGAAATAATTTTACAACCACTACAACCAGATGGTATTCTCATTGTTGGTGTTGATTCAAATCAAAATTAGTCGTCATTAAAAGGAGCTGATGATCATGGAAAAATGGGGAATTTGACGCTCAGTATTTTATATTTTATCAATCGTGATTTGCCAGTTTCTGGATTCGACCCTACTGCATTTAATTATGAATTTAATTGGGTGGCTTAAACTCATTGTGGAAAGCATAATTTGAGAGCAACTAAAGACCAATAAATATAAAGAGTGGCACAAAATTTCACTTTTTAAGTTATGATAAATATCCAGTGGACTATTTTCAAGATCTGGCGATAAAAGCAGGGTTCAAACCCCTAGATTATTTTGCACATCAAAATGAACCTATGGTCATTCATGTTTTAGTAGCTAAGTAATTGAAGCAATGAATCCCTAGCTCATTTCGGCAGCATAACTATTGAGTTACACACTGTACAAATTAGCTATAATGTGTATCACACAATTTAGTCGTTTAACGCTCTTTTAATCACTCTAATTTGCTTGCTGCCTTTGCTGTGTTATTTGCCATAAAAGGCAGCAATTAATAAATTTTTACTAAATCAGCCTTTGATGAAACTATAGATAGGTTCTAGTATTACTTGGAAAAAATGGTATAATTCCTACTTTATGGAAGAGGAAAAAACTAGATTGATTATCGTATTTTAGTTCGATAAATATGTAAATTTATTTAATGTAAGAACACGAATTTTCAAGAGAGAGTAACATGACAGTAAATCAAACAATTAAACCATTTTATTTCGATATTACAGATGATGAAATTCAATATTTCTTATCAGAATCAGAGAAAATTTTACGGTCTGGAAAATTAATTTTAGGGGAACATACCAAAGCATTTGAACAAGCATTCGCTGAATATGTTGGTACAAAATACGCGATCGCTGTTAATAGTGGCTCCTCTGGACTAGAAATTCTATTACGCTTGAAAAAAGTTGAGGCAACAACTGTTTTAGTTCCTACTAATACCAACTTTGCTACTGTTGCTACAGTAATTCGTGCCGGAGGAAAAGTTCAATATCTGGATATGGACAAACAAACATTTGCTCCTTCTCTACAGATGGTGCAAGAGGCAGTAGAAAAGGGTAATAATCTCCCACAGAAGATTTCTGGAGTAATGTGGGTTCATGTTGGGGGCGTCATTTCTCCAGAGTTTCCGCAAGTGGTGGAATATTGTCACCAACGAGGGTTATTTGTCCTCGAAGATACTGCCCATGCTCACGGTAGTAAAATCAATGATGTAAGTGCTGGAAATTTGGGAGATGGTGCTGCTTTTTCATTTTTCCCGACTAAAGTAATGACAACTTGTGAGGGAGGAATGATAACTCTGAATAATGAAGAGGAAGACTATATCGCACGTTCTTTGAGAAACCAAGGGAAGCGAGGCATGGACTTTGGTGGCTTACACACGGACTTTGGTAATAGTATGCGAATCACGGAAATGAATGCTCTGCTTGGTCGGATACATTTAGCAAAATTGCCAGAGATGTTGAAAAAACGTGAGCGAGCTTATGAATTAATTACTGCACCTCTCAAAGAAGCTGGTCTATCGTTTGTATCTACAGAAAAAATGGATATCGCTAGTAATTACAAATTGATTGTTCATTTGCCAGAGGGAAAAAATGCCAAAGAAATCAAAACAGCATTAGCAGAAGAAGAGATATTTTTAGGAGGAACAGTATATGAAATACCCTGTCACAAACAACCAGTTTTTGCAGGTATTTGTGAAGGTGAGAGTTTTCCTGGTGCCGAACGTTGGTGTCCGAATCATATCTGTCCACCTCTGACTTCTGGCATGACGGAGGCCGATGCTCAACGAGTGGGGGAAGCTTTAGTTAGGCATTTGCAATAAGGTTTTGGGAACTGGTCTCAGAAAATATAGATAGTAATTTGTAGATTGGGTAGAACGATTTCTGTTATTGTAGGCGTTACCTAGATTTTTTTGAGTCCCTGCCCAATCGATAGGAAAATCTTTTTTGGTGCGAACTTCCAATGCTAGATGATATGCAGCAATAGCATTTTCCGGCGTTGCACAGTGACGAATGATTACGAGAATTGAGGAATTTGCCGATGTTTCAAATCATAGAGCAGCAAGGGAATGGATCTGTACAACATATCACCTCAGAACTATAACCCGCAGGACAGGGGCTTTCTGGAAATTGACGGCCACAGTCACGGCACAGATAACTCTGTTTTCCGTGACAATGACTATTTTTCAAGCTTTTATGGCTTTGACAATCAAGAAAATCCATCTCTCAATCAAATTCTAGAATATCATTCTCTATTGTGCAACACCAGATTTAATATGATGACTAGGTGACTGTATATTTTAATATGCCTTTGACTTTTGATTTTTGACTTGTAGGAAGATGATTAATCCTGGACAAATATTACAACAGCACTATCGAGCGATTCAACTTATTGGAGACTGTGGTTTTGGTCAAACTTGGGAAGTTGATGATGGTGGTACGATAAAAATTATGAAAATATTGCAAGTGCCAAGGGAAATAGAAGACGAAGAAATAGAACAAGTAATTTCTTTGTTTGAGCAAGAAGCAAAAGTTTTAACATATTTACATGAACCTGGATTACCAAAAGTTGAACCAGAAGGATACTTTATCTGGTCAGAAGCGGGAGATGAACCATTACACTGTCTGGTAATGGAAAAAATTGAGGGTATAAATTTATCTGACTGGTTACAACAAATTCATCATAATCAACCCATAGAAGAAGAGCAAGCGATCGCCTGGGTCACACAATTAGTAGAAATCATTGCTAAACTTCATCAGCATCATTGCATCCATCGGGATCTTAAACCAACAAATATCATGTTGCGTAGCTTCCCAGCACAAAACTCCAATCATAATGGAGCCAAACAACCCTCTGGATCTTATGAAAATTTGCCTAAACAAGAAGCTAGTCAACAAACAGATGGAAAAGCTAGCAGAGCAAATAATTTATCTTCCATTTCACTTACCGAAGAAAATGTTGCACAGCTAGGAAATGATCCAGAACAAACCAGAGAAACATTAGACCACAAACAGGAGGTTGAAAATGAAAAAAATCACACTGACCATCAACAAGATTCCCAAAAGCAGAAATGGGGTCAACTAGCATTAATTGACTTTGGTGCGACTAGGCAAGTTACAGAAACATATTTAAGGCAATTTGAAGGCAAAGATGTGACTGGGATGATTTCTCAAGGTTACACATCCCCAGAACAGTATGAAGGGAAAATCACACGACAGTCGGATGTATTTGCCATTGCTCGAACTATAGTTTATTTAGTCACAGCACAAGATCCTACTAATTTGCCTACCGATCCTCAGAGTGGTAGATTAATGTGGCGACACCATGCTACTCAAATCTCAAAAACATTAGCAGACTTAATTGATGAGATGATGGCAAATTTACCTCAGTGTCGCCCCCAAACAACCGAAGACATTTTGGAACGTCTTGCTAACTACAACCAGCAAGTACAAGCAGAAATTGAACCTACCCAGAGCAAACAACCCGCTCCCGCAAAGAAAAACTATTTATCTGACTTTCCATTGCAGCAAAAAATACAGAACTTCAAGAGTAAATATCAAGAAACCACACCCAAAGTCAATAAATGGTTAGGCAATATTTCCCTTTTCACACTAGGAGCGATCGCTGTCTTAATTGCTATTTTACCAGAAGCACCAACAACTTGTCCTTTAAAACTGGATGATAATTTGAGTTGTGGGGAAGAAATTCTGATTCCAGGTTCCGCACCCAAAGAAAAAGAAGAGGGAGTTAAAGCTTTTGCTGATGGTGATTATTTGCAAGCAGTCAAACTTTTAGAAACAGCTAGAAAAAAATACTTTAACGATCCAGAAATCCTGATTTATCTGAATAATGCCAGACTAGCTGCTAGCAATACTGACGCTTATACTATAGCCATAGTAGCACCAATGACAGGTGAGTCACAAGCTCTCAACTATAGTTTAGAAAAATTACGGGGAGTTGCTCAAGCTCAGAATGCCATAAACCTGAGCGATAATTTGATTGGAGGCAAGGGTTTAACTGTAATTATTGTTGATGATGGCAACTCTCCAGAGCAAGCAGTAAAAATAGCAAATAATCTGGTTTTAACAGGTCAAGTTTTGGCAGTAATTGGTCATACTTTTAGTGAAAGCACGATGGAAGTAGCTCCAATTTATGAAAAGAATAAACTGGTTTTAATTTCTCCCACTGCTAGTGCTTCTAAATTATCAAATCGCAATGATTTTTTCTTTAGGATGATACCATCTGATGCCACAATGGCTCAAGCAATGGCAAGTTACTTAATTAATAAATCTACTGATCAACAGCAAATAGTAGCTCTGTTTGATAATCCTAATGATATTTACAGTGAATCTCTCAAAAATAAATTTATGGTTAGTTTGAGTGCTGGTGGTGGCAAAATAGTTAAAGATATGAATGACAGTTTTGATTTATCAAGGACTTCTTTTAATGCCAGTGCTGCGAACAATAGAGTAGAAAAACAAAAAGCTACTGCAATTGTATTACTGCCAGATATTTCCACTTTAGCGAAGGCAATAGAGGTAATCAAAGCAAATTGGCAGCTCAATTTACCGATAATTACTGGAGAAAACCTCTATAGTAACTATACTCTCAAGTTTGGTGCTCAAGAAGCAGAGAAAAATGTTGTAGTAGCTACACCGTGGCACAGCTTGAATAGCCCCGATCCAGATTTTCCACTGCAAGCAAAAAACATTTGGGGAGGAACTGTTAGTTGGCGTACGGCTTTTGCTTATGATGCAGCTAGAGCCTTGATTACAGCATTAGAATCACTTCCAGAACGTCAAGAGTTAAATCGCATCGCCCTGCAACAAATTTTAGCAAGTGAAAATTTTAGTTCTGAGGGTGCTACAGGAGAAATAACTTTTTTACCAAGTGGCGATCGCCAGGAATCAAGAATTATTTTTACTAGAGTCGTGAAATCTAGTTGTTCGCCATTAGGCTATACATTTCTGCCCCTAGATTATCCTGTCAGCAAGTTTAGTATTTTGGAATGTGATTGATTCGTTATTTAGAGGAGATAAGGGTTAGGTAGTGACTATTCAACAATTAATAATTAATAATTAATAATGGCTTTGTTGCACAAAAGATGAACATAGAGTATAGATATGGTTATGGTTATGGTACAAAAAATCTGCACCGACTAGATATGAGTAAGTCCAAGTCCAAATCCCAATACAGAGTAAGTAACTGGTCAGCAATACGATGCTTCCTTGAAACAAAGGGGGAGTCTAACATTTTGGCTGAGTAATCAAATGATAGAGCAGTGGCTGACAACAGAGAAAACTGGACGTCGGGGGGCATCTCATACCTATAGTCAGGTTGCTATGGAATTAATGGCAACTCTTGCTACTCTGTTGAGCTTGGTAGGACGACAAACCGAGGGATTTTTGGAATCTATATTTACCTGAATGGGGTTAGAGCTACCAGTACCAGATCACAGTACCTTGTCCCGTCGCCTGAGTAAATTGAATATTGAGATACCAGTAGTCCCAGCCCGTCGCCCAAGAGGCCATGCATCTAGTCGTAGACTCTACAGGGGTGAAAGTGTATGGAGAAGGGGAATGGAAAACAAGAGTTCATGGTGTAAGTAAACCTGTACAATTGCGTAAGTTACATCTAGGTGTCAATGAAGCAACTGGGGAAATTGTTAGTGCTGTGGTAACAACTAACAATGTTAGTGACGATCAAGTGTTTTGCTACTGATTGGAGGGAGTAGAGGGTGAGATTGGGCAAGTATCTGGTGATGGAGCCTATGATCAACGCAAGTGCTACGAGGCAGCCAGTAAAAGGGGAGCTAAACCAACCATACCACCGCGTCAAAATGCAGTCATCTGGCAGCATGGCAAATGTAAAGCTCCGGCTGATCCCAGGAACTCAAATCTCAGAGAGACTCGTAGAGTGGGACGTCAAAAATGGAAACGAGAGAGTGGATACCATCGGCGCTCCTGATCCGTTTGCGTAGCATTCCGTAGGAAAACAACAATGTTGAGGCTCAAAGTGATATTCGGAGGCAAGTTGCGACGACGAAAATTTGAGACTCAAGCAGTGGAGTTATTTATACAGTGCGCTATCCTTAACCACATGATTCAACTTGGGTTACCTGAAAGCTACAAAGTAGAAATTTAGTTGATGGAATTTTCGGGGGAGCCGTCGCGAATGCAACTTTCATGCAACAAAGCCATTAATAATTAATTATTACCTCTCCTTGAAAGCTGATAACGGTTTGCATGCTGGTGAAAAATACGAAAACTCTGTCTGGGATTTTTACTTCGGAGAAGAACTAGGACAAGTTAGGAGTTTAGAAGTTAACTTTAACGGTATAATACCATTTCTCCATGAAGTTGCACTTACAGCGCTTTTCAAATTGATGAACCACATCTTCACAAACAAAACTTTGTAGGGACATTCCATGGAAAGTTCCTACTGTGGTCTACCCAAATGAAAACCGCTGTAATATTAAAGATGAGAATAGTCAGTGCAATAAGGTCCGATCGACAATTATTAAGCGCAGCTTTACAAAGAATTGGTATAAATGGTGCCATCTCTGAACTAACATACAAAAAAATGTACAGTGATTTCCTTTCAGATCCAAAAGTGCGTGTACCAGATCCTAATAGCATTGCAGCTTTAGCATTCATTGGTGGTGGAATGTTCCTTTCCCGTCGTCGCCAGTCTCGCTAAGAAATTAAATTATAATTGCATCTACTATAAATTTTAATATTGGATACAAATAAATAAAAATTCTATAACTGGGTTTCTCCTAAAAACGAAACAGGAGAATCTCAGATTTTTTTTGTTATCAAGATATATAGTAGGGAATAGGGAACAAAGGCCACTTGCATCTGACCAATGCGGAATTGCAGCACTATTTCCTATAGTACCAATGAGCAAAAACTTTGCTATACTTAGTTTTCTATTTCCCCATCAGGCTAAAATATCAGGAGGATAAGTTTAGCATTACTTTTGTAAATTGCTACAATCACAGTGGGTTGAAAATTCTTCGATCAAAAAATTGATATAATAACCAAGATTAATTTTAAATATATCAAAAACTAATTAACAGGGATTGTGACTTCAGAAAACCTAACATTATTTGAAACTGAATATAAAGCTGGCAAATATGCCTTTGAGCGAGGTCAATACCGTAATTCAGTGCAACATTTAGAAACTGCTAAAGACAATATTGAGCTTAATTCAAGATTTGGGGGAGAGGTACAAATCTGGTTAGTGACAGCATATCAAGCGGCTGGCCAAATTCAAGAAGCAACTGCCCTTTGTAAACAACTAACTCGTCATCCTCGTTTAGAAACCCGCCAACAAGCAAAACGTATATTAGCCATTCTCGAAGCACCTGTACTGAGAACCAGGCAAGAATGGATGACTAAAATTCCTGACTTGGGGGCAATATGTGAAAGTGATGCTAAAGATCGTCGAGGTAGCACTATGGTTTCCCAAGTGAAATCACGGCCACCGAAGCCAAAAACTCTGAAGTTAGAAGTTGTCGATCCTAGTCAAGTTAACACAAAAGATAATCAATTTGTTTGGGTGGCGTTAGTACTAATAATTCTGACTGTTAGTGGGTTAGTTTGGTTTAGTTGATTTTTATCAGGACTTACGCACGCATACGAATTATACACTATTTGTAGGGGGTTAACGGCCGTTAACCCCTACTATATTTGGTTGTTATGCGTGATATTATGTCCGGTAGCATCGGCATTGTATAGCAAAGGTAGGCAACAGCTCCGGAAGGCAACAGGCAACAGACAGGAAGGCAATTGAGCAAGAAAAAAACTTAAATTTCCTGTAGATATCCACGCTAACTTTTACACAAACGATACCAACGGACATGATATGAGTGAGTCCTCAGAAGTATTTTCCCACCAACTTTTCAGAGAATGACTTTTTGGAGGTGAATATCGTCCGTTTATATCAAATCCGGTAGCATTGGTATAACTAGATTAGTTAATTAGGAGTCAGGAGGGAATAAAATGTAGAAATATTTGCGATCTGGCTGACAATGAAACATTTTTTTATACCGAACCCGGGCGTATTTGATCTCAAAGTCTACAGTTTTAATTATCTCCTGGTTGATGGCTTTCTCAAACTGAATAGCACTTTCATTACCCTCATTTTGCAATAGTGAGCTAATGAATTACACCAACTATCTTTTTTAATAGATTAATCTAAAGAACTCGATCTATTACAGTAAATTGAAAAGCTCTATTCAGAGAATTATTTGTTTCATTCTTGCTGAAATTAAAGCAATATTTTGCATTTTTATTGACCACATAATTTACTCTTTTTATAGAAATGATCATCTCTAATTATCAGTTATGAGAATGCTTCAGTAACAATAGAGTTTTAATACCAGGATATAGATTTTAAGACCTTTCAACTATTCTCAATCTTGCCAAATTCCCCTAACACCTAATTTTTAGAAAATTTTCAGCAAAAAATAATTTAACCGACACTCAACCTGCTTAAATATAATATGTAAAGTTATATCTGAGAGGTAAATTATGAATGCAAAGGATATTGCGGGATTGATACATCCAGCATTGGCAGTTGTGGTGGTTTTCCCAATCATTGGTATAGTTCTCAACTTGGCTTGGCAGACTCGTCAACGAAGGCTACAAACTGCGGATAAAAGTAAAAGTAAAATTCCTCCAGTGGTAGGACCGGAACATAGAAAAATAGGTAATTTGTTGACGGGTTCCGTTGTGGGAATAACTTTAGTCGCTATTGCTTACTCAATATATTTTAAGGGTATTTTTAAAGATTTTAAAAGTGAAAATATGACCCTAGCAATATTAATAGTAACCATCTTTATGACTACGGTTGCTTCTCTAATATTTCTTTATCAAGCTAAAACTAAATTATGGCGAGGAGTATTTGCGACCTTAACCGGAGCAGGTATCGTAATTTTAGGTTTTCAAGATGGTGTTTTCCGACGCGACTATGAGTGGGCAGTTTCTCATTTTTATTATGGTATAATAGCTTCAATATTGATGATTTTTTCTTTGACTATTGTGCCGGAAATATATAAAGATAGGACTCACAAATGGCGCAAAATTCATACTGCTTTAAACTGTTTGGCGATTCTAGTATTTTTAGGGCAAGGAATAACAGGAAGTCGGGATTTGTTAGAAATTTCTCTAAGTTGGCAAGAAAAATATTTATATAAATGTGATTGGGAAAAACAAGTTTGTCCAGATGCACAATCACAAATTTTATCACCAGAAATAATTGTTGCTTCTATTTCTAATTATCCAACTTTAGCTCAGACAAATACTGTTTTAGCTTCTGGAGAATTTGTAACTATTACTCCGGGGGAAGATACCGAAGGTACAGCAGAAATTATTCAAGCAGGTAATAAAACTCAAGTTCGGTTAGCGGAAAACTTTTCTGCCATTGAAGGTCCGGCAGTAAAATTGTTATTACATAAAGAAAATCGTCCGGAAAGTTATACCACAGAAAATTATGTGCGTTTGGGAGATTTAAAAAGTTTTACAGGAGAACAAGTTTATGACATTCCAGAAGGAATAAATTGGCAAGATTATCCAAATGTTGTGGTCTGGTGTGAAAAATTTGATGTCACTTTTGGATCAGCAAAACTTAAGTGATATTAAATCTGGTTGAACAACCTCACTTCAATTTAGTAGTAGGGGTATTTTCCTGCGGAATGCTACGCAAATATGTCGCGGAGGAAACGGCCGTTTGCTGGCGCACAACTATCATTAACAACCATAAAAGGATGCTAAACCCTTTAGGACTATAGAGCAAAACTACGAGCAATTATAACTGTTATACTGAATATGAGTTACTATTTACCGTTGCACTTATGCGACAACTATTAAGAAAACGATCGAGATTATAAACTTTGGCAATAGATGCTAGTAAAGTTGGCTGAGTTGCAATAATACTCAGTGGAGTAGAACCTGGAATAGGAATAAAAGCTGAACCAAAACATACCCCAGCTGCTGTAGCAACAAGAGAGTATGCTACTGTCCTTTTTAGTTTGACATTAACTGCCTGAGCTGTTATAAATGCTTGCGAATATGATTCAGGAATGGCTTTTATAGACGCTTCTGTTAATTCTTTTAGACCTGAAACTGTCTTGCCTGCAATAGGATCGGCAGAAACTTCCATAATTTTGAGTTGAGTATTTGCTCTCTGTTCAATTTCAGCTAAGGAGTCACTCAGCCTTTTTTTTAGTTCAGAAAGCTCTTTTGGTTTAGCAATATCACACTGACTTAACACTATGATTACAGGAATTTTTAAGCTAAGTGCTGTTTCAATCACTTTTAGATCGAAATGTTCAATCCTAGTTAATCCTGCATGAATGAGGTACCAAACAAGGTGAATACTGTCATCTACAGATTGGGTATTGGAAAGAGATTTTTCCCCAAGGAATCCTAAAGTCTCTTGTAAAAAATCATCTGTTTTGCTAACTTCATAACCAGCAGAATCATAGAGTATGATTGGAATATCTGGATTATATGGGTTTGGATATTTGTTATAACGTTTTGTTACTGGCAACCCAACATCTACTCTGATTTCATTATCATCTAGCCCAAAAATAGCTTTAATTAGACTACTCTTTCCTGCACCAGTTCTACCAATTAGAGCAATACTTGGTGGTTTGAGTCTTTCTTCTATTTTCTTCAGTTCTCGATCTATTTCGTTGTTCATGTCTAAACTCCTATCTATTTCTACCCTTCAAAGCCCTAATTTCTTGTTTTAATTTAGATATTTCATTTGACATATATGTCAACTTTTCTACTGATTCTTGAGTAAGCTCATTATGTGTATTAGCTATCGTTCTAATATGCCATAACTGCTTAATAACTTCGTTCATTTTTTGATTAAAGAAATTTTCTCTATTTCTTCTAAGTTGGAAACGATATTGCTCAACCTCTTGAATTGCATTCTTAAAGTTTTCAACTAAATTTTCATCATTAATCTTGATAACATCACCATAAAGCTTAAAATACCTTTCAACAAGTGATGAAGCTTCCCCAAGCCATGACTCTAAAGCTACATCAAAAGGTTGACGATTAGCTCTTATTCTGGTACTCGCTTCGTCTGGAAGATTTCTTGCCTTAGCAGCATTTTTATATGTAAAATGGCTCCTCCCATATTCTCTGGAAGGATAGATTTTCCCTGCAATAAATTCATTCTTTTTCTCTTTCTGAATATACTGAATGAATAAGGCATCTATCCTTTCTTGAAATAGCCGAGGAGTTTCTAGAGGACCAGGAATATCATAAGCTGTCTCCTGATGATTTGCTAAATCTAAACCCCTATCTATTTCAGAGTTTTCACTGCGAAGACGATTAAGAATACCAAGCATTGCGAAAAGACCTTCATCTTGATTTTTTGGTAATCTTGGTTTCCGATTAGATGCAACCATCCCGTGCAAAGCCAACAAAAATATTATGAAACAAAGGAAAACCAAGATGGGAGCTAGCACAGAAATCCCAATTTGAGTTCTTCCATGTGGCTCATTCTCAAAAAGCCTAATTATTCCTACAGCGGAACCTCCTACTACACCACAAACCAAGTGAACAATCACGGCGCCAACCGGATCATCCATTACCTCCCATGAAAATTCATCCTCAATAATAAATTTTGAATATGAGAAAACTAGCCAACCACAAACACCGCCAACAAAAAATGGATACCAAATCATTGCTACATCTGGTGCAGCTGTAATTCCGACTAATCCACCCAGTAAGCCATTTATTGCGATCGTTAGCCTCGGAATATTGTTGAACCAACTCAGAAAAATTGTCACCATCATACTGACAGTCGCTGCCAAGGTTGTATTAATCGCAACACGAGCAATTTCATGTAAACCTTCTGCCATCCCGACAGATAATTGTGTACTGCCCATATTAAAGCCGTACCATCCGATAAGCAATAGAAACACACCTGTTGTCGCTAGAGGAATATTATGAGCTGGTAGTCGTCTTTCTCTTACAGGTCGCGACCCTATAAGTAAAGTAGCTGCTAAGGCTGTAGCTCCACCAGTTGCATGTACTACGACTGAACCAGCGTAATCTTTAAATACTTCATCGAAAACTTCCCACAATAGGAAACCTGAGAGGGGATATATAATGCCAGAAATGAAGCTACTCATTATTAAGTAATCAGACAACTTCATCCTACCAGCGATCGCTCCTGAACATATAGTTGCAGCGGTTGCAGCAAAAGCTCCCTGGTAAATAAAATCTACTAAGTGCTTTGCATTCTCAATATTTCCTGGTTCTGATACTATAATATTGAAGGGATGTAAGGAATTATCAAAACCCTTCAATATCCAGTAACCAAAAAAGAAAAAAGCGATAAAGCTAACGCCAAAGTCAGCAAAATTTTTGAATATGATTGAGACTGTGTGCTTGGAAGGAAGCAACCCTGCTTCTAAAAGAGCAAAACCTAGCTGCATTAAAATGACTAGGATTGCACAAAATATAATAAAGACAATATCTATTGGAACAGTTTGCATAAAATTCTGTGTAATTAGTAGATATAGATGAAAAATCACTACGTTGTTACTTCTTGGGTAGTCAGTTAATGCACCACTGTTAGGGATAACCAAAAAATAGACTACCATTTAATTGTATAGAGTAGAGATTGCTACTCTGCGAGAAGGCTTCGCCTACGGCTGACTTGACTCTTTCCTATTGAGGTTTAGTCTAATATAGCCGCCTCGCAATGACAGCTACGGGGATTTTTTCCCATGAATAATTGGTACTTTATTAACCTGAAAATCCCTTATATTGAATCTAGTAGTAAAGATTTGAGTAGTTCCAACTCGCGATCGCGTAGCATCCCAAAGGAAACCACTTGGAGCGCTGCCATAAGATTTTCGGGACATTGATTTTTTTATTTCCCTACCTTAAATACTTTTTTATGGCCACCTTTAGTTTTTTTTTACAAACAGTCTCTTACGTTGATCGAACGATAACTCTATTATTTTTAAAATGTACAGTATTTATAATATCCTCCAAAAATAAAAATCGTCAACTATGGAGTAATTATTCAATTGGCCAGATAAATCTATGGAAGTCTAATCAAGCTTGTTCAAATTAATCTAAAATTTCAGTATTTGATTATTAACAATACAACTGTAATTATGCTCAAAAAAACTAAACCAATAATTAGTCTAATTCTCAGCTTATTTTCCCTAACTCCAACGATCGCTCCCACCTTAGCAGCACCACCCCGTACCCCAGATAAAGAAGAAACCTGCGAAATTTTAGTCATCGGTGGTGGGTTATCAGGAGCGGCAAGCGCCTACGAATCACTATTAGTAGGGCGCACTGTTTGTATAACCGAAATTACCGACTGGGTGGGCGGTCAAATTTCCTCCCAAGGTACCTCCGCTCTCGACGAACGCGGAACTCAACGCAGTCTCCTATTTTATCCGCGCGGTTATTTAGAATTACGGGAACGCATTGAGGAAAAATACGGTAGACTTAACCCCGGCACCTGTTGGGTAAGTGTCTCCTGTTTTATGCCTTACGATGGTCACGGTATCCTATTTCAAATGTTAGAGGATGCTGCCAAAAAAGGAGGAGGTACATTAAAATGGTTTCCCAATACTATTATCAAAGAATTAGATATATCTAATAATCAAATTAATAGAGCGATCGCCATCCAACATCAACCAGTAAGTAACACCCCACCTATAAACACCGAACCCCTATCTCAGATTATTGAAGATGCTTACCGCTACCAAAACTCAGCAAGATTTGACAAAACCATAATTCAGTTTGTACCCCAACCATCCCCAGAAAAAACAGGTGGTGCTGACTGGTATGTTGTGGAAGCAACTGAAACGGGAGAAATTATTGCTCTTGCAGATGTTCCCTATCGTCTCGGTATCGATCCACAAACTTACGTTAACCCCTCATCTCCCGTTGACACCAGAGACCCCTACTGCACTCAAGGTTTTACCTACACCTTCGCGATGGAGGCAACTGAAACACCTCAAATTCATGTGGAACCGCCATTTTATTCTCAGTATGCTCCCTACTATAGTTATGAATTATCCAGATTAGCTAATTTCAACCTAGTTTTCAGCTATCGGCAAATTTGGTCAATGCAACCAGATATACCCCAACCCCCCGACTACAGAAAACGAACTATTTATCCCGGTGATATTTCCATGCAAAATTGGACTTGGGGTAATGACTACCGTCCTGGCAACCGCGACGACAATTTGATTTACAGTCGAGGGCAACTACAAGCTACAGGTCAACTGCAACCGGGGGGTTGGATGGGTGGTTTGCGTGCGGAAACCCTCCGTCGAGGTGAGGAAAATGCTCTCGGTTATTTCCATTGGTTGGTTGAGGGAACTACTGACTCTCAATTGGGAGCAGGGGTAAAAGAAAAACATCCCAATAATCGTTTTTTGAGTGGGTTTGATGCACCGATGGGAACAGCTCACGGGTTGTCAAAATATCCTTATATGCGAGAGGGAAGACGTATTATTGGTCGTCGGGGAAAGACTCATCCAGAAGGTTTTACCGTGGCAGAGGTTGATATTGCTAAAAAGAATTTTCGGGATGATTTTTATCTGCAAAATTTAGCACCGGATACATTACATTATTTGTGGGGAGCTGTTTCTGCTTTTGTACCTCCAGATGCACAAATTAACTCAATGGCAGAAATGCCTCAACGTGCTCGGGCGACTATTTTTCCTGATAGTGTGGGTATTGGTCATTATGCAATTGATTTTCATCCCTGCATGACAAAAAGTCCGGCAGAAGCACCTGGTAATTCTGAACGAGCAGGTATTAGGAGGGGTCAAGGTTCTGCTTATCCTTTTCAAATTCCTTTACGGGCAATGATCCCTCAGCAAATTGATAATTTGTTGGTAGCGGGGAAGACTATTGCTACAAGTTATATTGCTGCTGCTGCTTATCGGGTTCATTCTTTTGAATGGTCTGCTGGTGCTGCTGCTGGTACAACAATTGATTTTGCTTTGGAGCGAGGTATTTTTCCTGATGAATTGATTGATGATATGCCTTCTAAGGAATGGGAATTGGAGGTTTTACAAGGTCGCTTACAAGAAAATGGTAATCCCACAGCTTTTCCTGAAACTTCTATTTTTAATAATACTTGGGATGAATGGAAATAGTATTGTTGCTTAGTTGAGATGAATGGCGTTGGTGAAGCGCGTGTATGATATTAATTTGGTGGTGGTGCATAGTAATGGTAGAGAGAGTGTGGGGAGATGGGGGGATGGGGAGATGGGGAGTATGGGAGAAATTAAAAAATATATATCTTCACCAAAACCCATACAGGACTACCATTATCATTTTCTTTGTGGGTTTAATACCCCACCGTCTACAGGGTGTTCAAAATTACTTGGGGGAGCGAATCCATAAGTAATTTTCCTCCTGTCTCCTGTCTCCTGTCTCCTGTCTCCTTCTTCAAAGCGCTGTGCGCAGGCAACAGCTCATCTGGCAACAGCTCATCTGGGGGAATAAAAAACCGATAATATCAGGCTTTTAGCTATTGGACAGTTACTGTAATTTGTAAATATGCCAGCGCACATTGCTATAATTTTAATTATATCAAATCCGTTTAATTGGGCATAAAAAAAATCTTCAATCGTCATAACTACCCTCATCTTTGTAATTCTTTCTCCTCCTGACTCCTGACTTCCCCTCCCAGGAGGGGAAGTCAGGAGGACCTCCTCAGGAGGGAATAAAGAATCAGAAACAGGATGTAGAAGGAGAAAGTTTTTTGGTCGCGTAAAGGTCACGGAGTTCTATAGAACTCTTATCAGGACATGATATCATACCTCAAATCACCAACGCCAGATGAATAAAGTGCAGGTAGTTTTTCTTTGGCAATTTTAGGACTTACCCATGATATTAAGTCCGGTTAAACAGTTATAGAATGGTTACAGCACTTTTTAGGAAGCGTGAAGTACAGCTTATTAATTCTCTGTTGCCTGTTGCCAGATGAGCTGTTGCCTGATGTCTAATCATCCTGTATGCAACAAAGCCTCGATCATCACCTAAAATCAAACCACTACTTCTGAAATAAAATCTTCATATTTACCGTTAGCAGCTCTAGGAATTTCATCAACATACAAAAGCTTGACTTGGAATTGATTTTTTAAATCTGCGCAAATGTGTTGATGGAGAATTGCTTCCTCATTCTCAGTTATTGCTCTGGAAAGCACCATCCGAACTTCAATAACTTCCACACTTCTCTGTATAACCTGAATCTGGAGAATAGGACCTAATTTAGCCCAATTACTGAGTATATATGAAGGCCAAATAAGATCCCCCGATGGCAAAACCAGTAGATTACGGCTTCGTCCTAATATTCGTCGCAACACTGGTAGTTTTCGGCCACAGGAACAATATTCACCCACTTCTGCATAATCTCCAATTTCGTAGCGAATAAAGGGCATGGCATAGTTATGAAGATCTGTTAGTACTACCCGCCCAATTTGACCAGGAGCACAAGGTTGGTCATTTTCGTCTAAAATTTCTACGATCACGCTTTCAGACTGAATATGATAGTGTTCGTGTTTGGGACACTGCAGAGCAATCAGACCAATTTCCTGACAGCTATAGATATCAACAATGGAAATGTTCCAGACAGCTTGACAAACCTGACGTATTTCCGGGGTAACAACTTCTCCAAATGTGCTGAGAGCTTGAAGATTTGGTATCTTTATTCCTTTCTTCTTGGCTTGTTTTGCTAAAGCTAGGAGATTAGAAGGGTAAGTTAGTATATGCTCGGGATTTTCTTTTTCTAACCAAGCTAACTGTTCTGCAATTGTTTTACCACTATCCAATTCTACGAGCGCACCACTGGGAAAAGCATCAGCCCAAATTTTCTTACCCTCTTGTTTTTGCTTGGACTGTCGTAATTTAGAGCGAGGCACTCGAATAGCTGCCACTTTTGCCGAAAAGTTACGCTGATGCCATAGATGACTGCGAAGATTTAATGCTCGGTAAAAAATTCCTTTTGTTTTGGTTGTTTGAAAAGTAATTGGTCGCCCTGTAGAGCCAGAAGTTTGACTTTCTGAAGTAGGCAAATGTTCTTTGGGTAAGGCAGTGCTAATCATCTCCTTGCTTTGCTGTTGAATATCCTGACGAGTCAGAATCGGAATCTGCTGTAGGTCACTATAGTTGAGGAAGCGATCGCGTACTTCGAGTAAAACACCCAGTCGTTGACGATAGAAGGGAACAGTGTGATCAGCATGGGCAAGGAGTGCTGTGAGTTGGAACATCTGCCACTTTTGGATTTCTTCAGGAGACCACCATTGAGTTTGTTCTAACTGATATTGCAAGGCCAAAAGCAAGGAATTGTTAGGGTTTGGTAAGGCTGGCCAAATAACTCCTTTGATCGCAGAAATAGGAATTGGCATATTTAATTAAAGAATTGTTGGTTTTGTTTTATTAGTTTTTATTAATCTAGCAGGGAGAGCATTAAATTCCTGATTTGAGAGCTTGGAAAAATTCTAATTCCCAACACAGATAATAGTGATTCTCTTCAATGCGATAGCTCAGATATTGTTCAATTCCCTCTAAAATTTTGGAGTTGTCAGTTTTGTCAATACCAAACAGTAACTTACAGAAGTTCACCATATCTTCTAAGCTATCAAACTGCCAATCAAAGGAAATTGCTTGATGAACAAGCACTTGAAAACCTACTGTTTCTAACTGATTGGCAGTATTTTTGTCCCAAAATGCACCCTGATGCCCCATAGAGTTGTATCGATCAACAAAGATATTTAAAAAGTCAGCTACTTTCGAGCCTTTCCTGACATCTGCCAGACAGCAAATTCCTCCTTGAGCAAGTAAACGGTAAGCTTCTTGATAAAAACCAAACTTATCATCTACATGATGTAAAGCAGCTAAACTAATCACCCGATCAATACTTTCTGAAAGCAAAGGAATGTGACTAATATTTTCACAAACTAGAGCAATGTTGTGGTCTTTCTTTTGAGAACATTCAATAAATTTTTCTGAAGTTTCTATTGAAATTAACTTGGCACATCGAGGTATAAAATTACTCAGATAGCAACCCCCTGAAGGCACATCACAAATTACGTTGTCATCTTTAATTTTAGCTAGCTTTAACACTTGATTAAATTCTTCAGCTCTAGCCAAAGGATAGGTCATCATGGCTTGATGATACGAAAGCCCTCTTTGATTGAAAATATCTTTATAACTATCAAACATCGTTAGCAACCTCCAAGAATTATGCTCTAGTATTTACTAATGTTAAATCCTGATCATATCCCACTTATTTTAGTTTTATTTTGATAATAAAAGCATTCTTAAGTACAACCTATGCATTACTAATTATTATGCTATATAGGTAAGTTGGTTTTATTATCCGTAAAATAGTGATGAAAATTTAATAAGTTAAAAATAAGATATAAAACTTTATTTTGGCCTCATTTTTATATCTTTATTTATCCTCAACTACTTACTTACAGTATTCAATTTTCTCTAATTTTAAACCATATTAATCCTGAATATATGAAGTTTTCATGAAGCTTATATGGATTTCATGAAGATTTGATGAAGAAGGAAAAATAGCCTTGCTTTTAAGAAAAAATCAAGTTATTGTAATTAGTACAAACTTAAAAACATTGGAGAAAAATCATGAGTAACAAATTTCAACAGATTGCTAAAGCTGCTGGCAGTATGACTGCATTAGCATTAAGCTTAGGATTATTAGGACAAATTCCGGCTCAAGCATCTTTGATTGGAGATCAGGTAAACTTGGAAATTGAGCTTAATGGTGAAGCTCCAGATTTTGTTTTTATACCAGGGGGTTCACAAGCAATTGTCGAGCCTTCTTCTGGTAACTTTCCTGAAGGTGTCGAGTTCGTTAATGTCTTTGCTTCTTCTTCTTCTTTTTCTTTTGATTCTGATGAAGATGATATTAATCCACTGGAATTTCTCATTCTTTCTTTTACAGATCCTGCATCTTTATTCTCTGTTGAAGATAGTTCTTATGTAACAACCATAAGGGGGTTGGTAAGGGGGTGCTGGTTTCCCCACTCCTCCACAGGGTGGGGCGGAAAGCACCCCCTTACATAAATAAATGTTGATCCGCTTCGATCAAGATGTTTGTCTACCTCCCGAC
>NZ_JAAHGB010000005.1:0-255732 GCF_010672695.1 Okeania sp. SIO1H4
ACCTTTCAAAGCAAGGGGGCATTGCAGTAGGGGTTGTTTCTTTCGTTCCTTGCGATCGCTTCGACGTAAAATTATTGATTTACAAGCATTATAGTCTAATTTGGCCAGTTAAGTTGTGTAAGTCCCACTAACAGTCTCTGTCGAAGCATTGCCAGTAGTTGCACAGAAAAAGCTTGGTGTCCAGAGGGTAGGTAATTTCAGCAGTCTAGGAAATTCTTTTCTCAAGTGATGCGAAGCTCTACCTTTGACGCGCTTGATAATTATTGATAGTGCAAAAGTTAGGATCGACTTCTAGGAAGAGATGAACATGGTCTGGCATAATTTCTAGTGCTATCAACCTCCAGTTGTTCTCAGTACATAGCTCAAAAATAATCTCTTGGAGCCTTTGTTTGACATCCCCTACGCGGTTTAGCGGGTGATAAAGCCTTTGACTGAGAGAGGAATAGAAGTAGTGATTCCACCGAAAAAAAATCTAAAAGAACTCCGTAATTATGATCGAGTCTTATACAAAGTACCTCATCAGATCAAAAATTTTTTCGCCAAACTCAAACAGTATCGAGCGATCGCCACAAGGTATGACAAGGGTTCAGTAAACTTTCTAGGAGGAATTTATGAGGAATTTATTTGGTAGCTTCAGTCATTTTATTGCCATAGCGATCATCATCTTCCTTGATCATATAATGGCTATCTTCTAGAGTTTAGACTAACTATAGCAGTGCATTCTGGCAGATTTACACATTATTTTTTGTAAACCTTTTCGCTTACTGCACTTTGAGCTGGAAGTTGTAAATACCTGAGGGAGCAGCGTTGTACCCAAAAATAACACCGTACAGTCTAGTATAATCTCATGTGCGATCGCTACTGAATACCAGCAAAGTTGATGGTTGACAAATATTAATAAATCAAATTTCAGAAAAAGGGAGAAAATTGAAAAGCAATTAAATAGAAACATAACTCTCCCTGATGAATACTAACATAAATAGACTGCAAAAATTTAGGACTGATACCTACAATTTACTTGGGTTTGCTCAGGATTCCACTTATGATTTAATCCATGCAGTTTTAACCACGCTTAACAGCCAATTCATTGGCTGATTTTTCCCTTTCACCTTGATTTCAAAGACAATGGCCTTCTACTTATGAATCCTTATCTTCCGTGAGCTTAAGCCTCAAAAAAACTTAAGCCCTGGAAGGGTCGCACAATCAATGTTCGGACTTTTAGTCAAGATTGGAACCCCTGCTAAAACTGCCAAACCCCGTGGAAAATCCACTGGTTGGAAAACAGGTAAAGTCAGAAGTAAAAGAACCCGTTATCCTGTAGTAAAAAAACGAAAAAGTCCCACAAAAAAAACCAAAAATCTGAAAACTTAGACTCAATTTTTGGTTAATTTACCTTCTTTTTTCACCCAAAACAATCTTGGGAAATTTTGTCTTAGTCTAAACTCCAGTAATTTTATGATCTGAAAATTTAAGAATCTACTATAGCAATCCTATTTCATATCATGTCCGATTATATACTTAGACTTTGATGAAAGGGAGATAGAGAACATAAGTTAGAAGGAAGAAGGGTTTCCTCCAATTGTGACGTAATTTTACACACTAAGGATACTACCGGACATGATATCAGTTGCGGGTAACAATATCTTGGAATTTAGGGAACACCTTAACTGGGAATAAGGGGAAAAGTTTCAGAATTTTTATCTATACTGAGATTTTTGACAAATCATTTAGGATTGCTATATTAGTTAGAATCTAAAAGTAGTCCGTAATGTTGTCACCCAAATAGTATCATTAAAATCATCGTGATTCGGATTAGTAATCACAAATAAACCAGGAGTAACAGAGATATTATCATTAAGTTGGAATCGATAAATTGCTTCTATATGTATAGAAGTATCGTCATCCTTGAGTGAATCATCATCACCGCCATCAGTAACAATAGGAGGAACCCCTACCATAATACCGCCCATGTTACCTTCCTTAAACAAATCTGGAAAAGCAACATAGAGCATTCCATTAATGATAGTAACATCGTCATCATCACCGTTATCATTTTCCGGACGAGTCCAGGTGCTACCAAACCAACCTCCGATTTCAATTCTTTCATTCACTCTCCAGTTAGCTTGAAAACCAACGTTATCAGCAGTAGTGGGAGTACCATCAAAGGGGTCTTGAGCCTTAAAACTGCCTGTACCACCGCTAACATCAACATCATTTTTCCCCCAATACTTGCGCACATAACCGAGACCAAAAGACAGATTGGGATTGGGTTGAATTATGAGCTGACCCAAAGCACTATAGTCACCATTGAAAATACCAGCACCTTCATTTGGATCTTCTGGCTCGCCAGATAAGTAAGCGATTTCGAGTAAAAAGGTCTCATTAAATGCGTACTGAATCCCCAGACCAGCACCAGCAGGGCCTCGGAAACTGGTAGGATTACGTCTACCAAAGCGGGAGATAGTGCCATCGCCTTCATCTTGAAGAGGTGTTAAAACTGTGGAAACGTCGTCAAGGTCTACTCCAGTAGGGCCAACTAAAACTTGAGCCTTATCGCCTACAGGGAAACTATAGAAGAATAGGTCAATGATGACTGTATCATCACCATCACCTTCATCAATACCTGCAAGAGTCATTAAGGTATTAGTGAGGTTTTCTCCGCTGAGGTCTGGAATATCAGTGGCTTGTAGACGGGTAAATAGTAAATCTTCTCCAGTAAAGCTGGTCTCAAAATTCAGACGTACTCGATAAGAAAAGGTGGTTTCAGTTTTGTCATTAGCTGATGCTTCTCCCCGAGCTTGGGCTCTTTCTCCATAAGTATCAGTTACCCAGAATAGTACTTCACCATCTAGTTTGGTTGTGGTGGAAAATTGATTGGCCTCCAATTCTGCGCTGCGTGCTTCTAAAGCATCTACACGACCGCGCAATTCTGCTAATTCTACGGCAAATTCTTCTTGCAACCTTTGTAACACAGCTAAGTCGTCGCGAGTTACTAAGTCTGCGGTTGCTGCTGCGACTAATTCCGTAATTCTGTCTAAACAAGCGTTTAAACCTGCTGCAAATTCATAACGAGTCATGGCACGGTTGCCTTTGAATGTGCCATCCGGATAACCTGCGATACAACCATAACGTTCTACTAATGATTGTAAAGCTTGAAAAGCCCAATCTGTGGGTTGGACATCTGATAACTGGGAAACAGATGTTACTTGGCCCATTGGGTCTACTACTTCTAAGTCTGATGCCCCTTTAATTCCTGAAGTTATCCCTTCAATAGAGGTCTCTGATTCTAGGTCGGATACCCCAATAGAATTTTTGGGTGATGTCTGAGTAGGTTTTTTTGATTCTAGGTCGGATACCCCAATAGAATTTTTGGGTGATGTCTGATTCTCTGGTGGAGTAGGCAGTGCCTGGGCAGTATTAGCCATTAGTAGGGTGATACTGAGAATGCTAGGACTATATTTTACAAATTTATTAAGAGTTTTTTTCATTCAGTTTTTACTCATACCCCTTGATTATTAAGGGGATTTACTCTGTTAGTAAGGATTAAAGTTATAGTTTATCGGCACTAACTACTTTGCCGAGCTGGTTAATAGATAATAACTTATTGAGTTATTATCTATTAATTTTTTATTTGGCAAGGTTAAAGTCTTGAGTATACTATTTTCAATTATCAATAACCTGAGAAAATATAGTAATACCATTTCTCAAAAGTTTTGCTACATCTCCTTGGAAGTAGGGAATAGGGAGTAGGGAATAGGGTTAAAAGGCATAAGATATTTTGGATTAATGCCGATAATCCTCTACATTCATTACTGAATCATTATTATTACTTAATAACTGAAGTTCATCGGAAGTATAGCATTATTTTTGGGAATTGGTATAATACATACTGATATATTTATATGCTATATCAGTATTTGTAACGTAGTATTAATTGGTATTGCAGGAAAAATGAAGAGAATTAACTATGTATTATCATTTTCTTTGTGGGTTTAATACCCCACCGTCTACACGGTGTTCAAAATTACTTGGGGTGAGAATCCCCATGTAATTTTCCTCCTGTCTCCTGTCTCCTGTCTCCTGTCTCCTTCTTCAAGTATAGCTATTGTGCGCTCAGGTTTTGAAAATTAATCGTTTATTTAGATTTGAAATAATTAATATTTATTATCAAAATATTACTATAGACCCGATCGTCTGTGACATTGGCCGGGTAAAAGTGATTCATTAATGGATAAAGGAGCAAAGCATTAGAAATGAAGTCTATCCCTCACTCCTAATGCTTTACTCCCTATTAGTAAATTATTAAGCGAAATAACTCAGTCTACCTAAAAATTCATTTCAGCAGCTTGAACTTTCTCAACTTGTTTCTTCTTCAGAACTAACATAATCTGAGCTAGCATGACCAGAGCAAAAAATGCCATCAACCATTTAACTCGATTTGCATCTTGCAGCACAATTTCAATATCTGTTTGACCAAAACCACCGACATTAGGGTCATTTGTAATAACTTGACCCGCTTCAACAGTATCTCCTACAGCAACTAAAAGTTCTGGGCCTGGAGGCACTGTATCCACAACAGTCTCACCGTCAGTAGTTACAATAGTAATGTTATTACCTACATATTCTTCAAAAGTAATATCAGTAATCTTACCACTAGCAGAGATGTTGTAAACAGTATTATTGCTCTTATTACCAGCAGGATAAACCTGACCACGACCTCGGTTTCCGCCTACATGAATAGCATACTTACCAAAGTGGATAGATTTATCAGTGGCAGGATCTGGAGATAAAACCGGGAAAACAATCTCTTGATATTCTTCTCCAGGCATTGGCCCAACTAAAATAACGTTTTCTTGGTCTTCAGCGTAGGGTTGGAAGTAGAGACCAGAAATTTCTTCTTCCCATTCTTCAGGTATTCTGTCTTCAGGTGCAATTTTGAAGCCTTCAGGCAACATCAATACAGCACCTACATTTAAGCCACCTTTACTACCATCACCCAAGACTTGTTGAACCTCAGTATCATAAGGAACATTTACAACAGCCTTAAATACTGTATCTGGTAGTACAGACTGAGGTACTTCTATTTCAGTAGGTTTAGCACCAAGGTGACAGTTAGCACAAACAATTCTGCCTGTAGCTTCTCTAGGAGTTGCTGGAGCAGTTTCCTGTGCCCAGAATGGATAGGCATTTGCTGCCTGGGGATGGACTATATCATTGGTGAGGAATAGGGCTATAGTTGCGATCGCTACTACCATCATCTTGGCGAAGGCCTTAGTCATACTACCCCAAATTGCCGATCGGTCTATTTTTGACATCAGTTGTTCTGTCTTCTCTCAAAATCAAAAACTTCTACAAATTTTTTGGATTTACTGATTGCTTACGAATCAAAAATCTCTGAACTAGCTATCAGCTTTTAGCATTTTTTAGCATTCAGTTCTCAGCTTTTAGCAACTCTGGGTTAAAAATTCCCAGCAACTATTACGCTGGATGATTGAGTCGGGGTTAAAATTCCTCTTCTCAAGGTAAAAAAAAACGAGCCTACTAATTGCTGAGTGCTGAGTGTTGACCGCTTCTTTAAGTCCACCAAGGGTCTTCTCCGGTGCGGAAGTCTGTTTCTTCCCACTGGGTGAAGACCAGTTTATCATCACTAACATTGGCATGGACTAATGCCAAAGACAAAGGTGCTGGCCCCCTAACTACTTTCCCTGTACTGTTGTACTGAGAGCCATGGCAGGGACAGATAAATTTATTTTCACTACCATTCCAAGGGACTACACAGCCTAAATGAGTACAAACTGCATTTAAACCATAGTTAGCTAAAGTTTGATCTTCTTCAATCACTACATAGGTAGGGTCTCCCTTTAGACCTTGTGCCAGAGTTCTTTCTCCTGGATTGTGATTGGCCACAAAGTCACTAACAATAATATCGTTACCAAGGGCGTCTTTGGCTGTCACCCCACCACCTGTACCTCCACTGGATGGAGGAATAAAGTAGTTAACTACTGGATAGAGCGCTCCAAGAGCGACCCCGGTCACAGTGCCAAAGGTGAGAAGATTCATAAATTGGCGACGTCCCATATCGGGTACATCTGGTGTTCCTTCTGCTTGAGCCATGAATAGATTGAGTGTTTTTTATTAATGTACGTTTGGTGTTTTTGACATCCTCTACGGCCTAAAGATACGGAGATTATTACCGAACCTTAGATCCTCGAAGGGTTGACGCTTAACGGAGTGCTGCACCCACCCCTCTTGCTCCCCTCCAGGGAGGGGATGGGTTAAGCTTCCCTCCAAGTCGATTTTGTGTCTCCGTTAGCGCAGCTGCTCCGGAGGAGGTATGTCCTCCGGCAACCAATATATTTACTGCTGCGTTTTCGTCTCTATCGTGCTTACTGCCACAGGTGAATTATGTGCAGACAAAAAATAATTGCTGTTAGTCTGTGACCACAGCCCAGCTTACAATATTTTGTTAAACAAATTGCAACTTAAAACCATTTCCTGATTATTATTACATTATTTAAACTTTTATTGTTCTTTTCATTAAGAAATGTAAATGTTGTGATTGCAAGGTCTATGACTAGATAATTAGATTTATAGCAGAAGGAAGGACCGAAAGACCGAAAAATTTCGCGTTGTCTGAGTTTTAAGCTTTTGATATGTCCGCGCCCTTTCCTTCGACTGCTATTTGAATGTAGTATAATTTTTTACTTTTGGAAACTTGTTTAATAGTTAGTTTTTCCCAAATTAACTATTGAACTTGAAAATTTACGCAAAAACACTACATAATCCTAAATAAAACTATAGTGCGACACTATATTTAGTGTTTAGAACTCAAAACTGTAGAAGTTATAATTTATCTAAAATCTAAAATATATGATAACTGGCAAGGAATTACATCAACTATTACTAGATAAGTGGGGTAAGTCTTATGATATTCAACTACGGCGGACAAAAGGCAAAATATTTGTGCAGGTAATGTGGAAGTACCTTGAGCAAGTATCTTTTCCGATGACTGAAGTAGATTATTTTGCCCACTTAGATGCAATAGCCACCTATATCAATGGTTTTGGCGGTGTAGAAACTGTTAAGAACTACATTGAGAATACAAAAGAAAGACCTAGACTAGGTAAGGCAGTTAGTATTCCTCTAGACTTAGGCGAGAGAGCTTCAGAATGGATGGTAGAAGAATTCTAACCAGAGGGCGCTCAAAATACTACAAGATTCTTTGGCCCAGTAGTACATCTCGATCTGGGTGTATCAGAGCAACTTCTCCATCATCCATCACCACACCTAAAACCAAGACCTCAGACATAAAGTTAGCGACTTGACGTGGTGGCAGATTTGTAACTGCTAGAATTAATTTGCCCACTAAATTTTGACGAATATAGAGCTTTGTTAATCCTGCGCTAGACTTTTTGATGCCAAATTCACCAAAATCTATCCACAGTTTGTAAGCTGGTTTTCTGGCTTCTGGAAATTCTTCTGTACCAATAATTTTTCCCACCCTTATTTCTATTTTCTCAAAGTCAGAATAAGTTATGTTTGTCATTTTTTATCTTCTCTAAATTAGATTGAGTATCATAAATCAGTTTAGTATTTTACTTAATTAATAATATATATGGAATCGATTCAACTATTTATCGAGGTTAAAAATTCATCTAATAATTGCCATACAAGTATTGAGATCAACCATTTATTCTATTCAACCCCTTTAAGTAAAAAAACAAAAGGATATAAATCATGAAATAGGTAGTAAATTAGTCACGAAAATTAGCAGTATTTCGTAAATTTTACACAGAATAAATTTAAGCAATTAGTGATTATATATCCTCCCATAAATTTTTAGCAGAACAAGTGCTAATGAAAAAAGTAGAAATAGGAACTTATCTGGCAATTATTCTCCAAAGGGAAGTAAAGATTGTCGAAAATGCACAAGTATTAGTAACTTGATTTAGAGGATAATTGCTAGGATAAATGACATTAATTCAGTCATAACCCAAAAGTACAAATTTCATAGTTGTTAGTGATAGAGAAATAGCTCTAATACCAATTTCATAAAATATTGCTACAGTCTCGACACGGGCAACAGGCAACAGCTCATCTGGCAACAGGGAAAGAAAAACTAGATAAAAAAGAGGAAAAAATGCTGAATTTTGACATTTGATGGATATATAAAATTTTTAATTGTAGCAATAAATGACAAATTAAGATGTAACTACCTTTTTTTAATTTGGTATAATTGGTTTTGATGATATTGAAACTATTAAAAATACTCATCCTCAAATTGCAATAAATGCTGACAAACTTTTCTTCTGTCTTAATGACTACTAGCAATAACTTAATTATTTGTAACAAAAATCTATCAAAATGGTATTAGATATTTCTAGAAATAAAAAATATATTTAGCCTGTTAGTTAAAATCTTTAAAAAATAACTATTTGAGTTAGGGAATAAATCATTCTTCATTAAAGAATATTACTGAAATAATTTTCTTAATTCTACATTCGGAACTTCACGCGCTTAGTATAAAGGGCAAGTAGTCAGTATAGCGCTGTGCGCAGGCAACAGCTCATCTGGCAACAGGCAACAGGGGGAATAAAATGATATTTTTTTACTTACACAATTTTTAAATAGACTGAGGTTGAACCTCTTTTACATTTGCTATTTAATTTATATATTTAATTTTTCCTCATTTATTAAATACACTGGGTTTAAGATGAATTGGATACTTATAGAAATAAAAAATATATTTAGACTCTTAGTTAAAATAGTTATATTTGAAATATTTGAGTTAGGGAATAAATCATTTTCCATCAAGAATATTACTGAAATAATTTTCTTAATTGTTTTAGTAGTATTTTTCTCGCGCACAATAAAAAATTGGATGAAAGAATGGATATTAGTTAATTTAGGAATCAAAAAAGGTACAAGAGAAGCGATCGCCTCTATTATTAATTACATCATTACAATAACTGGTATCTTAATTGTGCTTCATAATGCAGGCATTGACTTAACCTCAATTACTGTAATTGCTGGTGCTTTAAGTATTGGCATTGGTATTGGTTTGAAAAATATTATTAGTAATTTTGTTAGTGGTTTAACAATTTTGATTGCTCAACCAATTAAAGTCGGAGATTTTATCAAAGTTGATGATTTATCAGGAGTAGTAGAAAAAACCTCAATTCGTTCAACTGTAATCAGAACTATTGATGGTATTTTTGTGATTATTCCTAATAATTCTATAGTAGAACAAAATATTATTAATTGGAGTCATAAAGATTCGACCTCTCGCCTACATATTCCCATTGGTGTTGCCTATGGTAGCGATACAGACTTAGTAAAAGAAGCACTTTTAGATGCAGCTAGAAAGGAAAAAAAAGTTTTATCTCATCCTTCACCAAAAGTTTGGTTTAAAGGGTTTGGAGATAGTGCCTTAAATTTTGAATTATTAGTTTGGATTAAATATCCTACTCTAATAGATCAAATCAAAAGTTATTTGAATTTTTTAATATATTCAGAATTAAGTGATCGGAATATTTCTATTCCTTTTCCCCAAAGAGATTTACATATTCGCCAGATTAATGATTTAATTCAAACACATAAAAAAGCAGAGTCAACAACTGTTGTGAAAAATCCCAAAAACCTTTCAACTTACTTAGTCAAAAATATCGCAAAAACTAAGCAAAATTCCTCAAAATGGAATTTACGAGATTTATTACGACAGATTAGTTATTTCAAAAAATGTAATAATATTGAACTACGAGATGTTATTGAAAATGGATATAGAAAAATTGTTCCTCGCGGTGAAATAATCTGTCTAGAGGGAGAGTCAGGAGACTCATTTTATATTATACTTTCCGGGTCGGTAGAAGTATTTTCAGAAAAAGCAAATAAGTATATTACAACTAGATATGCAGGAGAATTTATTGGAGAAATGTCACTAATATTAGGAATTACTCGTACAGCGAGTCTTCGTGCCACAGAAGATACAATTTTATTTGTAGTAGACCGAGACAATTTACACAATCTTTTGGCAAAGCACCAAAAACTAGCAGACAAAATTTCTGAAGAATTATCCCGACGTTTAGAGACTTTAAAAAACTTAGGATTACTGGATAAGCAAGAAAATTCCCAAGAAACAGCAATGATTTGGATTCGGAATCGAATTTATACTTTATTTGGTATTTAAATAGGGCTTGCTGAATAAAGTCTTTTTGTAGGGGTAGGAGACAGGAGTCAGGAGACAGGAGTCAGGAGATAGGAGATAGGAGACAGGAGACAGGAGACAGGAGACAGGAGACAGGAGGAACGGGGAATGAGCGAGGAGGTAGGATTCAAGCTAAATATTAGGGGTTGCACATTATGGAATGATACTGCCAAAAAGAGGTTTAGACTTTGACTAAAAAAACCTAATATTAATCGTTCTAGCAATTATCAAATCCAAAATCAAATTCAATCAAAAATCTCAAATCATTCGCCACTGTGCAACGCCAAATATTATATAGATTCAATATTTTTATCTTTTCTTTTGCAGGTTTAATATCCCACTGTCAATAAGACTGCTGAAAAGTTTGGAGTTTGTAGACACGAAATGGCGTGTCGAAGACTATCCCCATGCAATTAGACCTTCTGCCTTCTACCTTCTTCAACGTCCTATCAACTTGACTACAAAACTACCACTCAGATAAAGAGCAACTACTGCTCCACCTAATAAACTTTGAGTTAAAGGATCGGTTGAAGGAGTTAAAACCGCTCCTAAAACTGCTGCACCTAACAATACATATCTCCACCCAGAAAACATTTGTTGAGAAGAAACAATTCCTGAAATACCTAATAAGAATTGCAGAATCGGAATTTGAAATGCTAATGCCGTACTAAACATTAATAGCAATACAAATTCAAAATATTGTTCAATTGACCAAGCTTGTTCTACTACTTCCGATCCGTAACTAATAAAAAACTTCAAAGCTGCTGGTACAATTGCAAAATAAGCAAATACTAATCCCAATCCAAATAAAACTGTAGATCCTAAGAAAATGGGTCCGAGAAATCTTCTTTCTCTAATAGTTAAACCTGGTAGAACAAACTTAACTATTTGATAAAGTATAAAGGGACTTGCCAAAAGAAAACCACTATAAGCAGCTACTTTAATAGTTACAAAAAAATATTCTCCTGGAGCCAGTTGGAGAAACTTTACTCCACGAGCAGGAACTTCTAAAAATTGGACAATAGGTTTAACTACAATGAAGCAACCGATAATACCTACTACTCCTGCTATTAGAGAATAAAATATTCGCATCCGTAATTCTTCCAGATGGTCAAATATAGACATTTCCACATCATCAGGAGCTCGATCGAGATAATCATCTTCTTCTAAATCTTGACAATCGCCTACTCGAGCTGTATTATTTGGCTTAACTTCAGGCTCTTTCAAGCTTACAGGTGCTAAATTATGATTATCTGAACTCTCTGGAGGAGTGCTAGTTTCTGGAGGTGTCATATCTGTTTTTGATTTTAGATTAGTCTGTATAAAAGTTCTTATTTTCCACAGTGTAGACCATTGTACCGAGATTAAGTAAGCAAATTCATCTTCTCATACTGTAGTTTGCGGGTAATTTAGGTCTATTAATCAGCCTTGAAAAGAAGTAAAAATCACGAAAACAAGAAAAACTGACTATTGATAGGTGAAGATTAATTGCTGTATTTAACCCATCTATAATTTTGTAAATGTTCAGCTGTCAGCTATTAGCTATCAGCAATTAATTTTGGGGAAGGTAAAAGCAACCTTTAAAATTAGTTTAATAGAAAAGTTACTGCCATGGGTCACCTTACCAAACCTGAGAAGTAATTATTTATTACTAATTGCTGTTTGCGTAGTATTCCGTAGGAAATGCTTACATAATTTTTGCCTCAATCATAGTTAATAGAGTTGGAAATAAAAATCTTGGAGCCAAATTATGTTTAACAAAAGATGGAAAAAAAATCTGATTTTATTCTTTCTATTTATATTAGTCTGCATCAGTAGTATCACATTAAATATTCTTCTACAAAAACAACCAGCATTTGCTCTGCAAGAATCAGAGTGGGATACATTATTAGAAAATCGGGCTGTCAAAGAAGTTGTGAATAGAATCGAACAAACTTGGGAAAAAGCTTATGAAAATTATTTTGGTGTTAATCTCTCTGGCTTTACATTAACTGCTGAAACTATCGCTAAACAACTTGATTTATGGAAAATCCAAACTGATAAAAACCCTGGGGTTGTTTGGGTATGGCCAAGAAAAAAAACCATACAGTTAGTATTAATTACTCCCAATCAAATACCTGTTATATACAGTGTTACTGATCTAGAGCAAAAGACTGTATTAAATACAGCAAAAATATTGGCTGGGGAAATCACAGATCCCAGAGGACGTCACAGCAATTCATATCTAAAACCTGCTCAACAAATTTATCAGTGGATAGTAGCTCCTATCGAGCCAGAATTAGAAAAGCAAAAAGTAGATACAATTCTTTTTTGTCTAGGACCAGGTTTACGCAGTTTAGCATTATCAGCACTACATGATGGAGAAAAATTTCTCATAGAAAAGTATAGTATTGCTTTAATTCCCGCCTTTAATATGATCGAAACTGAGTATAATTCCAGAAAAAATATGCAAGTATTAGGAATGGGGGCATCAGAATTTATCGACCATCAATCTTTACCAGCCGTACCAACAGAATTAAAACAAATTACACAAGAATTTTTTCAAGGCAAAGCATTTATCAACCAAGATTTTACAGTTAAAAATTTACAATACCAACAACAAAAACATAAATTTGGAATTATTCATTTAGCTACCCATGCTGAGTTTAAATCGGGCAAACCCAGTAATTCTTATATTCAGTTTTGGAATCAAGAAAAGCTAGAGTTAGACGATATTAGAAATTTGAAATGGCATCAACCAAAAGTAGAATTGTTGGTACTAAGTGCTTGTAAAACTGCAGTGGGAGACCAACAAGCAGAATTAGGTTTTGCTGGTTTAGCTGTGCAAGCTGGAGTTAAATCTGCACTGGCAAGTCTTTGGTATGTTAGTGATGTGGGAACTTTGGCATTAATGAATGAATTTTATCAACATTTTCAAAAAAATCCACTGAAAGCAGAAGCTCTCAGACAAGCACAAATAGCAATGTTAAACGGGAAAGTAAACTTGAAAAAAGATGAGTTACACGGTTCTGGTAGTAGCGTAAAATTGCCACAAGAATTAGCAGAATATGGAAATGAAAATTTATCTCATCCTTATTATTGGGCTGCTTTTACTATTATTGGTAATCCTTGGTAATTTAGTAACTTTTTATCAAAAAAAGTCATACCTATTGGGACTTACAGAACTTTTAAGCCCAAATATAGCCCAAACTCTCTCTGTGAGAGGTAAATACGTCACGGTTATTAGTCAACCAATCAAAAAAACGGAAAGACATAGCTGTACGAAAAGCGTACCATTGCATCAGTAAATGTCTTCAAAGGTTTATTCCCCCATTACCTCTGTATCCTCCAGTTAGCTGATGCCAAATCATCAAAGTATAGGCACAAAATACTCTAGATAAAATGGCGTTCTATACTCCATTTATCTATTACTTGATGTTCTTTTAATCCTAACCATCATGATTGCTTATCGGTAAAAAACCTCTATTGGGACTTACACAAAAAAAAGCCATAAAATAGGCTCAAATATAGATAGACATAGGGTTTTACGTCAAAAAGGTAAAATCCTGAATTACTAAGGGTGCTAGCCATTTTTAACGCATCGACGTAATTCCCTTGTCTAGACTAACTTTGACGCATTTTTCCTACCAAAAAATGTCTAAGTACCATTAACTACTTAAAACAAAAAACACATTACTAATCCACAATATTTTGAGCTTTCAGTTGAGAATCAATCACAAAATTCAGCTTTCAAATCTCTTTCCATCAGAGCTACTACTGCTTCTTCTGGAGTAATTTTGCCATTTAATAAAAGAAAAACCTGATGAGAAATAGGTACGCGAATTTCCTCTCGGTAAGCAAGATCGATCAAAACATTCGTAGTATTAACACCCTCAGCAGTACCTTGTAATTCGTCTAAAATTTTCTCCAAACTTTTACCTTGAGCTAAACCATAACCAACCCGATAATTTCTACTCAAAGAACTACTACAAGTTGCCAACATATCTCCTAAACCAGATAACCCAAAAAAAGTTTCAGTTTGTCCGCCTAAATGATTACCAACCCGAATCATTTCTGTCAAAGCACGAGTTAACAAAGCTGATTTAGCATTAGTACCAAGTTCCAAACCATCACAAACTCCAGCAGCAATAGCAATAACATTTTTCAAGGTTCCACCTAACTCTGTACCAATAGGATCGGGACTACTATAAACCCGAAATAAACCAGAAGCAAAAATATTTTGTACTGTTGTTGCTGCTGCCTTATTTTTACTAGCAACTACCGTTGCAGCAGGTAATTTATCATTAATTTCTTTTGATAAATTAGGACCAGATAAAACCACAACTGAATTATTAGGAAAATTTGTTTCCCAAATCTGAGAAGGAGTCCGCCTTGTTGCTGGATCTAATCCTTTTGTAGCAGTCACAATAATTACCTTTTCTGATAATCCAATTTTTTTGATTTTTTCTGCCGTTTCATTCACTCCTTTCATAGAAATTGCCGAAACTATAATATCAACATCTTGGAGTATTTCTGATAAATTGACATTCAAGCTACGAGACCATAAATGTATTTCATGTTGATTATGACCAGCCAATTTTGCTAAAGCATAACCCCATGCACCTGCACCTATAATTGCTAAAGTTGCCTTTTCGCTAGATACTGGATAAGCAGAGTCTAAAGTTTTAATAATTTCTCTTCTTTTATCAGCTTGAGATATTTTATTTACCATAATTTATGATTTTTACCTGTTAGTTAATTACTCAATTTTTGATAGAAGTTAGTAGAGTAGGTTAATAGTAATTTACAGAAAAATTACCATTAATCTGTTCATCTATTCACACTCTACCCATAAGTTAAGATGAAAGATTTTGCTAGACCAAAATAGCTAAAGAAACTCAGCAGTAACTCCTGTATTCTGAGAATACTCAGTACTTTCCATAACATAATCTGGAATGAAATTTTCTTCCATAAATTGAGGATAGTATTCAACTTTCTTGTAACACTTTTCCTGGCTCCAATCACAGTAATATCAAATCCGGTAGCATCAGTGTAATTAGATGCTGGGTAGGGGAGTAGGGGAGTAGGGGAACTCGAGAAATATTTGGTAATGGTTGAAGATGGAACATTTTTTTATACCGAATTAAACGGATTTAATATAACAAGTCAAAATGTCAGTTAATGCTGATAGTAAGGAGCCATGTAAAAATAAGTTGTACAAATTTTATCTGGGATAAATTGTGAAATACAGCTTCCATCAAAAAAACTGTAATAGTTATTTTTACCGAATAATGAATAATTAATAATTGTTCATTAAATAATTCAGGTCAAAAGCCTCCCCTTGGCTGCGCCGCGAGCTGTCGCTCTACAAGGGGAAAAAAAAGCGGTCGATCTTCGTAGCTTCCCGTAGGGTGGAATGGATGGGTTTCCTAACCATATCCAATCGACCAAGAGAAGAAATAATATTTCCTTATATTCAATTCCGTAACGGTTTTAACCAGAGGTAATTATCCATTATCCATTAATGAAACGAGTCCTAAGATTGTGGTCTATAGTAATCAGATTTGGTATAAATTCTTTTTTGCTGATTTGGTGAATTCTGAGTTTTGACTCCCCTCTAATTATTTATAAGTATTCAACTAAGTATGATGTTATCTCCTTGCTTCTTAAATTTTATTAGGTGCAGTAATTTTTCTCTTTTATTACCAAAAAATGAGGTATAAAGCCTCCTCTTTTAAGAGGATGAAAGAAATATTCAGTTCAGTATTTCAAGCCTCCGGCTTTCGTGGTCGGTACTGATAACTGATACCTGAAATGACCTCTGAGAACAATTTTAAAAAAGAATGCTACAAAAAGGTAGATATCGATAGGATATTCTTACAAATAGCTACTCCAGTTCATTTTAGATAGTTATTTATATCGTTTTCCCATTTTTTTTCAATATTTATCCCTTCTTCCTTCTTCCCTCTTCCTTCTTTCTTACTTCTACCATTTGTAACAAACATTTATCAAATTGGTATTAGAACAATTTACAAATTAATAATTATTAATTATTCTGGTTTAAAGCGGACTATTTTAAGGAAAAAAAAAGAAAATATTCCTTATATTCAATTCCGGTTTGAACCAGAGGTAATTATCAATTATCAATTATTCATTATCAATTAATGAACTATTGTTATATCTTTACCAAAAAATTAGGTCTAAAGCCTCCCCTTTTAAGGGGATGAAAAAATATTCAATTCAGTATTTCCAAGCCTCCGGCTTTAGTGGTCGGTACTGATAACTGATAACTGATAACTGAAATTACAGAGAAACCTTCTACTATTCAGAAACTACATCATGGGTGGTATTTTGAAACAGCTCAAACATATGATCTGCCCAACATCTCACATCATATTTCCAAACAGTTTCATACATTTTTGTCATTTTTTGCTTCTGTTCTTCCATAGGCATTTCTAATGCTTGTTCAATAGCATCATCCATGCGCTTAACAGAGTAAGGATTTGTTAAAATAGCTTCTGGCAATTCCACTGCTGCACCCACAAACTCAGACAATATTAATATCCCATCTCTATTTTGGCGAGTAACAATATATTCTTTTGCCACTAAATTCAGACCGTCTCTCAAAGGAGTAATCCAACAGATATCAGAGGCAGCAAAATAACCTAAAAGTGATTGATAAGATAAAGCCTCTGTAGACAACAAAATTGGTATCCAATCAGAGGAAAATTTAGTAAACCGCCCATAGATTTTTCCTACTAATTGCTCAATTTCTTGTTTGGCAGTCTTATAAATTTGCATTCCTTTTGCTGGAGCAACACAACTAACAATAAGGCTAACATTGCCATGCAAATCTGGGCGACGTTCTAACAAACGTTCAAAAGCTTCCAACATTTGACGGTGACCTTTCACATAGTCAATACGACCTGCGGCAATAATTAACTTTCGTCCTTGATACTTTTCTTTAATAGATGCAATCAATGCTTGAGTTTCTGGTTTTTCTACTAAGCTCTTGATATATTCTGGAGAAGTTCCGACAGGAAAAGAGTCTATTCTGACTAACTGACCTTGGTGACGGATCTGAGTAGTGACTTCTGGTTCTGCTAAAGCTATACCTACTTTGGTAATATGTTCTGGTACAGGTTCAATTTTGACAACATCAATTTCTCGCAAACTCCGAGCTACATTCACGAAGTTTTCGGCATACCGTGGAATATGGAAACCCACAATATCGCAGCAAAGCAAGCTATCAACAATTTCTCCTCGCCAAGGTAATACATTAAAAATATCTACAGATGGGAAAGGAGTATGATGAAAAAATGCAATCCTGGCATTAGGTTTCATTTCTCGGATATACTTGGGCGCTAACCAGAGATTGTAATCATGCACCCAAATCAGAGCATCATCGGCAGCTTCTTCACAAGCAGCTTCGGCAAATTTCCGATTAATTAGTTGGAAGTTTTCCCAATCTGTGGTTTCAGAGGTGAAATACCAGGGAAAAGAATGAAGAATCGGCCAAAATGCTTCTTTACTTGTAATGTGATAGAAATCTCTCACTTGTTGCTCCATTAATGGGATTCTTTGTACTGTATAGTTGCTTCCATCTTCTTCCACAGTAACTCGTTATTGGAAATCAACTTTTTGTTCTTTTGTAACTTGCTTCCAAGCTATCCATGTGCCCTGGTTGAAACTTTTGAAGAAACTTTTGAGAGTGGGAATAATGCCATTGGGACTTTTCTTCGGTTTATAGTTAACTTTACCATTTTCGATTACTTCGTCATAGGGTTCTCGGTGATAAAGAATAACAAGCGAGGATTTCAATTTGTTATGCTTCCAATAATTTACTGTAATATTTCAAACCATCCCAGATGCCTGCGGTACCCGGATAAGGACTGTGATAAACGTTGTCCATTGTTGCGATATGTTTTACCAGTTTCGGTTCTGCATTTCCTACTGCAACACTTTTGAGTCCGGTTTTGAATAAAGATAAGTCATTGAGAGAATCTCCTGCTGGAATTATATTGTCTGCATTTAATCCTAATAATTCAATGAATTTCATCAGTGTAGGTCCTTTAGAAACACCTTTAGGCATTACGTCTAAATAAACATCAGCAGATAGAATACAATCAAATCCAGCATCAAACACTTTTTGAACTGTGCTTTCTTGGAGTTTTTCTGGTTCGTAATAGTAAGAAACACGCCGTGGACCACTACATTCTTGAAGTTCTATTCCTGGTTCATTTGCCATCATTTCTTTAACACGATCACTGGCATTTCCCCAGATTTCTTCAACCCACCCTTGTATTGATTCTAAGGGTTCTAGAGTTTTACCGTGAACTATTGTTGTACCAACATCGCCAATAATATAGTCAGGATTAGGAAATTTTGAATCTTCACATAAGCTTTGCACAAATTCCACGTCTCGCCCAGTCACAAATACTAATAGTAGGCGATGGCGATGTTTTTGCAGATATTCATAAAATTCTGCTCGTTGTTCATCTGAACCTCCTAAGAAAGTTCCATCTAGGTCTGTTGCTAGTATCAAGGGATAGTCAGAACTCATTTTTTTGTTCTTAAAACAGTTTTTTTGACAACTACAAGGTACAGAAAATATTTGTCTATTTAATATTTATAGCAATCAGGAATCAGTTGTGAAAATTGAGATGTTCCTTAAAAGTATAGAATATAGCAATTATTATATTCATATGATACGTTTTCTTCTTCATTCTCTGTTCCCAGACCATGTGTTCCCTGTTCCCTAAAAGTTTCCAATATCTCACAACTCAAATCTTATGGCTATAACTGCTCTTGCTTTTATTCAGAAAAATAACATCTACTGAGTATGATTTTTTTGTTTTACAATACTCGATAACTTTGTCATTATTTGTAATATTTATCCAATATCTCTAAGTCAGGAAATCTTTTAGTTTCTACCTCATTTCATAACCCTTAAAAGTTACAAAAAAATAATTATTTTGTCAAGTTTCACAGTAGATTTTGTATCAAAAAAAATACAAAAAAAATTACTGTTTTTTGCACATAAATAGGGTTTGCTGATTAACAATAAAACCATTGAAAGGTAAAGGTTTGAGCTTTCTTGGATTCCCACAAAGTGCGCTTGTTTTAGTCTAAAACCCTCAAAAAGTTAGCATAAAAGGCAAACTAAGGACAGAAAAATTGAGGGACAATTCTTACTCCTACCTCCTCTAAATTCCCCATTTCTCCTAACTCGGTCCTCCTGACTCCTGACTCCTACTCCTACCACTCATATCTTTCCATACGCAAACCCTAAATATTTTTTCCTCTGCTTTCAAACTGATACAGCGTGTTTCATATTAGTGAAGTACACCAGTCGCAGGCAAGATGCCCGCACTACAAAGACTTGATCATTAATATTTGTACCTTATATACCTGCAATCTGCTGTACCAAGTTAATCAAAATAAAAATCATCTACGCGATCGCCCTAGTTCACAAGGATGGTACTCGTGCCGATAAAAAATCACTAACAATCAACTTCATCTACACAAAGACAGATTTATCTATACAAAGACAGGCTGTACATCAAAATCAGCCATCAGATTTAGTTAAATCAGGACTTACGCAAATTGACTTTTAAACCACCATCTTTAGGGGGAAATAGTATTCTTTCTCGCTATTATATATAGACTCTCTGCGTAAGTCCTGTAAATATTGACCAGACCCACTAGAATTTAAAAAGAAAACATTCGATCAACTTTGGACAATTTTTATCTTAGGCCATCAGAAAAAATAACACAAATAGTACGATTTTAAGAGAAAATTATACTAGCAATCTCAAATATTATGATTTAAGGAGAGATAAATTAATGATATATAGCCGTAAATTAGCAAAAACTCTAGCCCCAATATTGATCTGCTTATTACTACTAACATCTGCTTGTGGCGGAGCCAAACAACCAAGCCGTTTCGACCAGGCCCAACAACAAAGCAAAACAGAACGTCCTTCCCAAGCCCAACAAGTATCTGGCGGTAGTCTCAACAAATTCTTCCCATCATCAAGTGGCGACTTTAAACTGAACTATGCTCAAGAGAAAAAAGGTTTTGCTCAAGCAAGTCTCAAAAAAGGTGGTCAAGAAGTAGCAGTCATGTCTATCAATGACATCTCCGCTTCCCCTGCTGCAGCCAACAAATTCCAAAACAGCAGCAAACAAATAGGAGGATATCCAGCAGTTGAACAAGGTAAAACTACCACTGCGGTATTAGTAAATAATCGTTTCCAGGTAAAAGCTCAATCAAAAGACCCCTCATTTACCCCCAGCGATCGCGAAGCATGGCTACAAAAATTTAATCTAAGTGGTCTATCAAATCTCAATTGAAGAAGGCAGCTATGCTGAAGGCAGAATTCATTAATGAATAATGGATAGGATTAACGCAGAGCATGAAAAAATGTATTTTTTTCCCCTTTCAAGGGGAGGCAAATATTATTTAATTATTTAATTATTTAATTATTTAATGATTAATTCTTCGGTAAAAATTGCTTATGGATAGTCAACGACACGCCAGTTAGTGTCCGATAACACCAAACAATTTTAAGCATCCCTGTTGAGGGTGGGATATTAAACCTGTCAGAGAAAAGATCGACAATTCTGTCCTTAAACTTCAACAACATACTCTTCCTCTGTGTAACTTTCAAATTTTAATTTTTTAACTAACCAAAGGAGCAACATACAAATGAGCAAACCAATTTTTGAATTAGTAGATGAACTGCCCGAGGATAATCTGACAATTAAATCCTTACGCGCCTTAGATTTTGTTGTTCCTGGAGAATGGGATAACTTGGTAGGATTTGAAAATACCATCCGCACTGTCACAGGAGAAGACGACGAAGACTTAATTCAGCAAATAGGCGATCGCGCCGTAATTCTTTTCAATGACAAAGCTCAAGGATATCAACGTGCTTTGTGGCTATACCAAACTGTCAGTGGAGCAGGTCGTGCCGTAGGTGCAGCTACTCTAGCTAATATGGTTGGTGATAAAATTCCTCTAGTGGGAGGTTTGTTAACTAGTCTGACACCTAAACCAGCAAAAGGCCAAACTATCGATCTATCTCTAAAAGTAGTTGCTGAATTATTAGGTTTTTGCTCCATCAATGGCATTCCCGGAGATAGTATTGGTGACTTTGTAGGCGCTTTGGGTGATTATAGTGGGGAATCTTTGATGCGTTTAGCAGCCTTAGTTTGTTTTGATGGTTTAATTCCTCTTGGGCCAGACTTTTTACAAGCAGTTTCAGAATGGATCGAACGACTCTCCCCCTCAGACCTGGAAGAAAACGAAGGTTTCAGAGAAATGGAAGATGCTATTCCTGGAGATAATAAAGACAGTAAGTTAGGCTTTATTGGGGAAGCTTTCGGCTCTGTTTCTGGTTGGATGGGAGATTTTGTTAGCGATCGGGGCATTACACCAGGAAATGTGGCCAATAGTCTGCAAGGTTTCGTAGAATTTAGTGATGATAAATTGGATTATTTGGCTGCATTCCTAGATGTGAGTACCAATTATTATGAACATACAGGAGTTCAAACCCTGGCTCGTCGTTTAGTAGAACGAGCTTATGCAGAAATTTAATTAAGGAACCATTTATGGCTGAAGAACAAGAAGCTAAACAATCTGAAACTAAGCCTGCTGGAGGCAAGGTGAAAAAAGAAAAGCCCCCTGCTGTGGAAGATAAGCCTTTTGCGGAGTTTATACAGCAAGATTATTTGCCAGCTTTGCAAGAAGCTCTAACTCAGCAAGGTATTGACGATCTTGACCTGAACCTAGTTAAACAGAAATTACCGATGCTTGGCCTCAGTTCATCTGAAGAATGTTGGCAAGTGATGGGTAAGTTTAAACAAGGCCAGCGTCAGTTCAATGTTTATTTCCCGAAAAAAGATATTAAAGGCCCTAGAGCTTTTTCTTGTGCGGACAATGGTGCAAAACCTGCTACTCTGGAACCTTTTTTAATTGATGAGCGTAAAATTACTTTGGGTTTATTGGTGTTTGGCGTGATTCAACGTCTGAATGCTCAAAAGTGGCTAAGTTTAAATTAGTGCAAAAAGGCAGAAGGCAGCGGGAGCTGGAGGCAGAAGGGAAGGAAGGTTATTGTAAAAGCTTTTGAACCTTTTTTTACTGGTTAGTCATTTTCGCTATCCTGCACTAGAAAGTTAAGTTGTAGCGATCTTTTGTGTAGTAGATACTATGTTTCTCTCTGCTCCAACTAACTCGCTGCCCCATCGGTTTCTAATAATTTCGTAGAAGTCCACGTCTGTTTCTAGCAAGCAGGCGTGACCACTATTTGGCAGAATAACCATTTTAGCTTCAGGCAAATGCTTGACTAAAAACTTAGCTTGTGATATAGAAGGCAATAGTCTATCGGCTGCACTAGCAATAACTAATACAGATTTTTTTAACTTTTTTAGTTGATTCTTGTCTACCTGGAATGAACGCATTAACTCTAATCGCCAGATTGAGGTCTGTTGAGAAACTGACTGCATGGCCTCTAATAAGGCTTGACGTTCTGCCCTTTCTATCCGGCCTAGAGCTGCTAAAAATGGTAAAGTTCCTGTAACCGATAATCTATACAAATAGCTTGGTAAGTATTGAGTTAGATATGAGCCATATTTGACTAAAGGTTGTTGACTGAATGAGGAGGCTGAATTGACTAAAATCAGCTTGTTGAATAATTCAGGAGTAGTAAAAGCAACTTTTAGGGCTAGACATCCACCAAAAGACTCTCCACATAGGTAAACAGGTCTTTCCGGTATTGCCTGTCTTTCTATTTCAATTAACTCTACTGTCTTTTCTAATAACTGTTCCCAGCTTGATAGATCGTTGGGTGGGATACTCAGACAGCGAAGGTCGAAAGCAGTTGATAATCTGGACTGTTGCGATCGCAACAATTTACCTGTTCCATCCATAGCAGGCAAGAAAATCAATAAAGGTAATTCTGGTCTAGGTTTAGTTGGCCTTAAAAAACTAATTTGGCTATTTGCCACTTGCATGATTGAATACAAATAAAAAGTAATTAATGATTGATAATTTAATGATTAACAGTTAATATCTCTGAGTAATTTATCATTTACCTTCTATATCTATAGATTAGATTTTTTTTTCTACGAACTACCTAATTATTACTTAAGATTCGCCTAGTGCAGGATGGCGGAAATAACTGACCAGTTACAAAATCCTAAAACAATTACAATTGAAGAAGGAGACAGGAGACAGGAGACAGGAGACAGGAGGAAAATTACATGGGGATTCTCACCCCAAGTAATTTTGAACACCGTGTAGATGGTGGGGTATTAAACCCACAAAGAAAATGATCAAAAATGATTGACTTTTAACTTCCGGGTAGCCGCACTAGTCTGACTTAACTAGCAATATAATAGTTTCGGTTTAGGAGAAAACAAAATTAAATTATTTAATTATTAAATTTATTGATGAATAAGAGCAATTTTTTATATGAGTTTCTAGAATAAAAATTGAGACATCAAGCAAAAGTTAAAGGTTTAATCCTTAAATACAACCTTCTATAAGTAAATTAGCAATTTCTTGGCTAACATAATCAGTCAAATTGTTGACTAACTGTTTAGCGTATTTTCCATGATATTGCTGACGGTGGGAAGGCTTAACCCAAAACGGGCGACCAAACATGATATTAGAACGCTGATAAACTATCGCTGGATGCCATCCAGGTTGATTAAATAAAGGTTCTGAAGGATCGAAAAAACTTAACAACTTCAAAGGTATTCTCGAAGAAATTAACTGCTCATCAGATGAAGCGATCGCCACTGGCAAAATTGCCAAATTTGCAACTGGCGAGCGCAAGGCCAAATGAGCAAATCCTCTTTGAAAATCACTAATCAAATTAGGTGGAGTACACCGAACTATAGGTGCAGCTCCTTCAGGGAAAACCCCCACCATTTCTTCAGCTTGTAATAACTTTGTTGCCTGTCGGAAAAAATCTTGTTGTCTACGACTCGAATTATCTAAAGGGAAACAACCTAAACCAGTAACCATTTCTCGCAGTAGAGGCACTTGGCCCATATAGTGATGACAAGCAAATTTAATTTGCCGATTAACGGCCACTGTCAGTAACAAAGGGTCCATAAAACTACGATGGTTACTTACAACAATTATGCCTCCTTCTGAAGGAATCCTGTCTGCATGATAAACAAAAGTTCTACTGCCAATAGCAGCTAAGAACAAACGAGAAATAAGCAGTAGATTATTTGCTTGGCCTCCCATCTTACCTCTGAATAATTAGGTATGTAAATTCTAAACTCTCATAAATATTTTCTCAGAATAGTAACGTTAGGATACCAAAAGTTAAAATTTCTTTGAGAAAGTCCAGAAAAACATAGTAACAGCATTACTGTTATTGTAGGGGGTTTTATTGGCTTTTACAGATCAATCAATTAATGATGTTGATTAGGTCAATAAACAACCAGTTAAACAAAGTATAAATCAAATAGGTCGATACTATCTAGACTCGTTATGATTGTACCCAGAATCAGTTCAAATCAATAGTATTTTACTCTGATTTTCCATGAAAAACACATATAAAACTCAGGATACCTTTGCAATTACAACTCCCCTTTACTACGTTAACGCTCTACCGCATATAGGCAGTGCTTATACAACTATTGCTGCCGATACGGTAGCTCGTTTTCAAAGGCTACAAGGTAAATCAGTGCTAATGATTACTGGAACAGACGAGCATGGCCAAAAAATTCAAAGGACAGCTCAGAGCAAAGGCAGGTCCCCCCAAGAACACTGTGATTTAGTGGTATCAGGATTTGAATCTCTCTGGCAACAACTAAATATTCAATATGACCGTTTTAGTCGTACTACTGCATCTAACCACGAGTTAATTGTCAAAGAATTTTTTCAAAGAGTTTGGGATCGAGGTGATATCTATTTAAGTCAGCAACAAGGATGGTATTGCGTAGCTTGTGAAGAATTTAAAGAAGAGCGCGAACTTCTAGAAGAGAAATATTGCCCCATCCATACTAACCAAAAAGTAGAATGGCGCGACGAGGAAAATTACTTCTTTCGTCTTTCTAAATATCAGGAAAAACTACAAGCTTTTTATCGAGAAAAGCCTAATTTTATTCAGCCAGAAAGCCGTCGCAATGAAGTCTTAAATTTTGTTAACCAAGGATTACAAGACTTTTCAATCTCTAGAGTTAATGTAGATTGGGGTTTTCAACTACCAGTCGATCCCAGCCATACTATCTATGTTTGGTTTGATGCTCTATTAGGTTATGTAACAGCACTCCTAGATCCTGATAGTGAACCTACCCTAGAGAATGCTTTATCAAAATGGTGGCCGATTAATTTACACCTAATTGGTAAAGATATACTGCGTTTCCATGCTATTTATTGGCCAGCAATGCTAATGTCAGCAGATTTACCAATCTCTCATCATGTTTTTGGACATGGATTTTTGACCAAAGATGGGAAGAAAATGGGTAAATCTTTGGGCAATACCTTAGATCCATTTGAATTACTAAAAAAGTATGGCTCTGACGCAGTTCGTTACTATTTTCTCAAAGAAATAGAATTTGGAGTTGATGGTGATTTTAGTGAAACCCGCTTTATTAATGTCCTAAACGCTGACTTAGCTAATGACTTGGGTAATCTGCTAAATCGTACTCTCAAAATGGCTCAGAAATACTTCAAAGGCCAAATTCCTGATATTCACGGTGAGGAAATAGAAGTCACTCATCCACTTAAAGCAATAGGCATGAGTTTGGGCGAACAAGTTATTCAAGCTTATACTGATTTAGCTTTTAGTCAAGTTTGTGAAGCCGTATTGGCCTTAGTGAGAACTAGCAATAAATATATAGACGAAACTGCTCCTTGGAGTCTATATAAGCAGTGTCAGTTAGAGGCCCTAGCAGAAGTATTATATTCTGTGTTGGAATCTGTTAGACTAGCGTCCTATCTTTTATCACCAATAATTCCCAATATTAGTAATGCTATCTATCAGCAACTAGGTTTCTCAAATGACTTTAACGATAAATCAGTAATTAATAGTTCAGAAATTTTTGTCAAACAAACAAACTGGGGCGCTTTACCAAAAAATCAAATTCTTGGGCAACCTCAACCGATTTTTCAAAGAATAGAACTGGCAGAAACTGTTTCTTAAAAAGCTAATTGTAGTATCGTTTTTTTAAAATTACATTGTCTGTTTTTTGTGCTAAAAAATTATATCTGACTTAAGAATTCAATGTCTTTAATCAATAAAAAAAACTGAGGTTAAAAATCATGTTGAATCATCAACAAATAGAAATTAATGAGATATTTACTCCCGAACAAATTCTAGAAAATCGTGGTAGAGTAGCAATTTTTATTGATGGGTCTAATCTATTTTATGCTGCTTTGCAATTAGGAATAGAAATTGATTACACTAAGCTTCTTTGTCGTCTTACTGGTGGTTCTCGCCTTCTACGTTCCTTTTTCTATACAGGAGTAGATCGTACTAATGAAAAACAGCAAGGATTTTTGCTGTGGATGCGTCGTAATGGTTATCGTGTCATTTCTAAAGATTTAGTACAACTACCAGATGGTTCTAAAAAAGCTAATCTTGATGTGGAAATAGCAGTTGATATGATGGCTTTAGTAGGTTCTTATGATACTGCTATATTGGTTAGTGGAGATGGAGATTTAGCTTATGCCGTAGATGCTGTGAGTTATAGGGGTGTTCGGGTCGAGGTAGTTAGTCTTAGGTCTATGACTAGCGATAGTTTAATTAATGTGTCTGACCGTTATGTAGATCTAGAAAACATTAAAGAAGACATCCAAAAAACTTCTAAGTCTCCTAGTTATACCTATCGTCCCCTATCAGTTATAGGTTTAATGGAAGAACATGATGAAAGATAATACTTGTTCTAATTTAATTTAGAAAAATGACCAAATTCTAGAACAATAATCAATTTCAAAGTGTTGTTAGTTTTTGTTGATGTTAGTAGATTAATAACTAGAGAATTATATACTCTACATTTAATCGGTAAGTTAAAGCAAAAATTGAATATTATTTGCTACAAGGAAAGTTAGAAAATTGGGAATTATCTAAGTAAAAGCTGGAAAATTTTCGTTCATAATTAAAAACTTTCCTTGAGTTTTTTTTACTGGTAGAATAGCAATTTTATAAATGTTTGTTACACTTTCTTGAGTAGGGGAGTAGGGGAGTGGGAAAGAAATAAACATAAGAATAATTAACAACAACTGATGTTCTAATTATCAAAAAAAGTCATTCCGCCTGTGTTAATTATTTACAGCGCAATTCATTTAAGTAAACTACAAAATTCTTTGAGGTTATGGAGTAGGCAGTAAGAGAATGCTTTGACCAAAAAATAAGGTCATTTCTCAAAAAGTTTTCTACATTTTATTGAGCAGGGGAGTAGGGCAGGACTAATTGATTGTCACTAGAGAAAAATTGATAGGGATTGATAGGGAGATGGGGACTTACCCCTAACCCATCCCAGGAGGGGGGGATGGGGAGATTCTTATATTTGCACAATTAAATGTATTTCATAATAAATCAAGGTCATTTCATTCTAGATTTTGACAATGAATTTATTGATTTTCAGACAGCGAAAGATAAATTTCCTAAAGCTGTAAATAACGTGGCTTCGTCAATACATAAAATGGGACAGTTTAGAATGAAACAGCCCTGCATATAAATATTCTCTGATGACAATGAATTAGCCCTGCCTTTCAAGGGAATGAAAAAAATAAACTTTAGTATTTTAAGCCTCTGACTTCAGCGGTCAGTACTGATAACTGATAACTGAAATAACCACTGTAGTCTATCTATTTGAAAACCGCTATAATTCTCAGTCTATATATTCATTAACACTTTCCAGTACTATCTCTATTAACTACTATTCTTGTAGATTTTTTATGATCGAACAAAATAATTCTTTTTCTTATTTCCATAACTCATCAATACCTTTATTCATCTTAGTAACCTTACTTCTAGGAATAACTGCTTGTAATCAACAAAATCAAGTTCAAGAAAATATATCGGAACAACCAATTCCTACTCAGACACCAGAGAGTGATTTAACTTTAAATGATGTTACTTTAGAAGAAGCATCAGAAGAAGGTCAAATGTTGTGGCGAGTAAAATCTCAACGAGCTTCATATTTGCAAAATCAAGAATTAATAAGAGTTACAAAACCTGAAGGTGAATTATTTCAAGACGGAAAAGTAACCTATAAAATTACTGCTTTACAAGGAGAAGTATATCAAGATGGAAACAAAATTATACTGATAGATGAAATAGAAGTATATGATATTCAAAATAAAGTAGTTATTAGAGGACAACAACTAGAATGGTTGACAGAACCAGGAATTATTATTGTCACTAATAATATTACAGGTAGTAATGAACAAATACAAGCATCAGCTCAGAAAGCAAAAGTTATTAGTAAAGAAAAAAAAATAGAGTTTTATGGTCAAGTAGTAGCCATGGTCAAAGAACCTGTGCTTAAAATACAAACAGAACAACTATTTTGGGAAATAGAGCAAAAAAAATTGCTGACTAATCAACCTATAAAAATCGAACAACTCAAAGATAAAAATGTTATTGGCAGTGCTTATGGTGACGAATCAGAATATGATTTAGGCAATAAAATAGCTACTCTCAAGAAAAATGTGCAGCTACTCCAAACTGACCCAAAAGTACAAATAAGTAGCGACTTAGTTACTTGGAATATGCCACAAAATTTGATTACTTCTCCAGGACCTATAACAGTATTAGAACAAGAAGAAAAAGTAGTTTTGAAAGCTAATCAAGGTCAAGGAAATTTTCAAAACAATACCTTCAATTTATCAGGAAATGTTATTGGTGTAGGGCAAAAAAATCAAGCTCAGTTAAATAGCGATCGCCTAACTTGGTACTTTGAAAATCAGACTTTTGAAGCACAAGGAAACGTATTTTATCGTCAAGTTGATCCGCCATTTAATGTTAGAGGTCCTCGGGCAGTTGGACAACTAGAAAATGAAAAAGTTACCATTGAAGGTGGTAGTAGTAATGTAGTCACAGAAATTATTCCTCAATGAAGGCAGGAGGCAGGAGGCAGGAGGCAGGAGGCAGGAGGCAGGAGGAAGAAAGAAGAAGTTAAGAAGGAAAAATCTTACGTTGTCTGAGTTTTCAGCTTTTGATATATCCGCGACCTTTCCTTCGACTTCTATATACACAGTTGATGTTTATCAAAATAATTAAGTCGCGCAACCTTATCTCAAAAATTTTCATAAAATATTCTGAAGTATATTATATTCGCAGTTGTGAGAACATATCCAAAACAAACACCCCATAGTGGCTATCACTGGGATGGTAGCGATCGCCGTTTCTTTGAAGGTTGGTATTACCGAGTCACTTTACCAGAAGAGAAACAAACCTTCGCCTTTATGTACTCTATAGAAGACCCTATAGGTGGCCAACCTTACAGCGGTGGTGGCGCTCAAATTCTCGGCCAAAATGATGAATATCTCTGTCGCACCTTCCCAGATGTCAACAAATTTTGGGCAGCACCAGAAGTACTGGAATTAGGTCATTGGGGAAAAACAAATTTACCAGCTCCCATTGGTTATCTAGACCCACAAGTATTCGACGCTCAAATCAAAGAAGGATATCAAGCTACTGCCACTTGGCATCAAGGAATTCTCTCTGACCCTGGAAAAAATAATTACTGTCGTTGGCAATATCAAACAAAACCTATCTATGGCTGGGGAGACCCAGATGCACAACAACAATCAACTGCTGGTTGGATATCATTTTTACCAATTTTTGAGCCTGGATGGCAAATATTAATGGCTCATGGTCTTGCCACTGGATGGATAGAATGGAATGGCAATATGTATGAGTTTACCAATGCACCAGCATATAGTGAGAAAAATTGGGGTGGTGCTTTCCCTAAAAAGTGGTTTTGGTTCAACTGCAATAGTTTCTATGATGAATCAGATTTAGCTTTAACTGCTGGTGGTGGTAAGCGAGGAGTATTGTGGTGGATGGAAGAAGTGGCAATGGTGGGTATTCATTATCAAGGTAAGTTTTATGAGTTTGTACCGTGGAATTCGGAAGTACATTGGCAAATTCAGCCTTGGGGAGAATGGCAAATGCAAGCCAAAAATGACAAGTTTGAAGTAGAATTGAATGGGACTACGAACTTATCTGGTACACCTCTACGAGCACCATCTGAAAAGGGATTAATATTTTTGTGCCGGGATACTATGCGCGGTCATTTAATCTTGAGGTTAAGGGAAAACCGGGGTACTCATTCAAAATTGATTCTTGAAGCAAGAAGTGATTTATGTGGTTTAGAAGTTGGTGGGGAGTCTTGGGAGAAAACTTGGATTAATTAGGGTTTGCTGAAAAAGTCTTATGGGTGAGGGTAGGAGACAGGAGACAGGAGACAGGAGACAGGAGAAATTGGAATGAGCGAGGAGGTAGGAGCTAAGTTTTGTCCCAAGATTGTTCTGCGCAACTCTTGACCAAAATCCGCTCCTAATTGAACCATTACCACCCAAAACCTCGCACTTTTTGATACTTAAAAAGGCACTTACCTTTATCTATCAATGCTTTGAGATTTAATCAGCAAGCCCTAATTAATATAATAGACATCTCCAGAAAAGAGGCAGTAGGCAGTAGGGAGAAAGAATTGATAATTCCTGTGTGAGAATTGATTTTATTTTTTATTTTTGGAGATGTCTAATACCAAATTTACAAGACTTACACAAAATTAGGGCGTTATTTTATGCCCTAACTGATTCTTAAGTCTTCTTCCTTATTCTGTCTAGAAATGCTTAATTATTACTAATCATCTGGACATGATATTACACATTTTCTGGTCAAAAAATACCTGTTTGAGTAACATTCCGCAGGAAGAGTCGATCTGCATAAGGGAATTACATCAATGCCCTAAAAATGCCTGGGAGCTTTAGTAGTAAAAGAATTATACTTTTTCAAATCAAATTTTCTACCTGTATATATTTGAGACTATTTTATGGCTCTATTTTTTGTAATTCCCAATAAAAATAAATTCTCTTGCAGCCGTTGTATAAAGGCTCAAATTATTTTGAGTGTGGCATAGTTACTATAGTAATCCTAAATCATTGATGATAATTTTATTGCTTCGGTTTCCGTCATTACCGAATAATTAACTAATTAATAATTAAATAATTCTGGTTTAAAGCCTCCCCTTGATCGGGGAAAAAGCGGTCGAGGGATGGATGGGTTTCCTAACCATATCCAATCAACCAAGAAAAAAGAAATAATATTTCCTTATATTCAATCAAGAGCGGTTTTAACCAGAGGTAATTATCAATTATCCATTAATGAACTGTTCTCTATTCCCTAAAATTTACAATATCTCACAACTAAAATAAGATTGCTATACAATGATTCATCAGTTAGGTTGATACTTCATGCTCATCTAGGAGATAAAAAAATATTGGTATTTCCAGTTTTTTTTCCTCCTCATAAAAGTTCCCATCTTGAACAGGAATAAATAATGATAAATTCAGTTCCATACCCCCCTTAAAAAGTAAAAATATATTTGAAAATAACAGAAGTACGAGGCTGATTTAAGATACTCTATTATACAACATTTATCATTTTCTTTGTGGGTTTAATACCCCACCGTCTACACGGTGTTCAAAATTACTTGGGGTTAGAATCCCCATGTAATTTTCCTCCTGTCTCCTGTCTCCTGTCTCCTGTCTCCTTCTTCAACCCGTTTTTAAATCACAAATTATTTGTATAATCATATACATAAATTTGATTCATTGTTAAAACAAGAATTATCGATTTATTATATTAAGTTGATATTATTTTTAAGCTCTCTAGTTCCCTATTATCTTTCACCTTTTCCAGAATATTTTCTACAAAACCTTTCTGAAAACTCCTACACAAGACCAAAATCATAAATGGGTTTTCATTTAATCATAACAGTACTATTCTCAGAAGTTGGAGGAGAACAAAAAATATTTTTTCCTTGATGCAATATGATTAAAAACCATCTCTAATTAATTGACTATGAGTGCATCAACTTCTGTTCTATCAGCTTGGCAACTATTAAGAAATCGTGAAATTACTTGCCAACAAGCATTGGAAAATTTAGTAGATAAACGAGGAATAGTAAATCTACAACTACTTGATAAAGAAGTAGCATATCGTTTCTTTAGAGAATTTCCAGATCGAAAAGATTTACCACCAGTTATTCCCCTACTGTTATGGCGTAACTGTTATTACTTAGCTTCCCCTATAGAAATATGTGCTGATGAGATGAAAAATATGAGTGATCGCACTTTTTCTGACATCAAAATTATTTTTATTGCAGAAAAGAGCTATAGTGCCTGGTATCATAGAGAAAAAATAGACCCCAAGTCTATTTCTGGGAATCAGTTAATTAATCCTTTAACTGGAGAGCTAGAAGAAGAAGATGTCAGCGCCACCACAGAATTATATCTTTCCCAAGCTGCAGACCAAATTGGTCGGATTAAAACAATCATTTCCGGCGCTCTGCGTAACCGTGCTAGTGACATCCATCTTGAACCGACTGGAGATGGTCTAAGAGTACGTTACCGTATTGATGGCATCCTCAGAAATATTACCACCCTACCAGCAGATATTGGTCGTCGAGTAGTGGTTGCTATTAAGGTGATGTGTGATATGGATATCGCTGAAAGTAGATGTCCTCAAGATGGGAGAATTAGTGAACAATATGTAGGAGACGATGATTCTAATATAGGAATAGATTTACGAGTCAGTACCCTTCCCTGTGTCGGAGGGGAAAAAGCTGTGATTAGGTTACTAACTTCCAAAAATCCTTTTTCTAGTTTGGATAAATTGGGATTTTCTGAGCGGAGTTTGAGTGTATACAAAAGTTGGTTACATCAACCACAGGGAATGATTATTTTTACAGGACCAACTGGTTCTGGAAAAACAAGCACCCTATACACCAGTTTGTTATCAGTGACAACAGAACACGTTAATGTCGTTACTGTTGAAGACCCAGTAGAATATGTATTGCCCGGAATTACTCAAACTCAGGTAAATGAAAGAGCAGGAATGACTTTTGCCGCTGGTTTACGGGCAATTTTGCGTCAAGACCCTGATATTATTATGATGGGAGAAATACGCGATCGCGAGACAGCGGATACAGCAGTAAGAGCTGCATTGACTGGTCACTTAGTCTTGACTACTCTTCATACTAATGATGCTATAGGTGCAATTCCTCGGTTAAAGGATATTGGTCTTGACCCTGCTTTGATGAGTGATGCGCTATTGGGTATTGTTGCACAAAGATTAGTGCGCAAAATTTGCCCCCATTGTGGAGAAGCTTATACTCCCACAAAAACTGATTTACAAATATTGGGTTTAGAGCAGCCGCAAATATTACCTTCTATGAGTTTGGCTGTTAGCAAAAGTCTATCTGCTTATGCTTCTGCTTTGAATAATGGCAATGGGGGGCAAACTATATCTGCTGTTACTCCGAGTATAAAACATGAAATTCAGGGAAAATGGCGTATTGGTCGTGGTTGCTCTAATTGTTTCCATTCTGGTTATTCTGGTAGAGAAGCAATTGTAGAATTATTGGATGTAGATGATCGGGTTCGTGAGTTGATTTATGAAGGTACTATGACTCAATTACAGCGTTATTTGAAGCAAAATGGTTTTGTTTCTTTCCAAACTGCTGCTGTTGAAAAGGTAACTCAAGGAATAACTACAGTTGAAGAAGTACAGCGTGTTTTGCCACGTAGTGCTTTATATACTCACAATTTTACCAGAGGTTGATATTAAATAGGGTTTGCTGAAAAAGTCTTATGAGTGAGGGTAGGAGTCAGGAGTTAGGAGTCAGTAGGGGAGGCATGGGTAGGGCGACGTACAAGAGAAAAAAAGAAGGAAGATAAAGAAGAAAGTTTTTTATCATCAGGACTTACGCATACCACCGCATATAGTAGGGGTTGACGACCGTTAACCCCTGCAAATGGTGTATAATTTTGTCTTTTGCGTAATATCATGTCCGCTTGAATACTTTTGAATACTTATACTTTGGTGGAAGGAAGACAGAGGGTAGAAGGCAGCTATGCTGTTTGCGTAGCATTCCGTAGGAAAGAGTTTCTTTTAATTGAAACTTAATTCTATACACAAACGATGCTATCGGACATGATATAAGTCCGGATCATGGTATTAAGTGATTAAACTGATACACATAACTTTCCAGGTAGACCCTAATGGTGTGTAATATAACTTTTTGGCGTTGGTGATTTGAAGTATGATATCATTTCCAGATCATTAGGGGTCAAAAAACTTTCTCCCTCTATTCCTCTTTCTTATTCTTTCTTACCTCCTGAGTTCTGAGTTCTGACTCTTAAGTAATTAAGATTAATATCATACACTAATTCACCAATGCCAACTTTTTTTAGTATCCTCACCCATTTTTAGGTTTCTCAGTCCAGTTATAGTGCGCTAACAAAGTTTAACAGATAATTATATCATTAATTATAGCAGTTTTCACAAAGGTAGGCTACAGAACTTCTGCCCTCAGCATAAGTGTCTTCTGCCTTTAAGTAAAAATCTCTGTATTCTATAGTTAATGAAAACTACTATAATATGATCTATGGATAGATATTTCAAAAATATAGCTGTTTTTTAGGCAGTCCTACAACCATAATGCTATGGATTGAACTTGGGACAAATTACCTGATGATGTCAGCTCCGATGATCAAGAAAGAAGATGTATTTTGGTTTCTTTCCTACTCATAGTTTTTTCCACTCCAGGTCTCCCCTATTCCCCTACTCTCCCCTACTCCCTCTACCATTACGCGAGCAGTACTACAGTTTTTTATTTAATGCCGGAGTGGACTAAATAACCTCTGTTTTCTGCTTTTCTTAGTGAAAACTGCTATGAGCGATCGCCTACCTAAAATTATTTTGAAGATACTTCTGCATCAGCTTCTGGAAAACGAGTAATATCATCTTCCCCAAGATATTCCCCATTTTGAATTTCAATCATTACTAGAGGAATTGTACCAGGATTTTCTACACGATGTGCTGTGTTTGGTGGAACATAAGTTGATTGTTTTTGCAGGAGCAAATGTTCTGTACCATCAAACACAACTTTAGCAGTACCAGAAACCACAATCCAATGTTCACTACGATGATAGTGCATTTGGGTCGTAATATGATGTTTTGGTTTGACCTCTATACGATTAATTTTGTAACGTGGACCTTCTTCCAACATTGTGACTGTACCCCAAGGCGGTGTTCTTGTAGGATATTCATGTTGACTTGAGACCGTAGCTTCAGAATTTACAACTGGGGTCGAAGACTGTTGATTATTTTGTGTTTCACTCATAAATTTTTTTTCGATTACATCAAATAATAATCTACTTTCACATTTTACTACAGAATGCCATTGACATCCTCCCGACGCTGCTCTGGAAGACAGTGCAAGTCCTGCTCCATTGCTGATAGGGGCTTTTTGCTAGATAACATCAAGTTTTTTGTTTTAATCTTGCTTTTAGGATGTCTTATTTTATGTCCGGTCTTTTTCTGGGGACTAAAATTCATCATATCTGGGACAATATCGAATAAATATTCCCCAGTGATCACCCACAAATCACCATACATACCTACCCAAAAGTTGTTATGTCTTCTGTCTTTTCGTCCTGGTTCTTTTGATCGACAAATATATCTTTGATCTCCTGACTTTTTGATACAATTACCATGGTAAGATCAAGCTGTGTAAGCAATAGCTATTAGTAAAATCAAATTGGTCAAGGGTTGTTTATTAGCTCGACTTCCTTCTAGATTATATCCCCCTGTTTTACCATCTTTAAACATCGCCTCAATACCCATTCTCGACCGATAAATTTTGATAACTTCATCTAAACTTTCAAGATTTGTTAGTAAATACCAAGGTTCCTGTCTTGAGTGCGTCTTTCATTCCGAGGAGACCTCGGAATTACGCACTCGCTTTTCTAGTTGATGATTATATTTGATTTTCCAATATGCAGCCAAATTAAATTTACCGAAACCTTTGTATTTAGTGAGATTAATGTTACTGAAAAATATTTGGGTTCCAGGAGCTACAGGCAAATCACTCAAAGGCTGGTATTTTTGACGATTTTTTCTATAGTTAGTATTTTGTTTTTGTCTAAATATCAAATTTATTTTTTGAGTCTTAGACCTAATTTTTAGCCAGTGATATCACTCTATACCATGAAATTATCGGTCTCCAATAACTACCAGTTTATATTTTTTCTATCAACCTAAAACTGATTGAATAAGTGCTTTTTGTTCCCTGAAATTAGTCGAGCCTTTTTGGAGCAAAATTTGCCAGTAAATCGGTAATGCTCGTTTTTTATAGATCACAGCAATTTTATTAGAGAATTAAATACTGAGACGAAAAAACTTTGAGAAAGAATAGTTTGCAAAGTAAATTTCCTCAAGTAAGAGACAGAGCTATAACAATTTTATTTCAGTTGCGGGTAAAAAGATCTTTTAATTTAGGGAAAAGGGAACATGGCATAAAGGTAAAAGTTTCAGAGTTTTTATATATTCTTAGATTTTTTACAGCAGAAATAGACTTAAGATATTTAGATGAAAGTAGATTTTCTTTGAAGACAGATATTCCTGACGGATGGCAAGAACAATCAGAAATAATAACCTTCAAGAGTTGTCAAAGTAAAATAATTCATTTCCTGGGATTAATGGAATGTAAAAATCAACTAAATTACGAAATACATCAGGGAGTAATTGACAGTGAAATAGTCATTAATTTTTGAGATAAGTTTAGTAAAGATTTAGCTAAACTCTTGTTCTGTAGTTATAGATCAAGCTTCAATTAATACGAGCCTTGAACAAGGAAGAAGAAAGAAGGAAAAAGTGGATGGGTACTAAAATCCCAAGCAATTGTAAACACTGTGTAGACGGTAAAGTTTTGCTACATCTTAGTTAATAAGATCATAGAGAGTAGGAAGATAGTCAATTATGAATAATATATCTTCACTTCATGTCTATAATCGTTAAAAACATAACTATGCTTGACTCATTATTTAATAATTGAAGTATTGAATAAACATAGATTTTTTTTAGATAATGGGGTATATGTCAATTATTAAAATATAAATTATCAAACGATATATAATAATATTTTCATAAAATCTCCTACAATTTTATCCCGATTATTTTCTGTTAAAACAGGCACATGAACAAATATACATTTACTTTGATAACAACTCATATCGAGATATTTTAAAACTGAATAATACAAGTCTTCGCAAACAAACTTTCCTGCATCATTACTAATCTCAGTCACATCCAAACCTGCAACTAACTCTGCTAAATTAATAGAAGTTTTCATCACCACTTCTCCACAACTAGCTTGAGATTCTATTGTGAGAATTTTCCTTGTTTCTGCCATACCACAACAAATAATCACATCAGGCTGAATCTCTTCTATTTTAGCAATAACAATCTGTGTAGCTAGCTGTGAATCAACAGGTAACTTTCTTAAAAAACTTAACGAATAATTAGTTAATTTTTGCACAGATATCAGACCAAGTAAATCATCAGAAGAATTAGATTTATGGTGAGGTTCCCATATATCAAATGATGTCAGTAACACTTTAGTTTTCATTTTTCAAACAAAGACAAAATAAAAAAATCTGTAAATTCTTTAAATTATACTAACTTATTAACTATAATAAAATTGCCAATCACAAAATAAGGATAAAAATTAATGCCAACTATTGCAGTCATAGACTACGATATGGGTAATTTACATTCTGTCTGTAAAGGTTTAGAAAAAACTGGTGCCACCCCAAAAATTACAGATTCTCCAATAGAAATAGAACAAGCTGATGCAGTAATTTTACCAGGAGTAGGGTCTTTCGACCCGGCAGTGCAACACTTGCGCTCGCGCTACTTAGAAACACCCATAAAACAAGTTATTGCTTCAGGTAAACCTTTTTTAGGTATATGTTTAGGTTTGCAAATATTATTTGAAAGTAGCGAAGAAGGTCAGGAACCAGGTTTAGGAATACTTTCTGGAAAAGTACGTCGGTTTAAATCTGAACCTGGTCTGACAATTCCCCAAATGGGTTGGAACCAACTACAATTTACTCAACCAGGCCATCCTTTGTGGAGTGAAATAACTTCTCAACCTTGGGTATATTTTGTTCATTCCTACTATGTTGACCCCACTGACTCTCAAGTTACAGCAGCAACAGTCACCCACGGCCATCAAACAGTCACAGCAGCAGTAGGGCAAAACAATTTAATGGCAGTACAGTTTCACCCAGAAAAATCTTCTACTCTTGGACTACAAATTTTGTCAAATTTTGTTAATAAAGTTATATCTGAAAATTTGGCCTTAGCTGGTTAGAGCAACCATGAACTTAAGGATATATGGAAATCGTCCGTTAAAAACTTTACCAGGAATGACCACTCGTCCGACTTTGGCCAAAGTTCGAGAAGCAGTCTTTAATATTTGGCAAACTAATATAGCTGGTTGTCGATGGTTAGATATATGTGCAGGTGTGGGTTCCATGGGTGCCGAAGCTTTATGTAGAGGAGCATCCTTAGCCATTGCAATTGAAAAATATGGCCCTGCTTGTGCTGTAATTGATCATAATTGGCAACTTGTGGCCAGTTCATCTCAGGAATTTCAGGTGTTGCGGGGAGATGTGTTGAAACGTTTAAAAGTGCTGGTAGGGCAGAAGTTTGACTTGATTTATTTTGACCCACCTTATGCTAGTGATTTATATCAACCAGTATTAGAGGCGATCGCCCAATATCAACTTCTAGCACCAACCAGCGAGTTAGCAGTGGAACATAGTCCCGAAGGATTGTCTGTTAAATCTGTGTCCACCTTAGAAGTTTGTCGGCAGAAAGTCTATGGCAATACAGCTTTGACCTTCTTTAGTCTCACTCAAGAGGAGAGATTGACTGATCTAGTCGATGTTTAATTGGTTGCCCCGTCGATATTGTTGGTAAGCTGCAAAAAATAGTCCTGCCAATGTCACGAGGATGAGACCTAGTACGATTCCAGAAAGTAATGGTTCTACCACGAAGCCAACTCCTTATAGTTGAAATTTTTATTTGTTTATCGATCAATATTACTATTTCTTTTGAGTCTGGGGATAAAGTGCCAGTAAAGAAATCCCAGGCCAATATATAAAACCCTTATGGGATCTATATTAAAAATACTAGGAGCAGATGGGCAGATGGGGCGTATTAAAGTATTTTCAATTATTGCTTTAATCCATGTATAACCTGCCTCTCAAATTTTTACGCAAGTATACCAAAAACTACAGTGAGAAGATACGGATATTCATCATGGAGGAGTATGAGAATATTTTTCTAGTTGCCTTCTATCCCACATCCCACGGACGACTCCATGGCTCAAAAATGTCATCAAGGTCAATATACCAAATTGGTTCTATATACAAATATGAATAATATAGTTCCTCAAAGTATTGATTAAGATTAAATCTTTGTACTTGATATAAAAGAATTACCCTAAAAAGAGCCATACTGTTAAGGTATATTAATTGATATTAAACTTTCTTGTAGATAGTTTTTGAGATATAAAGATTTTGGATAACCAGCTTGCTGATACCAAAAAAGAAGTCTTACTGAAGTGGAGCGCCTTAGTTGGTCTGGCTGTTCTGTTGGTAGTCCTATTTATGTTCTTAGGATTTAGGCAGTTTCATGCTTATGATCCTTATACAAAAAGAGTATTGTCTATTGATGGAGACCCAGTTCAAGGCCACGCGATTTTTCAAATGAACTGTGCAGGTTGTCACGAGTGGGTTTTAGAAAGTCAGATCGGACCTTATTTAGAAGGTATTTCCCAACGCAAGTCAGATGTGGCAATTATTAAGCAAGTAGTTAGTGGCCAAACACCACCTATGCCCCAATTTCAGCCCAGCGACCGGGAAATGGCCGATTTATTAAGCTATTTAAAACAAATGTGATTTAAAAGTAAAAAGGGGTTGCATAAATAGGTGCAGCTTTGCTATTATTAAAAACGTTGCCGATGTAGCTCAGTTGGTAGAGCACTCGACTTGTAATCGAACGGTCAGGAGTTCGAGTCTCCTCATCGGCTTTTTTTATCTCTAAAGTTGGTTCAAGACCCGCGCTCTCCCAAAGGGGAGTGTCCTATGGGAAAACCAATCAATTTTGTGGTTTTGCCAATAGTGTGTTAAGATTAAATAAGGCTACTGAGCTAGCAGTGTCAATCTGTGGAGCGACCGTAAGACCAGAAAGAGGGAAAGGCCTCGGAGGTAGGTGCGTTAGAAGCCGAAAGTCCTAATCTGCGAGGTTTAGGAATCCTGCGTTGTCGCGCCATGTGCAACGTCGGGAGGATTTCAAGAGTTCAAATTTTTATCTCAACTTTGCTTGGAGAACCGCGCTCTCCGGCCTGTGGGAGCTTCGGGAAGAAAAGCAATCAATCTTGATATCTCACACACAATTATGTTAGACTGTGAATAATTCTCAGTAAGTAATAGATGGTTGAGAAAGCGTACAAATTTAGGTTTTACCCTACTCTAGAGTAAGAAAACTTGCTAAGGAAGACCTTGGGTTACGTGGGTCTAATCTACAACAAAGCTTTAGCTGAATGGACTCAAGCATGGTATGAGAGGCAAGAACGAGTAAGCTATAAACAAACCTCAGCCATGCTTACCTCCTGGAAAAAGCAAAAAGATTTAGAATTTCTCACACAAGTAAGTTGTGTTCCATTGCAGCAAAGCTTGAGACATTTACAGACTGCTTTCAGCAACTTTTTTTCAGGCGTTGCACAGTGACGAATGATTACGAGAATTGAGGAATTTGCCGATGTTTCAAATCATAGATCAGCAAGGGAATTGATTTGTACAACATATCAATGGACTTGGAGTAGCACAAAGTTTTGCGATGTAACCTAGCTAAATAGGGTTTGCTGATTAAATCTAAAAGCATTGACATATAAAGGTTTTAGAATTTTTTAGTTGAAAAAAAGTCCCAGCTTTTAGGTCGCTTAGGTTCAAAAAATTGGCGTTGGTGAATGTGTAATGCTCAGAAAAGAACTGGCACAGTCTTGAATTTCAAGTAATGTACCAGCAAGCCAATAGAATACTTAAGCATTGTTAAGGATTTGGAGTAACAGAGGGTTTTGCGTTTTAGTCGAGCCAGATCATGTCTCAAGGGAGTGTTTTCTCCGTAACACGCGGGTCATATAAGTTTTGCAAGACCATTTGGTCTTCAGGTTGAATATATTTTGGGTAAACTCGATCACCGTCAGTGACATACCAAAAGCTATGCTCACACTGGATAACTTGCCATAACTTCTCAAAAGTTTGCCCTGGAGCGATCATGCTCCGCATCGCTATCGCGAACGCCAATTTCCCAAAGGATAATTCCCGGTTTCCAATGATTAACCACACAAGCTATTCCAAACAATCTGTTTTTTATTTCCCACAAACCGCTGTATTTCATCAATCTCAGTGATTTCAGGAATTTCATCATCCTGTGGTTCATCGGATAACTGTTGTGCCGATTCTTTTACCCAATTGATCATGGTAGTATGGTCAATTTCTGTAACTAGATGCGATGGCTGGAAATCCCATGCCGTTGAGATACATTTTGAGACAGAGTTTTTTGACTTCTGGATGATCAGCGTTATTACTTGGAGATTCAACAATCTTGTTGGCCACAATTTTGACATTGATGGCATTGTTTCCCCCGACGAAAACCTTTTTTTTTCAATCGAGATGATAGACATTTGGGACAGTGGATTGTTTTGAGCTTTCCTTGTGACACTTTAGATTTTACAGCATTCTCCACCCACCAAAGCCCAATTAGATGACCATTTTTCAATAGTTTATGGCTTTGACAATCAGGACAATCCATCTCTCAATCAAATTCTAGAATATCATTCTCTATTGTGCAACACCACTTTTTCAGTAAACCCTATTTAATATTGGAGTAAGCGATCGCCAGACTCCAGATCAAACCAATGAATCTGTTTAGCAGGTAATTCTAAAGTTACTAATTCACCCCAAGTTTGGTCATAAGGAACTAAAGCACGGATATTTTGTTCGGAATTTTCCACCCGAGCAATTAACAGTTTTTCCTTACCTAAATTTTCTACCAAAAACACCTTACCTTTAATAGCAACCTCAGAAGTTTCAGTCAAAACAAAACGTACATCTTCCGGACGAATACCCATAACAATTTGTTTTGGAATTGTTGGAAAATCAGGCAGAGGAATTTTAAAATCACCTAAAATAGCATAATTTTCTTCACATTTAAGAGTCAGTAAATTCATTTGCGGACTACCGACAAAACCAGCTACAAATTTATTAGCAGGACGACTATAAATTTTATGAGGTGCATCAAGTTGTTGTAAGTAACCATCATATAAAATTGCTACTTTACTCGATAAAGTCATTGCTTCCGTTTGGTCGTGAGTAACATAAACTACAGGTTTTTGTTGAGAGTTAAATAACTGTTTCAACTCTGCTCGTACTTGTTCGCGTAATAGTGCATCTAAATTACTGAGAGGTTCATCTAACAAAAATACTTCTGGGTTGCGTACCAGCGATCGAGCTAATGCTACCCTTTGTCTTTGTCCACCAGACATCTCCCGGGGTTTGCGGTCTATTAATTGTCCTAATTCGAGTTTCTGGGCAACATTATTAACTCGTTGCTGAATTTCATCTTGAGGTATTTTACGGAGTTTCAAAGAAGCAGCAATATTTTCAAAGACCGTCATGTGCGGATAGAGGGCGTAACTTTGAAACACCATTGCAATATTACGACCACCCGGTGGTACATTTGTTACATCGCGATCGCCAATAACAACTTTACCCTGAGTGGGTGTTTCTAACCCAGCAATAAGTCTTAGTAGGGTTGATTTTCCACAACCAGAAGGCCCCAGTAAGGTTAAAAATTCCCCATCTTCAACTTCAATATTCATGTCTTTAACGGGAATGACATTTTTAGTAAATTGTTTTCTGAGATTTTTTAATTGCAGTTTTGCCATGATATTTGATTATTTTTTACCTCTTAATGTTCACTTACAGCAGTTGCCATAGTTGTTAGAGACAAATTAAAAGTCTCAAAACTAGACAAAGTAGGATGTTGATTTCTGCCTCCAGCATAGCTGCTATTGAGTGGTATCTTGACGTTGATGACAATAGTCCTGACTAAGTGAAATTGACGCGATCAAAGCGATCGCTAAAAAACTAAACCACAGAAAACTCCTCTACCTGACAAATATGTCGCCCCACTGCTGTAGCAATGGGGCGTAAACTTTCAACCAACTCCACCATATCTTCTAATGACAATGCTTGTCGTGCATCGGAAACAGACTCTTCCGGTACAGGATGACATTCAATCATCAAACCATCTGCTCCACCAGCAATAGCAGCTTTGGCCAACGGTGCGACTAATTCCCGTTTCCCCGCCGCATGAGAAGGATCGACAATAACTGGCAAGTGAGTTAACTGTTTTAGCGCAGCTACCGTACCTAAATCTAAAACATTACGAGTATAATTATCGAAACTACGAATACCACGTTCGCACAAAACTACATCCGGGTTGCCATAACTGAGAATATATTCAGCAGCCATCAAAAATTCTTGAATAGTCGCAGATAACCCTCGTTTTAAAATTACAGGTTTGCCAACTTTGCCCACTGCCTTTAGTAACTCAAAGTTCTGCATATTGCGACTACCTATTTGCAGCACATCCGCATCAGCAACTACCGACTCTATTTGCGGAATAGACATTACTTCTGTTACGATTGGGAGATGGTAAGATTGGCTAACTTTTGCCAAAATTTTCAATCCTTCTATTCCCAACCCTTGGAATGAGTATGGAGAAGTGCGCGGTTTATAGACACCACCCCGCAACATTTGTACGGGTGCAGTTATTAACTTGCTTGCTACTAATTCCATTTGTTCCATACTTTCAACGGTACAAGGACCGCCAATAATCAAAAAATCTTTACCTCCCACTGTTGTCCTTTCAGAAATATTAATAACTGTTTGATGTTCGGGATGAGATTTGGATGCAAGTTTAGCGTCAGACACGAAATATTCTCCTTATGTAGATTAAGTGGGGTAAAAAACAAAAAACCCGAAACTGTTGTTAGTTCCGGGTAAAAGTTGAAGGTCAGCATGACAAGTTACCCGGAATTATATCGAGGCCAAAAATAAAAACCGTAATACCAGGTATTAACTTGAGTCATAGCTGTTTTCATCTTTTTTTGAGATAGTGAAATTTACAAATAAAAAAACCGCAGTTATTATTCTGCGGTTCACTTAGAGGTTCATAGCAAAAGCTAAATTCACTCCAAGTGAACCTCTCTGTGCCAAAAATAAAAGTAGGAATTGATGAGAAACATTAGTTTTTTTGTTTGTTTTGAATATATTAACAGTCGGACTCTGGACGTGAGACTGACATATTTCTATGTTTAACCTGTTAAATTAACATTCTAGCAGAGCATTTAGATAGTGTCAAGTCCTTACTCAATTTTTTCATGGCCAGATACCAAGTTATATCAAATCCGGTTGAATACTTACCACATAGTTGAGAGTAGGGGACCCACCCCTCGCCCCTCCCCCTCCCAGGAAGGGAGTAGGGGAGATTTAGATAGACATCTCCAATAATAAAAAATCAAATCAATTATCGTACAGAAATTATCAATTATTTCCCTCTATTCCCTACTCCCTATCCGTGGAAAAGATGTCTAATATTGGAGTAATTTAATAAATTATAAACAGATATTATATAGCCGGATTCTATGTGCAATTAACAGGATTTGTATTATACCATTTCTAAAAAGTAATGCGATGAGTAAAGTCATTTACTGCTATGAACAAAGGTTTATTATTCACCAAGTATATGTAGCAAAAATGCGCGACATTTGGTATATCCTTTCCCCAGCAACTGAGCTACAGTCTATTATTTACCATCCTTGGTTGTACTGAAATCAATGTACTTCACCACACTGAGAAATCACTGACAAATGCTATTTTACTCCAAACAATCAATCAAAATATTGTCATTTTTATCGATGAAATTTATAGCATTTTCAGCCTGTATGCCATAATAAAAATTATGGGATGTTTTCCGGATTAACATCGAACTATGGAGAATAATGAATTAAAGTCTTAATTACTTAAGACTTTAATTCCGGTAAATTAGTAAACTAAAACCCATTTATGTTCCAATTTACAATAGCTATATGTACTTATAATGGAGAAACTCGTTTAGGTGAAGTTCTAGAAAAACTCAGTCATCAATTAAATCAGCACAATATTTCTTGGGAAGTTTTGGTTGTTGATAATAATAGCCAAGATAAAACTGCTGAATGTGTGTGTCAGTACCAAACTCTTTGGGCAGGAAAAATTGAATTAAGATACACTTTTGAATCAAAACAAGGATTAGCTTTTGCTCGACAAACTGCTATTGAAAAAGCACGAGGTAAATTAGTAGGATTTATTGATGATGATAATTTTCCTCAAAAAGATTGGTTAGAAAAAGCTTATTTATTTGCTGAAAGTCATCCTCAAGTAGGAGCATTTGGTGGTCAAATTGAGGGAGCTTTTCAAAAAGAACTGCCAAAAGATTTTGATAAAATAGCGAGTTTTTTAGCAGTAATTGACCGTGGAAAACAAGCTTTGATTTATCCACCAGAAAAACGAATTCTCCCTCCTGGAGCGGGACTAGTTGTTCTTCGTCAAGCTTGGTTAGACTGTGTTCCGAAAAAATTATTTCTCGCAGGTAGAACTGGTAACTCTATGTTAGCCAGCGAAGATTTAGAAGCTTTATCCTATATCCAACGTGGCGGTTGGGAAATTTGGCATAATCCTCAGATGGTAATTACACATAAAATACCTCCATATCGCTTAGAAAAAAAATATTTACTTTCTCTAGTACGGGGTGTTGGTTTAGCAAGACATCATATCAGAATGATTCGTATAAGTAGTTGGCAAAGACCCTTGGTTGTGCCTATTTATATTGCTAATGATTTTAGGAAAATTTTATTGTATTATTTACAGCACAGAAAACATTGTAAAACAGAACTTAGTTTAGCTTGCGAGATGGAATTTTTATGGAGTACTTTATTAAGCCCTTTTTATCTGTGCAGAAAACAGCTATATGACTATTTTAGACAAACTTAAATAAATTTTAGATAATACTATGACAACCCCTAAAGATATCAAAGAAAAGTTGTATTATTCTCTAGCAAATCTAGAAAAATATGAAAAATGTGCTTTACTAGATTATCCTGATTATTTGAATTTAGGAGACCATCTAATTTGGTTAGGTTCCGTTCTTTATCTAACTGAAGTTAATCACACAAAAATTGGATATGCTGCCAGTGTGAAAAATTTTTCTGCTAGAGAAATGGAAGAAAAAATTGGTCAAGCTCCTATCTTTCTTAATGGTGGTGGAAATTTAGGGGATTTGTGGGGAGAATGTCAAAGATTTCGAGAGAAAATTATTACTCAATATCAAGACCGCCCTATAATAATTTTTCCCCAAAGTATTTACTTTAAAAACTTAGAAAATCTCAAAAAAACAGCAAATATTTTTAATAGTCACCCTGCTCTAACGATTTTTGTTAGAGATAGTCTAAGTTATAAACTAGCTAGTGAATATTTTACTAAATGCCAAATTTTTATGGCTCCTGATATGGCTTTTCAAATGGTTAATAGTCTGAACAGAGAGCAACAACAAAATTACAACAATTCTATACTGTATCTATGTCGAGATGACCGTGAATTGAATCAAACTTTTGCTCCTAGTCAGCTCGGATTATCTAATTTAGTCATTGCAGATTGGGTTTCTTACAAATGGGTTTTAGGAGTTGAAAAAACTAAGTTGCTGAGATGGGTAGCAACTCTATTTAGAGAAGGATGGCAAAGAGGTTTAGCTACTCCCCAAGAATGGTTTACTAGGCAACAATGGCTAGCTTCTCATCCCTATACACTCAAGTTTCAGAATTTACAATACTCTAGTTTACACAGTCGGTCGTGGCACTTTATTCATAGTGCAATCTATCAATTGCAACGCCATAAATTAATAATTACCAATCGTTTACACGGTCATATTTTATGTATTTTACTCAATAAACCTCATATATTTTTGCCCAATGCTTATCATAAAAATGAATTATTTTATCAAACCTGGACATCGAAAATTTCCTTTTGTAAATTTGTCAAAGACTTAGATAAAATTAGTAAGTCAATATCTGAATTATGAGTTAATTAGAATATGAGTTAATTAAAATTTTCTCCTAACTCAGTTGTTCAATAAATAGGTAGGCATTAAAATTTATAGTTAGAGTCAGGCAGGGAATAGAGGGTGTCAAGTAGAAGGAAAAATGCTTATAAACTACTTTAGTTTTTGTTACATACTTGATATTTTTTTCGTGATCAATAAAATCACTTTTTAACGGCTCAGATATAATTAGTTATATAATTAAATATAAAAATAGGAAAAAAATCAATAAATTATGGCTAATCTAATAATTATTGTCGATTCAGATCCAGAACGCAGAACAAATTTTATTAACAAAGTTAAGCCATTATTACCACCCTTCACAGGATTAGTAACTAACTCTTGTACGACAGGAAATTTTGCCAGTATTTGGGCGGCTAATTCTCAAGCTCCTATCAGTCATTGTACTAATAATAATGGCGCTGCGGTAGTGTGGGGACACGCCATAACCCACAATTCAACCGAGCAGATTAATGCAGAATCTTTGCAACAAAAATGGCAACCTGGCAAGATTAATAATGCTTTTCCTACCTTTGATGGTTTTTATGCTGCTGTAGTTTACAATCCCGAACATGGACTAATAGTTGGAGGAGATTTATTAGGTTTTTTTCCTCTTTATTATTACACCGATGAAAATGTTATTCTGATTGGCTCAAGTCCAGAACTTTTTAGGTATTATCCTAACTTTAATCCTCAATTTAATCCACAAGGTTTAGTAGGATTATTGCTGGTTGGGGGTATGGTTAACGAACAAACCCTTTGGTCAAATGCTAAACGTTTAGGTGCAGGAAATATACTGCAATGGAAACCTCAAACTGTGGGTAAAGAATTGCAACAATATCGCCTTCCTTGCTCTAGTGACAATACTCCTTATTCCTATCTTTCATTTGCAGAACATTTAGACATTTTAGATGAAGCAATTGACCAAGCGATCGCCCGCCACGCATCCACAAGCAAAAAACATAACTTTTTGTTGTCAGGAGGGTTAGACTCACGGATGTTAGCCGGATTTCTCCACCGTCAAGGCATTGATCCAGTGGCCTTTACCTTAGGAAAACAGGGCGATATAGAACTAGAATGCGCCACTGCTGTAGCTCGTCACCTAAATTGGGAACATCGAGTAGTTTCAACTCCTATGAATAAGTATCCTTTTTATGCTAACTTTGTAGCCAATTGGGAACACCTAGCTGGAGGTTTTGGTGGTATCAGTGGAATGGTTTCTGATGCTCATTCCTACCTAAAATTTTCACCATACCCAATTGTTAATGGTTTTGCAATGGATCTAGTTATTGGTGGCTTGAGCAATTCTTCTGTTTCTTTTCAATCAATCTTTAACAAATCTAATTGTGGGAGACTTTCACCAGAAGTATTAAGTAAATTAGTTAATCAAGATATATTTGGCGATCTAGTCTCAGATACTATCACTATTCTCCAAGAAAATTACAAAGCATACTCAGATTTAGAGTGGCAACAAGCATGGTGTTTTAGCCTTTATCATGGTAATCGATTTGTGATGGGTACAATGGCTTGGGAAATTTCCTTTGGGGCATGGCCGATAGTAGCAATATTAGATAGAAAACTATTAGAAACTGCTGTTGTATTACCCCCTTCAACAATGAATAAAAGACGGGCACAAAAAGCATTAGTCTGTACCAGATTTCCACAACTAGCACAATTACCATTAGATCATAATTCTTGGAATATGGAACCTCTTAAACCTCGCCCAATTCGTCGGCAGTTAAATTTATTGTTCAAATTGCAACAAAAATGGCGGAGGTTACAGCTTGAATTGGGTTATGACCGACGTTATTACTATCGAATTTTTGACATTAACAATTTTGGATGGCAAGCAGTACGAAAAGAAGCAGAACCTTGTCGCTCTAAAGTAGAATATTTATTTAATATGGATGTTCTTAATAAATTATTGCCAGCTCCTGATGTTAAGTTAAAATTTAAGTCAGATTCTATTCAAGAAGCTTCTGGACTTATGGTTTTATTTTGTTTGTTGCTTTGGTCAAAAAATCACCTGTAATTCATCTGTAAATTTAATGTCTAAAACTCATCTCTGGCAAGAAGAAATAGTTGAAGCTAATGGTTTGATGACTATTAGCGTAACTATTGAAAATCCTCAACAAAATCGACAGCAACTTTGGTATCGCATCCCCACAAATTATCATTCTATTTTAACTTCAAGCTGTGACCCTTTTGTCATTGCTATCATTTTTCTAGCAATGAATCAAGGCACAGATTTAATGGTGCATGGAGAAGTTTCTCCCTCTTTACTGAGAAATTTAGAAGAATTCCAAATAATTTGGTCTGCTTGGAAACCAGAGCAATATAATATCATCCAAATTAACGCTGAAACTGAAAAAGAACAAGAAACAATTTTAGCAACAGAGAAAGCCATTAGTGCTTTTTCTGGAGGAGTTGATAGTTGTTTTACCGCCTTTCGCCATAGTCGAGGAAATTGTGGTAGACAAAAACGTAATCTGAAAGCTGGTTTAATGGTGCATGGTTTTGATATTCCCGTAGAGCAAGAAGAAATCTTTTCTCGTGCTGCTCAAAAGTCTCAAATTATGTTATCAAGTTTAGGCATGGAATTAATCCCCATAGCAACTAATTTTCGCAAAGTAATTAAACTTAATTGGGAAGATGTTTTTGGCACAGCGATCGCCTCTTGTTTAAACTTAGTTAAAAAAGGTTACAATACAGGCTTAATTCCTGCTTCTTATGCCTACCGAGATATTACTTTACCTTATGGCTCAAATCCTGTCACTGATCCTTTACTATCAAGTAAGTCTTTTACCATCATTTATGATGGGGGAAAATTTGGTCGCTTAGAGAAAATAAAAGAGATTTATAATTGGGATGAAGCTTTAGTAAACTTAAGAGTTTGTTGGCAAGGTGAACAAAAAGATCGTAACTGTGGACGTTGCGAAAAATGTATTCGCAATATCTTAAATTTTCGAGCTTTAGGTTATGAATTACCACCTTGTTTTCCGAAAGATGTTACAAACAAACAAATTGCTAATCTTAAGCTTAGAGGTGGATCTTTGGATTCAATGGAACACATTCTCAAACTAATTAAAATTAATCAAATTTCTGGTTTTTGGATCAAAGTTTTGCAAGCAACTGTTCTCAAAAACCGCATATTGATAAATTTAGAAAAAATGATTCCTGATTCGGGGAAAGAGAAGTTACGGCAATTAAAATTTTTGTTAAATAATAATCTAAAACATAAAAGATAATTGCATAACAAAATTTTGAGGAGAGGGTAAAATGTTTAAAAATTACAAAGATATATTTAATCAACGAGGTACTTTATACCATCAAGGAATGCTGAAGCATCCTCTAGCCAGAGCAGCAGAATTTAACAATATAATTAAATTGTCTGACTTACAAGATAATCAGATTATTTGTGATATGCCTTCAGGGGGATGCTATATTAGTAATTTTATTCAACAGAATCTGAAAATTATTTCTATAGAAACATCGAATGAGTTTATTAAAGATTCTCACAATACAGTCAACAATACTATTGTAGTTTGTGAAGATATAAGTAATATTCCACTTAACTCAAATAGTATTGATCGGATTATGAGTTTGGCTGGATTGCATCATATCGAGCATAAAGTTGACTTTTACAAAGAAGCTTACCGTTTATTAAAGACAAAGGGAATATTTTGTATTGCAGATGCTTTAAAAGATTCAAAAGTTGCTAACTTTTTAAACATTTTTGTCGATCAATATAATTCTATGGGTCATCAAGGTAATTTTTTAACAGAAAACACAAAAGATGAACTAGAATTCATTAATTTTCAAGTGGTACATAATGATTCTATTAGTTATCATTGGTGTTTTGATTCAGTAGCTAGTATGGTAGATTACTGCCAGTTACTTTTTGGTATTGATCAAGCAAACTATAACCAGATTCTCGAAGGTATAGAAACATATTTAGGCTATTATCTAGAAAATGATAAATGTTATATGAATTGGGAACTACATTTTCTCAAATATATTAAAGATAATTAGGTTTTTACTATTAATTTATCGCTACTTTTAATGTAAAAAATTTAATTATTAAAAATCTGTTATGTCAACCATTCTTGATCAGAATCAGCATTAATAGAAAGTTGAATTATATTCGAGGATAAATCATTTTGAATAACATCTCGATTGCGTAATTTATAAGTTGAAGAAAAAACACTATTGGGACTAAGGGTAGTGCATCAAGAAACTGTGGGAATGATCATATGAATATTGTCCCTAAATAGTTGAAACGATTATTGTAGATTTTTTCAACGCTCTAGTAAATAAATCTTCTTGTGAAATAGGAATATCTAAACCATGTATCATTAAACCAGCTAATAAATTATGTTTTTTTCTTCTATGAACATCTTGACTATGACGAAAAGCAGTAAAAAAACTATCTAAATTACCTGAAAATGCTGAAATAGCTTGTGGTTGACCTAATGGCTTTTCTAATTCTTTTTCTGTGTCTGCTTGAACCTTGAAGAAGGAGACAGGAGACAGGAGACAGGAGACAGGAGGAAAATTACATGGGGATTCTAACCCCAAGTAATTTTGAACACCGTGTAGACGGTGGGGTATTAAACCCACAAAGAAAATGATAATTTTTGTATATTTTTGCAATGGATAGCAGCACCATGCGTCTTGAAATTCATCTAAAATTATCCAGTAAAGATTGAGAAACTTGACCATGGATAATTAATCGCAACCTTGACTCATTGCTAATAAAATTGTCGCAATCACAAAAGAATCACAGTTAGTGTTTATATCTTCTTGATATTTAAGATAAAAACGATACCAAAGATTAACTTGAGATTGATTTGACATTTCTATAGTGGTACTGACATGAACTAAATTATCGATTATTTTAGTTTCTTCTTGCCAAATATGTATTTTGGCCATTACTAAATTATAATTTGCTTTAGGAATAGAAATATTTGATATTAACAGTCAAGTCTTTGAGAAACAAAAAATTTTGTTAGACAATACAATAATAAAACTTACTTACTATATTTGAGCAAATTTATCAATACCTGTCTGCCATTGAATATTTCTGCTTCCTTATTGAGGGTTTTAATGCAGAATTATAAATTTTTTCATTCTCCTTAACAGACTGCCACAAATCAATCATTGGTTGTGGATAATTAATACCAATTTTTACACCAAACTTCTCTTGTTCAGCAGGTGATAATTTCCCAGGTTCATGTATTTTAGGAGCAGGTACTCTTGCTAATTCTGGCAACCAATGTTTAACATATTTTCCTTCGGGGTCGTAATCTTTTGCCTGTTTAGGAATATTAAAATAACGAAACCCCCGTGCATCATTTCCCACTCCAGCAGTATAATTCCAATTTCCCCAGTTACTACAAACATCATAATCTATCAATAAAGACTCAAACCATTCAGCACCCATTTGCCAATTAATTCCTAAATTTTTAGTCAGAAAACTAGCAACATTTTGTCTACCACGATTTGACATAAAACCTGTCATTAAAAGTTCGCGCATATTAGCATCTACTAAAGGAAATCCTGTTTTACCTTCTTGCCATTTTCTAAATTTTTCCCAATCTTCCTGCCAAGGAATAGCTACTCCTTGTAAACCAGATTTATAAAATACTTTATTCCCATGTTTTTGACAAATAAATCGGAAATAATCCCGCCATAATAATTCAAATATTAACCAATAAGTGGAATTATTTTTTACCCTCCGCTCTTCATATTCTTGTACCTGTTCATAAATATAACGAGGTGATAAACATCCTAAAGCTAACCAAGGAGAAAATTTAGAGGAATAATTTGCCCCTAGCATTCCATTTCTTGTTTCTTTATAAACTTTTAGACAATCTTGCTGCCAAAAGTAATTTTTTACTCTTTCTTTTCCAGCAGTTTCTCCGCCTCTAAACACTAAAACTGCTCGTGAATCTTGTGGTGGTAATTCTAGATTGAGTTTGGATAAGGTAGGTAACTCTCCCAGTTCAACTTCTGGCAAAAATGGTAATTTTTTAGGAGTTGAAAATGTAGGATTTATAGTAGATTTTTTTTCTATTTCTTTCCGAAAACTGGTAAATACTTCTGGTAATTGCTTAATTTCAAAAGGTAAATCATCAGGATGGTAAAGTGTATGACCCCAAAATGATTGAAACTTAACCCCAATTTGTTTTAATGCTTGGTGAAGTGCTATTTCTACTTGAATTTCTTCTGCTGTAACTTCTCGATGAAAAAATACAGATTTAACTTTTAATTCTTGAGCAAGTTGAGGAATTGCTATTTCTGGTTTTTGTTGACTAATTATTAAATTACTACCTAGTTTTTGTAGAGTATTACGCAAGTCAGCAATACTTTCAATTAAAAATTTTGCCCTAAATGCACCTGTTTTAGGAAAGCCAAAATTAGTCTTACCAAATTGTCTTGGATCGAAGCAATAAATAGGAATAATTTGAGCCTGAGTTTTTATTGCTTGATCGAGGGGTTCATGGTCATGGATGCGTAGGTCGTTACGATACCATAATATAATTCTGTCTTGGTTCATAAGCTTTTATAGCGCTACGCGCTAGGGAATATTGAAAAATATCCTAACTAATTCTTAAAGTATAGAATATAGCAATTATTATATTCATATGATATGTTTTTTTCTTCTTCTGTGTTCCCTGTTCCCTGTTCCCTGTTCCCTGTTCCCTAAAAATTGAAAAATATCCTAACTAATTCTTAAAGTATAGAATATAGCAATTATTATATTCATATGATATGTTTTTTTCTTCTTCTGTGTTCCCTGTTCCCTGTTCCCTGTTCCCTAAAAATTGAAAAATATCCTAACTAATTCTTATAATGCTATAGCAATCACCGAATGAGTTGTAAGAATTGAGATGTTCCTTAAAAGTATAGAATATAGCAATTATTATATTCATATGATATGTTTTTTTCTTCTTCTGTGTTCCCTGTTCCCTGTTCCCTGTTCCCTAAAAGATGAAAAAACTGATTACTAAACTGACACCTGACCAAGAAACTCTCATTCCAGTTTATCGGAAAAAGTGGCATACAATAGCACATTCTACCCAACCTATTAATCGTCAAAAAGCTACTAAAGCGATTCAGTTAGCCTACAATTTAATGGGCGATCCAAATCCAGAGATTCTTTTTTGTGAAAGCCCCTATGCAGCTTTTAACATTCTGCTTAGTGTCATTTGGCAGCGATGGGAAAGCAAAGATGACTATGGTCATCGTCACATTTTCAAAGATAGATGGCAACTTTTAAGAAAACAATTAGAGTTGCAAATTACCGAAAAATTGTGTGAAGAAATAGATGGCAAAATTCGGGAAGATACTAACAGTTCATCAACAGAAGAGTCATTAAAACCAGAGGATCTTTGGAGTCATATTCTTTACTCTCAAATAGAAGAAAAATGGCAAGAAATAGTTTCTGATATTTCAATTAAATTGTTGTGTTTGTGGAGTTATCCTATTCCTACAGAATTATGGAGTAGTTATGTTGCTTGGATAGATTTTTGTATTTCTGTGATTAATTGTGATTATAATTCAGACGACTGGCAAGTATTAGAGTCTATTGTCAGAAACTGTGGTTGGATATATCCTTTGAGACGTCTGTGTATTATTTGCGATCGCCCTAGAAAGTTATTCTTGGATGATGAATATCGCCCCCATGCGGAAGGCACACCAGCTATTGAATTTGCTGATGGTTATAGTTTATATGCTAATCATGGTGTGAGACTACCAGAAGAATATGGAATATTCTCTCCTCAAAAATGGGAGGCAAAATGGCTTTTATCTACAAAAAATGCTGAACTCAGACGAGTATTAATTCAGGAAATTGGTTATGAGAAAATTTGCCAAGATTTACAAACTTTAGAAATAGATACATGGCAAGAATATACTCTCTTAAGAATAGATGATGATGCCGATATTGAGCCAATATTAATCTTAAAAATGATTTGTCCAAGCACGGGAAATATTCATACTTTAAGGGTACCTCCTGATATAAACTCGGCGAAAGAAGCTATTAGTTGGGTAAATTGGGGAATTTATCCAGAAGAATTTTATATACAAACTTAGCAATATCATCTAATTGACATCCTCTGCGACCTGAAAGCACCCCCCCCACTCTCCTCTAGATTATGCAACGCCTGTTTTTTTAAGATATAATTCCAAGCATTTTTTGCTCTGTTGGAAGCAGATTTTTGTCGCAGTAATAATTCTGTTAATGTCTTGGCAAAAAACTTAATTGTTTTTTGTGTGGCAGCGATCGCCTTTTGGATGTTGCCTTAGCAAATTGCCATTCCCCTACAATATAAACTCTTATCTTTAACACTGAATAACACCGATGCTACGGGGTTTGATATTAGGGCTAGAGCAAAACTACGAAGCCCTATTATAACTGTTTTACCGTAAGCGTAGCTCCCCCGAAGGGGGCACATGATATAAAAATTGCACTGAGGTAAGTTGCTAACACTACATTAATTTTTTGCTGATTTATTTGATTTAAAATCAATTAAATTATTCAGAATTCCAAACCAAAAAGGCGCTCCTTGAGAAATTGCAATAATACTTATAATCCATCCTGTAATGGCTTTAATAATATGAGGAAAATTAAAGGGTGTAAACTGTTCTTTTAGTGGTTCTGAAAAATTCCATCCAATTGGCAAATTATCAATTCCATCCAAGGCCATAAAAGTCGTAGCGAATTGTTCTTGAATACAAGTTTGAAATTTGGTCTCGTCATTGACCTGCGAACATGAATTTGATTCAGAATTTGAGACTATTACTTCCGTTATTTTATTACTTAGGGTTGAGGTAATTTCGCTTTTTGATAAATTATCGATAATGTTTACTGTGTCAATATTGAACATCAAAACAACTATTACAGATAATATAATAGAAATGTATTGCCTTTTTTTATCGTAAATTTCTAAAGCATATTCTATTGACATATCATACCAAGATTGAAGTTGTTGATCTAAATATTTAAGTTGCTCTCCTTTGTCTTCAAATCTATTGATAGCTCTTTGTAGCATTGCAGAAAGGTCTCGTTTCATTTTTTCAGAAAAACGACAATCGCTGCCATTAATATCTTCAATGATTTTGGTTAATTCATACTTATTATAGAAATCTTTATCTTCATATTTTAATTCTTCTGCTACTACGGTTATTAAATCAGCAACAAATTGTTCAGCAGGTATTTGTTCTGGTCCCATAGATTTTGATAGTTTTCCTGCCTGTAATTTTCCTCCTTTTTCTTGTTGTCGCTTTGATGATAGAGATGGGTTAAGAGGCAAGTTTAAATATTTTTCATAAAATCTTTCTGTAAGAGAAAAACTCCCTTTTTGTTGTTCTTCTCCTAACAAGCCATAAATAACTTGCTTTAAGTTCTTAGCTTTTAAGTTAAAGAATAAAATAATTTTTTCCTGAATTGCAAAAATGATAAAACTAGAAGCCAAATAAATAAAAATGAGGGTGATTGCGATGTTGATGATAGTAGATAAAGTCATAATTATCTTTAAGGTATATATTGTAAAATTTGTAAGTCAATAATATAAAATTTTTATCTGGACTGTGGAGACTAAGTACTATTAAAAAGGGAATAGATAACAGTAAAGAAGGGAAAACAGCATTAAATAGTAGCTTTCCCAAAGGATTAGTAGGTACTCAAGACAGGGTTTTGTCTAATAAAAATATCAAGCTAGATTGACCTCCATGAAATTTTTCGCCATTTTAAATCTCTAGCCTCAAATGCTGGTGTTGGTCGCTGTAATTTTAGCTTTCTCGAAAAAGTTTTCAGAACTCCTAATTTTGCAGCAATCCACTCCGCTGATTCTTCTCCTTTCCAGTAATCACTATGACCGTAGGTTGTTTCTTTAGTATTAGACCAAACTCCCTTATGGGGGTTTCCTTTTAAACCTACAGCCTCATCAAATCCTTCTCCTGCTAATTTTTGACCTAGAGGAAAAGTCCATTTTAAAACATCATCTTTTTTTGAGTATAAGATACTATATTTTTCTGTAGAAGAAATACTTGGATTTAACTGTTTATCTGGTTGTACCATAGACACTGGAACAGCAGGAGCCATTAAGAAAACTTCCAATCTAAGGTTAGTATTTACTGTCTTTTTTAAAGCTTCAAGTAATAAACGACAGCCTAAAGAGTGTCCTATTAATGTAATACGAGGTTGCTCATTACTTGTGGAAATTAAATTTAATTTGTTTAAATATTTAGCAAACCTTTCTCCACAAACTTTAGCGGTATTTACTGTTTTAAAATAAGATAATATACTATCAAGTTTATTAGGTTTATCAGAAGGCCACAAAAAATAATGGATGGCTTTGTTGAGTTTTGATAATTGACTAGAGTATTTACTAAAGTTTTCTTGAAACTTTGTGTATGCTTCTTTCGCTCCTTCTTCCGAAACATTATATCCATGAACTAGAATAATTATGTCACCATAAGGTATCTCAGTTTTACCATCAACTTTTTCTTTGATTGCATATATATTTTTTCGGATGGTTATTATTTTATCTTTCTGCATTGTTGTCGTTGAGCATTTTCAGATATTGTTAATATTTAACAGCAAAATTTTTCTATTTCTTGTAAAGTATATTGACGAATAAATTACGAATTGTCGGCGCTAAAAATCCTGATATTATAGAAACAGAAATAGTCAATATAGTTTCCGCAGGATTATCTCCAACCGAAAGCGTAGTGGGAACTGTTAATAATAACTCTAAAATTACAAAACTGATCACGATTGAGAAAATATAGTCTACTTGGAACCAAAACTCAGCTAGAGTGATTTGAAGATCGTCAAGACCTATATCTGCCTGATAAAATACCTGTTCTTTTATAATAGATAAATTGCCTTGTTCCTCGTTCGATAAGTTTTGAGCATTTTGATTTTTTAATCTTTCTAAATTTTCTGGAGGTACATTGTAAGCAAATATATCTAATAAATCACCCTCTCCAGACTCCAATTGATTCCGTAAAGCATTGGCAATTTGACCACATAGCTGTTGATAGGGAAGAGAATAAAGATTTGATCCATTACCTGTCCCTATGGAACGTTGAAAAACACTAATCTTTTGTTTAATAGGAGTAAGATTTCTCCTTTTCATCCATAGTTTAATACAGTATCTTTGTAGCCAAGAACGAATACCGAAATGGTAAATAGCTTCTGTTAAGATAGCTGTTAGAATTGACTGCATCAAAATGGTACTAGCAACATACCATGTATTATTAATCTCTGTATAAGAACTTTGTATTTATCAGCCTCTGAGGACTCGGAACCTGAGACTCCAACCATCAATGTCGGTAGTCCTGAATATAGTAAAGTATGCATAATCTAAATTCCTAAAGTGATAAGATATTTAGCATTTAAACAACTATATATTTAATTTTTGTTAAAAGCAACAGGTTAAGATGCAATATAAAATCTAAATTATTTTTAGCTTATACACAAGATTAGTTGATTTTTCTATAAAAGGGAAGTGTGGGAGAATAAATACCCAAAATAAAATAATCAGGTTAGTATAAAAAACAATTTAATATTATAACCTAATTCTTGGTCTTTATCAAACTACAAATTGTCAAACTAAAAGGCAGGCAAAATGCCTACCTCAAATCTGGATTTTTATTGTTTAATTACTGTTTAATGAAAACTAGGATAAAATTGCGATCGCACTACCAATAAAAGTTTGCAAATTATCCGCTACAGCAGTAGTAATTCCGCGAGTAAAAGGTAAACTGTCAATCACCATAACTAAACACAATAACATCATGTAGTAGATAGAATACTTAAACAGCGATCGCGCTACGTCTCTATTGGAAGGTTCTTTTAATAATAACCAAGCTTTCTGGATAAAGACTCCACCGAGGAGAGTTGCCAATACTGCATAAACTGCTCCACTAGCGTGCAACGGATAAACTAGCAACAACGTCATCGGAATCAAAATCAGACTGTAAACCCAAATCTGTCTTGCTGTTTCCTCATTTCCTTCAATCACAGGTAACATCGGCACCCCAACTTCCTTATATTCATCGCGAATATAGATTGCCAAAGCCCAAAAATGAGGAGGAGTCCAAATAACGATAATTGCAAATAGTAACCAAGCAGTCCAACTCAACTCACCAGTAACAGCTGCCCAACCTACTAATGGAGGAATAGCACCAGCAGCACCGCCAATTACAATATTTTGTACGCTATGACGTTTTAACCAGTGGGTGTAAATACCAACGTAGAAAACGATTCCAGACATTGCCAACAGTGCTGCTAGTAAATTAGCAAATACTGTGAGTAAAGTAAATGATGTAGCTGCTAGAGTGAATGCAAAAATTAAAGCATCGCGGGGTTTGACTCTCCCAGAGGGAATAGGACGCCAGCGAGTACGCTCCATAATATAGTCAATATCGCTGTCGTAGATGCAGTTAATAGCGTTAGCTGCACCAGAAGCTAATGCACCACCTATTAATGTCACGAATAGTAGAAGGGGAGAGACTTCTCCTTTTGCTCCCAACCACATTCCGGCTGCTGTTGTAATTAGTAGCAGTAGAATAATTCTAGGTTTTGTTAGTTGATAATAGCTTTTGAATACTTGTAGGATATTATCATGGCGTCGTGGAAGATGATGAGAAATAACTTCTTGCATAGATTCTTAGTTTGTTAATTTTGTGTTTTAACTGATTTTTGTTTCCGTAGTCTAAAGTTTATGAGCAAATAAAAACGGATATTAGTACCAGTTAATTTGTGGTGTTAGTCAGTTTGAAAAATTTAGTCCGGTTGAATAGTTATACAGCATATTTCGGGCAAACGATCTACGGTGAAATTCTTGTAGTGCGGGCATCTTGCCCGCTAGTTCTGTACTCACCGATAGCTGACAGTGCTGTAAACGGACACTAAATCGAGTGAGGGCGTTAGCGGAGCTTTGCGTAACGCAAATGCCATTCGCCCCTACAGATGGCGTTTTCAAGGTAAATTTGCGTAAGTCCTGTAATCTAATAACTCACAAAAGAGGGCTATATTACTGTATCTATCTTGACAATTAACTAGCTTTTAGCATTTCCTGACGGAATGCTGCGCAAACAGCTATCAGCTTTTATAGGTCTGGGTTTAAATCCCCAGTTCTATAAACCGGAAGGTTTAGAACGAGGTTTCAATCCCTTTCTAAAAGTTTACTGCTGACTGCTGACTGCTGACTGCTTTTTTAAGCTTTTGCAAATTGTCGATCGCGTAAAGCAATAACAGTAAATGCGACTAAAGTTCCTAATAATGCTGCTCCTACAGCTTGGTGAGATACGGTCAATAACTCAATTTGCAGACGTAACCGGAAGGTCATAACCCCCAAACTAATCTGAGCTAATACTAATAAACCAGACCAGTTTGCTAACTTTCGCAGCAGCGGATGTAAGGCAGAGGTGCGCCACGCCATTACTACCAATGCTAATGTTGCTAAAGTCGGAGGAACAACACCAGCAATATGACTATTCATTATTTTACAAAGTTCCGCCACTCCAAAACATTGATGCAATGCCCACTGAGAAGCAACCAACCCACCGAGTAAACTTTGTAAATAAACTAAAATTGCAGCAGTTAATCCTACCCAAGGTAGTTTACCAACATTACCTGTACCTTTATAAGGCATCATTGACATACTTATAACTAATAGAGTCATAAAGTAAAGCAAAGCAGTACCAAGGTGAGCGGTGACAATATCAAAGCGTAATAATTCTGTAACAGTTAATCCACCGAGTACCCCTTGGAAAACTATTAGTCCCAGAGCAAAAGTCGATGCCCAAGGTAACCAGCTTGGCAATTCTCGTCTATGCCACCATGATAAACCCATGAGAGCGATCGTGCCAAAGCCAATTAAACTTGCATCTAGTCGGTGAAACCACTCTAAAAATACTTGCAGATTCATCTGTGCCATTGGTACTAATTTACCATAACACAACGGCCAATCAGGACAGGCTAAACCTGCATTCATAACTCTGGTAGCACTGCCAATAGCCATTAGTAATAGGGTTGCTATACATAGTTTCCAAACCAAACCACGAATGCGTTCGCGCGCTGGAGACTGAGAGGAAATAATTGTATTGTTATTTAAAACAGAATTGGCCATAAGATTTTTATTAGCTGTAATCTAAAATCTTGCTAAATTAACAACATACTGAATCTTAAATTCAGAAATAATCATCACATCTGACAATTATTAATGTGTCTAATTTTTGTTACTATAAGGGATACTATCTGAAGATTTGTTCTGCTTTAGAAAGTTTTCTGATTTAAATTTTATTTACAGCTTACTGTGATCAGTGTTACTGATTTTACCCAAAAAAATATTTTTAACTTTTTCTTTAATTTCTAATAAATTAATCAATCAAAGTATGCAATTTAAGAGTACATATTTAATTTAACTTTGTTTATACAAACTGTGGGGTAATTTTTGAGTGCAATAGTTAAAATAATATAAACTCTCTCGAGAGAAATCTATGAAAAACTAAGATAATCTATAATTTTGATAAATAGTAACAATTATATCTAGTTTATAAGTAGATGCTTAGTTTAACCTATGTAATTGAGTATGACAAAAAGTCAAAGACTCCTCTGCCTAGGCTAGGGGGAGGAAGACAAATTAAAGAGGTAATATATGGAAGAAAAAGAAAAAATACCAGTCTCAGTAATCACCCTAGTAGTTGGTATAATAATCACCATAATTAGCGTGTGGTTAGGTCAAAATCATGGTCTATTACCAGAGCAAGCATCAGTACAAGCTCCTCTGGTGGACGGTTTTTTTGACGTCATGTTTACTATAGCAGTAGCTTTATTTCTAGTTGTAGAAGGAACAATTGTCTTCTCTGCAATTAAATTTCGCAAACCCAAAGGAGACGATAGCGATGGTGCTCCCTTTAGGGAAAATTTACCATTAGAAATATTTTGGACTGCAATTCCATCCATCATTGTGATTGGTCTTGGTATCTATAGTGTAGATGTATACAGACAGATGGGTGGGTTCGATCCAGCAGGAACAAAAGTAGCTCATGTTTCTTCATCCGAACTGCAAACAGTGAAGTCAGGATCAGCTCTGGCAGCTCCCCTAATAGCAGACGCTGAAGGAATGGAGTCAGAAGAAGTAGCTACAAAAGAAGTGAGCAAATATGGCTTTGGAGCAACTCCTGAAGAGGGAGCTAACCCAGCAGATGTAGTCGTTGACATTACAGGAATTCAGTATGGATGGCTGATGACCTATCCCGAAAGTGGTGTTCTAGCAGGAGAACTCCATATTCCTGTCAACAAGGATATACAAATCAATCTTTCTGCTCAAGATGTGATTCATGCTTTCTGGATACCTGCTTTCCGTTTGAAGCAAGATGCAATTCCTGGTAAAGATACCCAACTCCGGTTCGTAGCTACTAAAACTGGAGAATATCCAGTATATTGTGCAGAACTTTGCGGTGCTTACCACGGAGCAATGAGAACACAAGTAGTTGTTGAAACTCAAGAAGAGTATGAAGCTTGGATAGAAGAAAATACTTTTGCCGAGCAACCACAGTTGAATCAAGCTGTAGCAGTAAATACTGCTGATTTATCAGAATCGGAGTATCTTAGCCCTTATGCTAATGAAATGGGTATCGATTCCGAAACATTAAATCAAATTCACCCAAACTAGACTAGTGCCGCTACGCGGAAGTTAAAAGTCAAAAGTTTTGTATTTGTTTATTGATAGGACTTTGTAACCAGTCAGTTATTTCCGCCATCCTGCACTAGAACTACTAGCAGCTAATACTTTCTCACAGGAGAATCCAAAAATCCCTATTCTTACAGGGGAAAAGTTGGGGAGGAGTCAGCTCCAAAGGTAAAAAAAAATGAGTTCAACCTCCCCAATAATTAATTCGTAATTGTCAAAATAATTTACAGATGACACAAACACAAATTCCTTTAGAAACCAAACCAGAACCGGAAAAAGCACATCCGGAGGCATGGAAATGGTATCACTACTTCGGCTATAACATAGACCACAAGGTAATCGGCATTCAATATCTGGTTACCGCCTTCATCTTTTATCTCGTCGGTGGCCTCATGGCCATGGCTATGCGTGCAGAACTCTACACACCAGATGCAGACTTTCTCGACCCAAATGTTTACAACTCCTTCCTGACAAATCATGGCACGATTATGATTTTCCTGTGGATCGTGCCTGCTGCCATTGGAGGTTTTGGTAACTATCTAGTCCCCCTAATGGTGGGAGCTAGAGATATGGCATTTCCTAACCTCAATGCGATCGCTTTCTGGCTCAACCCAGTTGCTGGAGCATTCTTAATTGCTAGTTTAGCTTTTGGTGGCGCGCAAAGTGGTTGGACTGCTTATCCCCCATTAAGCATCATTACTAATAACATCGGACAAACTTTATGGATTCTCTGTATTGTATTAGTGGGAACTTCCTCCATCATGGGTGCGCTAAACTTTATCGTCACCATCCTCAAAATGAAAGTTCCTAGTATGAAGTGGGAACAACTACCTCTATTCTGCTGGGCAATCTTAGCAACTTCCGTTTTGGCACTATGCTCAACTCCTGTATTAGCAGCAGGTTTAGTACTGTTATTATTTGATATCAACTTTGGCACCGGCTTCTTTAAACCAGAGATGGGCGGTGATGTGGTCATCTACCAGCACTTATTCTGGTTCTATTCTCACCCCGCAGTTTATCTGATGATTCTGCCAATTTTTGGCATTCTCTCAGAAGTCATTCCCGTTCATGCACGCAAAGGAATATTTGGTTATAAAGCGATCGCCTATTCCAGTCTTGCTATTTGTCTAGTAGGTTTGTTCGTATGGGTACACCATATGTTCACCAGTGGTACTCCTCCTTGGATGCGGATGTTCTTCACCATCTCTACTCTAATCGTTGCAGTTCCCACCGGAGTCAAAATCTTTAGTTGGGTAGCTACCCTCTGGGGCGGAAAAATCCGCTATACAAGTGGAATGCTGTTTGCCATTGGTTTATTAGCAATGTTCGTTATGGGTGGACTAAGTGGTGTAACCATGGGAACAGCTCCATTCGACGTTCACGTCCATGACAGTTACTATGTTGTAGCTCACTTCCATTACGTTTTATTTGGTGGTTCAGTATTTGGCCTATATGCAGGTATCTATCACTGGTTCCCCAAAATGACAGGTCGGATGTACAACGAAACCTGGGGTCGGATTCACTTTGTCCTGACTTTAATTGGTACCAACCTCACTTTCTTACCCATGCACCAATTGGGTTTACAAGGAATGCCACGTCGTATTGCGATGTATGACCCTCAGTTTGAAGCTATTAACCATATCTGTACTTATGGGTCAATTATTCTAGGTCTGTCTGTAATACCATTCTTCATCAACATGGTTTGGAGCTGGATGTACGGACCAAAAGCTGATGGTAATCCTTGGGGTGGTTTATCCTTGGAGTGGACTACTAGCTCACCTCCTATCATTGAAAACTGGGAAGTATTGCCAGTAGTTACTTATGGTCCTTATGATTTTGGCTCTAAGAAAACTCTTGCTATTCGAGAGCGCTTTAAGCTAATTTCACAAGGAAGTTCCAAAGTGAAGGAAACAGGGGTGCCTGTATCTGAAGCTGAGTCTTCATCCTTTAACGATGATTCTCAGAATTAACTAGCTATCAGCTATCAGCTATCAGCTATCAGCTATCAGCCAAAAAATTTGTGCATATAATTAGGCACCTGTTTGCGGAGCAGTCCAGACCGAAAAGCTTGGGTAAAACATCTCCAACTTCTATAAATAAGTCGCTTAATTTTAGAAGGGGTTGCGCATCCCCTTTCCGTACCGGAATGCTACGCAAACCCGCTTGTGCTGACCGCTGATTGCTGAACTGCTGGCAAGTGGAGCATTCCAAACCGAAACACTTTTTAATTTTCTAGAGAACAATTAGAATACTTTCTAGTTTGTTCTGTATGTAGAAATTCAGTAGTTAGAGGAGTTAGTGGTTGTATAGAACCCATTTGATAGCTATATAATTATGGTGTAAGAGTCTTTTCGCGCATCAATGAGTGAGGAAAAATTATCTGAAGGAATGTTGAATTTTTTGTATGATCACAAACCCATATATTCCCTCTTTCCTTTTCCCTCTTAACTCCTGTCTCCTGTCTCCTGTCTCCTGACTCCTAGATAAAAAAACTTGATATTTATCAAGAGACCAAATGGGTTTTATAGACTGCCAACTACTTTAGATATCAACTTTCAGAAATTATTTTTGTTTATTTTAGGTACAAGAAATTATGCAAGGTTCAACAATTGATACAACTAATAATTTAGTTGATACTTCCGTCCAATCTGCATCAGCAGAGGCAGGTCATCACGAAGAACATCCGGATTTACGAGTTTTCGGATTAATCACATTTCTCGCTTCTGAATCTTTGATGTTTGGGGGACTATTTGCTGCTTATTTAATTTACCGAGCAAATGCCGGGGTTTGGCCTCCCGAAGAAACAGAGGTAGAGTTGTTATTGCCAACCATCAACACTATTATTCTGGTTTCCAGTAGTTTTGTCATTCACAAAGGCGATACTGCTATCAAAAAGAACAATCTCTCAGGAATGCGTCTATGGTATGTAGTTACGGCAATCATGGGTATTATCTTTTTGGGTGGTCAGGTTTATGAGTACATGACTCTAGGTTATGGTCTGACTACTAATGTGTTTTCCAATTGTTTTTATGTGATGACTGGTTTCCACGGTCTACACGTTTTTGTTGGTGTGCTACTTATTCTCGGTGTATTGTGGCGTTCTCGTCGTGCTGGTCATTACAATGGAGAAAAGCACGTTGGTATTGAGATGGCAGAAATATATTGGCACTTTGTTGATATTATCTGGATTGTTTTATTCACTTTGCTTTACATTTTGACTCAGATTTAATTTGTACGCAAAGGCATTTATTGTCGCTAAACTTGCGTTGCATTTGACAAAATTATACACCATTTGTAGGGGTTAACGGCTGTTAACCCCTACTATATTTTGTGGTTATATAGAATCCGGTTATACCGTTTTGAAAAAAGAATGTTACCAATAATAAACATGATAAAAAGACAAATGCAGGAGGTCTCCCTTTGACAAAAAATAGAATTTATTAGCTCAAAACTGCTATTGAAACTATTAATTCTGACTCCTGACTCCTGACTCCTAAGAAATAGCCTAACTATTTGTAGCAAACATTTATCAAATTGGTATTATACAGCTTTTCTCAACAATAATTCGACCTATTTTCCTAGTGTGTAAATAAATAGACATCTCCAAAAATCAAAAAGACAATCAATTCTTATCCATAAATTATCAATTACTCCCCTCCTGGGAGGGGGAGGGGCGAGGGGTGGGTTCCCTGTTCCCTGTTCCCTGTTCCCTGTTCCCTCTTTTGTAGGAGATGTCTAATTATGAACTTTCCCAAAATCAACAGAAAAACTATCACATTTTTTCTTTAAAAGTTTAGCTAAAGTAACACAACGGACGACTGTCATCTCCCCTGATTTTTCACTCTCTATGTCTTCTTTCCCAACGTCTCTGAAGGCAACTCCCCAAACATGGCTTTGTAATCTTTAGTAAAATGACTTTGATGATAGAACCCAAATTGACTCGCGAGGGTAGCTATAACACAACTTTCTGGATCGCTTGCTTTCAGGTGTTGTCGCACTGCATTGAGTCGTCGCACCTTGAGATAGCGCATCGGACTCATGCCAAATAACTCCTGAAAACCACGAGATAAGGTAGCACTGCTAGACCCTAAATTTTCTGCTAGCTGTTTTAAGGTGAGGGGTGTTTCTAAGTTAGCTAAGATTTGTTGCTCTGCTTGGGCAATCAACTTTCCTCTTCGAGAAGGTTTAAGAAAACACTTAGAATTCAACTTGATAGGAATCTGACTAATTAACAAAGGAACGAAATCATCAGCAACGAGTTTCTCGATATGAGGTTTTTGTAACCAATTTGGTTTGTGTACTGCTAACCAAAATAGTTGTTTGAGGTAATCTTTAATTTCTTTCATCCTAGTTGGTAGCAAATTTACATGATTTTTACGCCGAAAATTATCGTCTAGATCGTGACGTTGTAGTTTATATGCGTAAGTCTGAAAAGTTTTCAAAGGGATACAAATCTCTATTATCGCTCCACCTTGAGGCATTACGAAATCAATTGGCTCATTGAAACCAAAAAGAGTTGTTTGAGGCTTGATGAGGTGATGGAAGGTGTAATATTCCCCTTCATTCTCAAACCAGACCATAGCAAAAGACCAGTATTCTTTCAATTTCTCACCAAAAGCTTGAATTTTTTGATTTACCTGAGTATATATGAAATACATATCACCAATCTGAATTGGCAAAAAACCAACTTGAAGAGAACCAGGCCTAAGTTGTATTACTTCCCGCCCATGATAGGCAGCACACTCTTTGAAAACATCTATATCTCTAAAGTATTTGGAGACAATCTTCAGATTGCTTGTTCCAGGATCGTCTTTAATTTGGGTAATTTTATTCTTGTTTATATCCATCAACACAGTCCTTTTTGCAACAGTTCATTAATAGAAAACAATCAAATAATTAATAAGTAAAGCTTATTTTTTTTTTTTCTTATATTATTGATTTTTATATCTCAAAAAATGAGAATTTTCGGTTATTCAAAGAGATAGATTACCACTAAGATAACCTTCAAGTCTTCGGATTACTCCGTTATGGTACGGAGTGGGTATGACCCATCTTAATTCGATTGATGAATTTAAGGGTGTCCAATAAGTCAACGCGATAAAGTTCTGATCGCTTGCTCAGAACTCTAAAGTCCATCTCACGGAATAACCAATCGCCATCAAATTTGTTTAATTACGGCTTTTGGTTCCTGTTTAAGTGTGAGATCGGCTTTTGAAGCTATATGAAAATTAATTAAGGAGATTATTTTCGTGCAACGAATTATGAAAAAGGGTGTCGCTATGGCGATGTCCCTATTGCTTGTGGTGTCAGGGATATTACCTTGGCTCCCAACAGCCCCAGCTTTGGCTCAAGAAACCACGACCAAACCCAATATCTTAGTGATAATGGGTGATGACATCGGTTGGTTTAACATTAGTGCCTACAACAACGGCATTATGGGTTATCAAACCCCCCATCTCGACGGCCTGGCCAAAGAAGGAATCATGTTCACTGATTTCTATGGAGAAAATAGCTGTACTGCTGGTCGTGCTGCCTTTATCACCGGTCAAGCTTCTATCCGTACTGGAATGACTAAGGTAGGACTACCTGGTATAAATATAGGTTTACAAAAGGAAGACCCCACCCTAGCAGAGTTACTCAAACCCCTAGGCTACCGTACTGGTCAATTCGGGAAAAACCATCTTGGTGATTTAGACCAATATTTACCTACTGTCCACGGATTTGACGAATTTTACGGCAACCTCTATCACCTCAACGCTGAAGAGGAACCCGAAAACGAAGACTATCTACCCGAAGGGGAATCTATAATATTCGATCAGTTTCGACCCAGAGGGGTACTCCACAGTTTTGCTGGCCTAAATTCTTATGAATGCGATCCAAGCAAAGGCGAAGTGCCTGCCCCGGTCACTGAAGATACTGGAGAGCAAGTAGTCTGTGAGACTGGTCTCCTCACCAAAAAGCGGATGGAAACCATCGATAAAGAAGTCTTAAATAAGACAAAAGAGTTCATTGCAGAAGCTAAGGAAGCAAATGAGCCGTTTTTTGCTTGGTTTAATACCACTCGGATGCACGTCTTTACCCACCTAAAAGATAGGTCTCAGGGAGTGACTGGACAAGGAATCTATGCAGATGGAATGGTAGAACATGATAAACAAGTGGGTCAACTTCTCCGGTTTATTAAACGGCAAGGTTTAGATGAAAACACGATTATCATCTACACAACCGACAACGGTGCAGAAGTATTTGGTTGGCCAGATGGTGGTACAACACCTTTCTATAGTGAAAAGAATACTAATTGGGAAGGAGGTTTCCGTGTACCTGCTATGATCCGTTGGAAAGATCACTTGCCCGCAGGTGTAGTTTCCAATGAAATTATGTCTCACATTGACTGGGTACCAACCCTCATGGCTGCGGCTGGTGTTGAAAATATTGACAGACAACTTCTGGCAGATGACGATAAACGGAAAATAAATGCACAATATCCCGAATATGAACAATATGATGTTCATTTAGATGGATACAACTTCTTACCTTACTTAGAGTCTCTCGGAGATTCAGGAAACGACCTAAAACGGCAGGAAATTTGTCCTTCTACCCCTGGTGTGTTGGGTGTATTGGGTCGTCTTCCTAACTATTGTCCACCTCGTTATCAGTATGTCTATTTCACTGATGATGGTTATCCATCGGCAGTCCGTTATAATGACTGGAAAGTGATATTTAGTGAACAGCGTGCAGAAGGTTTTGATGTTTGGGAAGAACCTTATGTTAATTTGAGAGTTCCTCTGTTGTTGAACTTGCGACGCGATCCCTTTGAGAAAACACCCCACGAGTCAGAGAATTACCCTGACTGGAGGTTCCGCCGAACTTTCTTACTTGGTCCTATTACCACATCTGTCAGTGCGTTTCTCAATAGCTTTGTTAAATATCCTCCTCGCCAAAGACCTGCTTCTTTCACCATTAATCAGGTAGTAGATGGGGTAGTTCAAGAAATTCAGATAGACAGACTACAAAAGGAGTTTCCTTTTATTACAGGGTTAAGAAAGATTATTGAGTCTGTCGTTGATAACGGTTGGGATTAAATCAAAAATTAGGCAACAGGTAGTATCTATTGCTGCTCAGTTTTGGCGAAAAAATACTGCCTCTAAAATTGGTTTCAATTCTAATCAATGATTTTCCAGGGAATTAAAATTGACCGCGATCTTAATTCCCTGATTACAATACAGTGTAAACACAAATAGAACAGGACTTACGCATAAGGAACACAGTTTCGGCGCTTGAGATTGCTTCGCTGTAGCTCGCAATGACAGAAGCACGTTGTTTTGCGTAAGTCCTGAGAATTTAGGAGGATCTTTTAAAGACAATTGTTGAGATAGATCATCCTATTTCTCTTAACAACAATTCGACCTACTTTTAAGGTGTGTAAATCAATTATGAAGTTTCTCAACATCAACAGAAAAACTATCTCATTTTTTCTTTCAGTTCTGATCTCAATCTTTTGTTTAGGAGGCACTTTAGGCTGTCTTCCTGCCTATGCAGCATTAAATTGTGGGGATGACTCTACTACATTAGATTGTTGGAATGACACTCCTACAAAACAAGCAATCACCGACTTCGTAGACCAAGTTATTACTGGTGTTCCAGTAAAAGATCGGATTGCTGTTTTCGATAATGACGGAACTTTGTGGGCTGAAAGACCTCATTATTTCCAAGAAGATTTTATTAAAAACAGATTGCCTGAATTACCTGAACGCAAAGTCAGTAGACTGATTAAAAAGACTCAAAAGAAAATCAATAAAACTGGAGGACATCCTATTTCAGAAGAAGGCAAAACTTTTTTAAGTGAAATCCCAGTTGTTAGTGGAATGACCACAGGTGAATATAACTCCCTAGCTAGAAGTTTTCTCGATACAATTCAGAGTGATATTACTTCTAACGATGAGGGAGGTTATCAACGGTTTGATACTCAATATATTAACCTGACTTACAAACCTGTCATTCAATTGGTTAACTACCTCAAAGAGAATGATTTTAAAGTCTATATTTGTTCTGGAGGTGGCATTTATTTTGTTCGTTCCTTTTCTGATGAAGCTTATGGTATTCCCTCTGAAGAAGTGATCGGTTCAGCTATTAAGACATTCTATGATGAGTCTAATACAACTGATGCACCTGGAGGAAGTTTAGTTCGTCAATTAGGGTTAGCTCACTATGACGATCAAGAAGGCAAACCAGTAGGAATTGAACTTTTCATTGGCAAACAACCTATCATTGCAGTGGGTAACTCTAGTGGTGATTTTGAAATGTTTAAATATACAGATGCTGGGGTAGGAAATTCCTTAATCGTTCTCATTAATCATGATGATTGCGAACGAGAATATAAATACAATGACGTACCTGGAAGCACACATATAGATGATGATGGTTTAGAAGTTCCTGATAATGAATCTCTCGACTACGCCCAAAATCATGAAAATTGGATCGTGGCTAGTATGAAAGACGATTTCAATACTATTTTTGATCCAATTCCAGCAAGAACACCTCCAGTGTGTAACTAAGTTTGAGTAAGTCGTCAGTCGGGTGAGCAATGCTCACCTGATAACAACAGGACTTATACAGAATCCGGTTTAATAATCGTCATTGCGACGATAGGAAGCAATCTCAGGGATGCACGGAGATTGCTTCCTTCCACTCCGTTCCAGTCGCAATGACTTGGATATAGTAATTATCCGGATTTTATATTAGGCAAACAAACCAAGAAACCGGGTTTATTGCTTGATTATTGTCTCTCAAACCACCAAGCTTCCTTGATAAACCCGGTTTCTGCGTAAGTCCTAAACAAATTAAATTAAGACCTTATATTATCCAAGTCTCAATCATTTTATGAAAACTTTTTGGCATCAATCACTTATTCTCTGTTTCCTAACAATATCCCTGATTTTCCCTTTCTCCAAAACAGCACAAGCATCCTCTACAGATAATAGTTGTCCTGAAGGAATGGTATTTATTCCTGGAGGAAATTTTACAATGGGATCGGATTCTCATTATCCATCAGAAGTTTCTGCAAGTGACGTCACTGTAGATAGTTTTTGCATCGATCGCCACGAAATCACCAACGCAGAATTCCGTAAATTTGTCAAAGCAACAGGCTATAAAACCATTGCCGAACGCCCCCTCTCAAAATCACAATTTCCCAATCTAACCGACAAGCAACGACAACCTGGTTCCCTCGTATTTCAACCTCCCTCCGAAGGTATTCAACAAGTTGCTTATTTAAGCTGGTGGCATTGGACAGTGGGTGCTAATTGGCAACATCCCTACGGTCCAAAGAGCAACATCAGAGGGAAAGATAATTATCCTGTGGTTCACATCGCTTATGAGGATGCAGTTGCTTATGCTAATTGGGCGGGTAAATCTCTTCCCACAGAAGCTCAATGGGAATATGCAGCGCGGGGTGGTCTTGAAGAGCAAGAATTCACTTGGGGAAATCAATATTCTGCCAAGAAAGCGAATACCTGGCAAGGGATGTTTCCCTTTTTCAATACCAAAGAAGATAATTATTTAGGAACTGCACCAGTAGAATCTTTTCCCCCCAACGGTTACGGACTTTATGAAATGACCGGAAACGTTTGGGAACTGACCTCAGATTGGTATCAAGTCGGACATTCTGGCAAAGACCATAGTTTAAACCCCGTCGGACCTGACAAAACCGCCAGTTTCGATCCCATCAAACCCCAGGAAGGAGCATTGCACGTGATCAAAGGTGGTTCTTACCTGTGTGCTAAAAATTATTGTAGTCGTTATCGACCTGCTGCCAGAGAGTCTCAAGCTCCTGATACGGGAACCACTCATATTGGTTTTCGTTTAGTAGTCTCATAGTGGACTGACACACCTTAAATGGTGCATTATATCATGTCCGGATAATCAGTTATAAATAAAATTAAGGACTGACAATACCGACAGTACCAAATAAATACTGAAATTATCTTGACTTTTCTCCAATATTTCCTCTTTTTCCCCTTTCTTTCCTCCTGACTCCTGACTCCTGACTCCTGACTCCTCACAACAGTTATTTATAAGTATTCAACCGGACATGATATAACATCATGTCCGGATAATTAGTGATAAAAAAACTTTCTCCTTCTTCTGTGTTCTTTCTACCCTCCTGTCTCCTGTCTCCTGTCTCCTGACTCCTTAGTCGTTTATTTATAACTGTTCAACCGGACATGATATTACAGTTTGCTATTCCCTGTTCCCTATTCCCTATTCCCTGGCGCGTAGCGCTATAGTGAGAAAATATATAGATGTCTAATATTGAGAAAGAGTCAGGATGCAAACTAAAGAAAAACTTATCCTACCAAAAATGGGCTGTGGTACATGGGCATGGGGCAACCGCCTCCTGTGGGGATATGATGAAAGTATGGATAATGAGTTGCAAAATGTCTTCAATCTTTGTGTTGCTAATGGTGTGACTTTATTTGATACAGGAGACTCCTACGGTACAGGCAAATTAAACGGACGCAGTGAAATGCTATTGGGGCAGTTTTCCCAAGCATATACGGGGGCAAATCAAGAGAATATTTGCATTGCCACAAAACTTGCTGCTTATCCCTGGCGCTGGGGTCGTCAAGCAATGATTTCTGCTGGCGAAGCATCGGCCCAACGCCTCGGAAAAAATGTCGATTTGGTGCAGATGCACTGGTCTACAGCAAATTATTTACCCTGGCAAGAATGGGGACTTTTAGATGGTTTGGCTGACTTATACGAACAAGGTAAGGTAAAAGGTGTGGGACTATCGAACTATGGGCCCAAACGGTTAATGAAAGTGTATGAAAGATTTCGCGATCGCCATATTCCGATAAATACTCTACAGGTTCAATATTCTCTATTATCAACCTATCCTGTGACAGAATTAGGAGTAAAAGAAATCTGTGATGAATTGGGAATTAAATTAATTGCATATAGTCCTTTAGCATTGGGAATATTAACAGGAAAATATTCAGAAAACGGTTCTGTTCCTCAAGGTATTCGAGGTTTTTTATTTAAGCAAATATTACCAGGAGTTCGCCCCCTATTATCATGTTTGGAAGCAATAGCAAAGTCAAGAAATAAAACTATGTCGCAAGTAGCAATTAACTGGTGTATTTGTAAAGGTGCAATTCCTATTCCGGGGGCAAAAAATATAGCACAAGCAGAACAAAATATTGGTGCATTAGGTTGGGAATTAGATTCTGGTGAAGTTGCGGAACTGGATAATGCTGCGGCGAGTACAGATAAGAAAATGGTACAAAATATTTTTCAGACTAATTGATATAGCAGAAGGAAGAAGGAAGAGGGAAGAAGGAAGAAGGGAAGAAAAAGTTTGTGATTGGAAATATAATTTTTTTGGGTTATAGCAATAGTCCTCTTGATTTATGATGTATAAGTCTGTAATAATTAAATTATAGTTAGGGCAAGGTTAAGTTAAACGCTAATATAAATAACACTTGCTAATCTCGTTTTTACAATAGTTAATAACCACCTCAATATTGGGGTGGTTATTTGAGTTGTTTTACTAACTCCACCTTTATGGTTAAAAAGTGCAATTTTTATAACCATTTTTCTCAACCTAACCTGACACAATAAACTGTAAAATATGCACAAATAAACTAATAACTAAAAACCCCAAAGTAGCAATAACAATAACAAATAAAATTAAACCGCCCAACAGCAAAAAAACAAACCCGCGATCAGCACTTTTACTAACTTTAGGAGACTCTAAATGAGCCTCCAAAATATCCATATTTTTAGAATTTGCCTTCCAAGCAACATCAAACAAATCTCCAAAAACAGGCACAATTCCTGCCAAAGAATCAAATACAATATTAGACGCCATTCGCATCAGAGTTTCCCGTGGCAAACCCATCATTGCTGCTGAAAATACAATATAAACAGAAATAAGTCCTCCTAAAAAATCACCACCCCCAGGAATCAATCCTAGAAGTGGGTCAATACCAACGCCATAAGAAGTACCAGGAACGCGAACAGCATTATCAAGTAAATCGCTAATTTTACGCAGTTGTCTAACCTTAGCTGCTTGAGGGCGATCGCCAGAGGTAGTGGGAGATGGTTTTGCCATTGGAAGTTATGTGAGTAAAATTCAATAAATGTGTAAGTTCAGTAGGGTGTCACATCACCCACACCCTACTGAACTTACACTTTATGCTTAAAGACTACAGCGTTGCTGATTTGAGGTACGATATCATGTCCGGATTCAGAGGGGGAGCATACTCCTCATTTACTTCTTCTTTCTTCCCTCCTGACTCCTGACTCCTGACTCCTGACTCCTTCAGCAACGCTGAGACTACTTACTTTTTAGTTTCAGTAAAGTCAGCATCAATTACATCATCTCCACCAGCAGAACTTGAGGAAGACTCAGCAGCACCATCACCATTAGGAGGAGTTGCTCCATCAGGAGAACCTTGTTGATAAATATTGCTGCTCACAGTATACAGAGCTTGTTGCAACTCAGTAGTTAGAGACTGAATACGTTCGTCATCTTCTTGAGAAATAGCATCACGCAAATCTTTAACCAACCCTTCAATCTTAGTCTTATCAGCTTCAGGAACTTTATCTCCCAACTCCTGAATTTGCTTCTCAGCTTGATATGCTAAAGAGTCTGCTTGGTTTTTACGGTCAATTTTTTCACGACGTTCTTGGTCAGCAGCAGCATTAGCTTCTGCTTCTTTCACCATCCGCTCAACTTCAGTATCTGGTAGAGTGGAAGCACCTGTAATACTGATAGACTGTTCCTTACCAGTACCTTTATCCTTCGCAGCTACATTCAGAATACCATTAGCATCAATATCGAAGGTAACTTCAATTTGAGGTACGCCACGAGGTGCTGCGGGGATACCATCTAAGCGGAAAGTTCCTAAACTCTTGTTGTCGTTAGACATTTCCCGCTCCCCCTGCAGTACATGAATTTCTACGTTTGTCTGACCATCTACAGCAGTTGAGAACACTTCTGACTTTTTGGTAGGGATAGTAGTGTTACGAGGAATAATTTTGGTCATTACGCCTCCCAAGGTTTCTACACCCAGAGATAGAGGAGTAACATCTAACAAGAGAATGTCTTTAACTTCACCTGCTAACACACCTGCTTGAATTGCAGCACCAACAGCTACCACTTCATCAGGGTTAACGCTTTGGTTTGGATCTTTGCCGAGGACTTTCTTAACAATATCATGGACTGCGGGAATCCGAGTAGATCCACCAACTAATACTACTTCATCAATAGAACTTTTATCTAACTTAGCATCTCTAATGGCGTTTTCTACAGGAATGCGACAGCGGTCGATCAGGTCAGCACAGAGTTCTTCAAATTTACCTCTAGTTAAGGTGGTATCTAAGTGCTTAGGTCCATCTTGGGTAGCGGTAATAAATGGCAGGTTAATCTCTGTCTGGGTAACGCTAGAAAGTTCAATCTTAGCTTTTTCTGCTGCTTCTGTTAAACGTTGCAGTGCTTGCTTATCTTTCCGTAGGTCTATTCCTTCTGCTTTTTCAAATTCCTTAGCGAGGAAATCAACAATTTTCTTATCAAAGTCGTCACCACCAAGGTGTGTATCACCGGAAGTAGCTAATACTTCAAATACACCATCACCTACTTCTAGGATAGAAACGTCAAATGTACCACCACCAAGGTCAAATACTAAGATAGTTTCGTTACTTTTCTTATCTAACCCATAAGCTAGAGAAGCTGCGGTAGGTTCGTTAATGATCCGCAATACTTCTACACCAGCGATTCTACCTGCATCTTTGGTTGCCTGTCTTTGGGAGTCATTGAAATAAGCTGGTACGGTAATTACTGCTTGTGTTACTGTTTCGTTAAGATATTTACTAGCATCATCAACCAGTTTACGCAGAACCTGGGCTGAAATTTCTTCGGGGGCAAATTGTTTTTCTAATGCTGGGCAATCTAATTTAACGTTACCATTAACATTGAGAACTTTATAAGAAACTTCAGTAGTTTCATTGGTTACTTCATCAAATCTACGCCCAATGAACCTCTTTACTGAGTAAAAGGTGTTTTGGGTGTTCATCACAGCTTGACGTTTGGCGATTTGCCCTACGAGTTGCTCTCCTTTTTTACCGTAGGCAACTACAGAAGGGGTTGTACGGAAACCTTCTGCATTAGCAATTACTGTGGGTTTACCACCTTCCATAACTGCAACACAGGAGTTTGTTGTACCTAAGTCAATTCCGACTACTTTTGCCATAAGAGTTTTTTTGCTCCAAATTACTACAAAATTTTTTACTTTTTGTCAACCTTAGTTTTTGTTTTTTTCGGTTGACTTAAGGACTAATATTTAAGCCTTCTGGATTTAGTCCAGGGCCTGTCCATTTTTTATACAGTCTTTAAGATTAAGTTACTTATATCTATACTGCGATTATTTAGACGATTCCATGAAGGCGTGTTTACCGAACATCAAGGAATATTGGACTTTGAGGAACTTTTATAATTTTCCTCCTTTACTCTTTCTAATTTACGCTCCTTGGACGATCGCCGCCATTGTGGCAAACCGTAAGTTATGTGTTGTGTTTGCCGTCTAGCGATCGCTTCTTTGATAGTTAGGGTTTGCGCTCAAAAGTCTTTTAGTAGGGGTAGGAGACAGGAGACAGGAGACAGGAGACAGGAGGAACGGGGAAGTATAGAGGAGGTAGTCGGAAAAATTATCCCTTGATTTTTCTGCCATAATCATCCCAAAATACTAGAATGCATGAGCTTCTTCCGCTGAAAAGCTGGTACTTTTTTAGACCAAAAATGTGCTCAACCAATATCAGTCAATGCTTTGATATTTAATCAGCAAGCCCTAGTTATAGCTATTAGACATCTCCAGAAAAGAGGGAGTAGGGAGTAGGGAGTAGGGGGAAAGAATTGATAATTTCTGTACGATAGTTGATTTTATTTTTTATTATTGGAGATGTCTATTAGACATCTTCACCAAAAGAGAGAGTAGGGGAAAGAATTAATGAATAAGGGTGCAATAATTGATATGGTTAGGAAACCCATCCATCCCTCGACCACTTTTTTCCCCTTGAAAGAGTCGGCAGAGTAAGCTGAATTATTTAATTAATAATTATTAATTATTCGATAAACTAAAAGCAATAGCTGATAGCTGAATGCTTACTTAATATTTAATCACAGTTGCTCCCCAAGAAAACCCAGCAGCGCTACTGGCTAAAACTACTAAATTACCAGGCTTTATTTTCTCTGATTCTATAGTTTTAGCCAAACCAAATAAAGTATCTGTTGCTCCTAAATGACCGCTTTCTTTTAAAGAGATAAATGTATTTTTTTTGCTTAATTTCAGAGATTCAAAAATTGATGATAATAAACTTTTTTTGATTTGATTAGTAAATAAAAAATCTATTTCTTCTATGGAAAATCCATTTTTTTGTAATGCAGCTATTATAACTTTTTTATAGTTTTTTAAATAAATATATGATAAAATTTCGTCTAATTTTTCACGGTCTTCTACTTTGACATAATTAAGCTCTAAATCAATATTTTCATCTTTTACAGGTAACTTAGTACCGCCCAAAGGTACTCGAATAAAATCAGCTAATTTCCCATCAGTCATGCCATGATATGAGAGAATTTTGTTACTAGACTCTCCTTTTTTTAACAGCGCGGCGGCGGCACCGTCGGCGAAAAAAAGTATGGAGTTTATATTTTTATCCGAGTAATTAAGCAACTGGGATAATTTATCGCTACAAACAACTAAAGCATAATTTAAGCTCGAATCTGCCAACAACATATTCCGGCAAATATGAATGCCTAAATTGCCACTGTTGCAAAAATTTCTAACTTCAAAAGCATGAGCATTTTCAGCACCAATAATACCTTGTATTTTAGCTGCGGGAGACCAAAATCTGTAATCGTAATCTCCCACACCACAATAAGCAATTAAATCTATTTCTTCTGGTTGAATTTGGGCTTTATTTATAGCCGATATTGCTGCTTTTATTCCCATATCACTAGGATGTTCGTCTTCCGCAGCAATTGATTTTTTTTCCATGCCTATTTTTTCTGTCAAAACCCACAGAGGAATATCTGCTAGTTTAGCGATCGCTTCGCTAGTCATAACTCCTGAAGGAATATAATAACCAATTGCTGCAATACCGACTGTTTAATGATTTTTTTGGTTTTTAATCATATCGGTTTCTACTCTTTAGTCAAATATTTCAAAATTATAGAGGGAGTAGGAAGTAGGGAGTAGGCAGTAGGGGGAAATAATTGATAATTTATGTGTGATAATTAATTGAATTTTTTATTATCGGAGACGTCTATTAGACATCTCATTTAAAGTCTTTTAATCACGCTTATTATTGGTAACATGATAATATCTTTTCATTCTGATACTTGTTTCTGTGGTGGATAAGTTGCCAAATAATCAGTGACATCCTGACGTAAATTTATCAATTTTATATAACCACCTGCACTTAGATTTGTAGTTAATTTTCCCAGGATAAATTAATATCCCAGTGGTCAGCAAATGATTGAATAAACTCTTTTTCTCTGGGGTCAATTACTTCATTAATCATAGCTAGTTGACTTAAAATATTGATGATTTTTTTTGCTCCCGAAGGTTTGAAAAATGACTTAGCTAAATCCCCAGCTTCTTTTCTTTCTAAATTAAGGGTTTCTTTGATTAAAGTCCAGAATCCTTTTTTTCTTGATCCAGGTACTCATAATGACATTCCTGCAAGAATATAGAAAAATGCCAAACCATTAAATAATATGTTGTCTATAAAACTTACATATTCTCCAGAGAGAAGAGAGTTAAATGCAAAAATAGTTCCAATATTTAAAGAAAGTAGATTGCCAGTAACAGATTGACTTTCTGCAACTACACGCTCATGTTTTCGCTTCCAGATTGGATTCATTGTTAAGTAGACTTCTGCGAGAGAAAATCCTATGGATAAAAAAGCTAGGACAGATATTATTTTCTGAAAAGTTTCCATGATATTGCTCCAAAATTTAATAACAATTTATAAATTTACAACCAGAGAATACATAACATACATATTAGGTTGATATTTTGTCGTTCTATAGCTGCTATGAGGGTAGGCACAGATAAGTTATAGATAAAATTAACTTACCACAATTTCCAGAATCAATATAATATATATAATTAATTATCTTAAAAATTATCTGTAATTAACTATGACATGACAACTACCTTACAACAGCGTGAAAACGCCAACGTATGGGAAAAGTTCTGTAGCTGGATCACCAGCACAGACAATCGTTTATACATCGGTTGGTTCGGTGTATTAATGATCCCCACCCTTCTCACAGCTACTATCTGCTACATCATCGCATTTGTAGCAGCTCCTCCAGTAGACATTGATGGTATCCGCGAACCCGTCGCTGGTTCCTTAATGTTCGGAAACAACATCATTTCCGGTGCAGTAGTACCTTCCTCCAACGCTATCGGTCTACACTTCTACCCTATCTGGGAAGCAGCAAGTTTGGATGAGTGGCTATACAACGGTGGCCCATACCAGCTAGTAATCTTCCACTTCCTCATTGGCGTATTCTGCTACATGGGTCGTGAGTGGGAATTATCCTACCGCTTAGGTATGCGTCCTTGGATCTGTGTTGCATACTCTGCTCCAGTAGCAGCAGCAACAGCAGTATTCTTAATCTATCCCATCGGACAAGGAAGCTTCTCTGATGGAATGCCTTTAGGAATCTCTGGAACATTCAACTTCATGTTGGTATTCCAAGCAGAGCACAACATCTTAATGCACCCATTCCACATGTTAGGTGTAGCAGGTGTATTCGGTGGTTCATTGTTCAGTGCAATGCACGGTTCTTTGGTAACATCCAGCTTAGTACGTGAGACAACAGAAACTGAGTCTCAGAACTATGGTTACAAGTTCGGTCAAGAAGAAGAAACTTATAACATCGTAGCAGCTCACGGCTACTTCGGTCGTTTAATCTTCCAATATGCATCATTCAACAACAGCCGTTCCTTACACTTCTTCTTAGGAGCATGGCCAGTAGTAGGAATTTGGTTCACAGCATTAGGTGTGTCCACAATGGCCTTCAACTTGAATGGTTTCAACTTCAACCAGTCGATCATCGATTCTAGTGGTCGTGTGGTAAATACTTGGGCAGACATCATTAACCGGGCTAACTTAGGAATGGAAGTAATGCACGAGCGTAATGCTCACAACTTCCCTCTAGATTTGGCTGCTGTAGAAGCTCCTTCTATCAATGGTTAATTTNTGGTCAGCATTCCGCAAGCGAGCTGGCGTCGTCGCGGGGTCTGACCGCTTGCGTCTGACGCCGACGCGGGGTCGCACCGCTGTTCCCTGTTCCCTCAAACCTAAAATTTTGTACCTCATAACAACGGAAAACAGTGTATGTTTGATTGTATCATAGTTGGCTCCGGACCAGCAGGAGCAAGTGCCGCATATCATCTAGCAAAAAACGGACGTTCTGTATTAGTCTTAGAAAAAGAATCTTTACCTCGATATAAACCCTGTGGAGGTGGAGTTTCTCCCATTGTTCAACAGTGGTTTGATTTTGATTTTACACCAGCTATTTCTCTGAAAATAAATTCCATTCGTTATACTTGGAAAAAAGGCGATTTAGTAGAAGTTAACCTTAAAAATCAAGAACCAATTTGGATGGTACGTCGAGAAGTTTTTGATTATTTTATCGTTCAGCAAGCGAAAAAACAGGGAGCATAAATTAGAGATAAAACTAAAGTTATAGGCATAGAATTTAAGAACAACAACTGGCAAGTTAATACCAATAATCAATCATTTATTGGTCGTTATTTAATTGCTGCGGATGGAGCTAAAGGTTCCATGGCAAAATGGTTGGGTTTTAACAATCGTAAACGCTTTTCAGGTGGTGCGATGGAAATAGAAGTACCAGTTGAAAATCAGCAAATTGATAGTGCTTATTTTGAGTTTGGAATGTTAAATAATGGCTATGTTTGGAATTTTCCTAAAGCTGATGGATACTCAATAGGAGTCGGTACATTTTGGCGAAAACATGGTCAAAATTTTGCAGCTTTATTAACAGAATATGCCACAATGTTTGAGGTAGATATTCAAAATATTCAGAAGTTTGGTCATCCTTTATGTTTATGGAATGGGAATCAAAAATTACATACACAAAATGCAGTTTTAGCAGGAGAAGCAGCTTGTATTGTTGACCCCTTTACTGCTGAAGGAATTCGCCCTTCTATATTTACAGGTATTAAAGCAGCAACAGCAATTCATAATTCTCTAAATGGGGATTTATTTGCTTTAGAAAAATACACTCAAATAATTAATGAAGAATGGGGTAAAGATATGGTTTGGGCACAACGTTTAGCCCAAGGATTTTCTCATTTTTCACATATTGGTTATCAAGTAGGGGTGAAGCGACCTCGTGCTACTACTATTATGACAAAAATTTTGTCTGGAGAATTACGTTATTCGGATGTAGTGGGTTCTGCTTTGCGACGACTTTGGCAAAGATAAAAATTTATTCTAAATGAAGGCAGAAGGCAGGAGGCAGAGGGCAGAAGGAAAAAAAGGAGAAAACTCAAGATAATTTTAGCATTTCTTCGGTACTGTCAGTTCTTAAATGTTATTTATAACTGACCCGTCCGTTAGCGTAGCTCCCCCGGAGGGGGAACATGATATTAAGATGTCGTAAAACTTTGGAGATTTAGTATTATACCAAGGGTGAAAAAAGAATGTTACAAATAATAAGCAGTATTAAAATAATTTGTAGGAAATATCTATAGCAGTCCTATTTTATTTGTGTATAAAAATCTTACCGCTTTTAGGGAACAGGGAACAGGGAACAGGGAACAGGGAACAGGTAGAAGTTTCAGTTTTTTTATCTACTTTTTGATTTGTCACAACTTATTTAGGATTGCTATATTGGACGAAAAAGATAAATTACTACATAAAAAATGGTATCAAACCTATTCCCATACGACTTGATCCTCCTGTATTTCCCTCCTGGGAGGGGGAGGGGCGAGGGGTGGGTTGACTCAATAGCAGTAACCTAAATATTTGTAGCAAAGATTTATCAAACTGGTATTATACCCCTCGATTTTAGCTGATAGCTGAATGGTAATAGCTAATTAGGGTTTGCTGATTAAATCTAAAAGCATTCACATATCAAGACAAGTGTCTTTTTGGGGTCGAAAAAAGTGCCTGGTTTTCAGCTCTTCACGCTCAAAAAGTTAGTATTTTAGGCTCATAGTTGGGCAGAAAAATCATTCTTACAATTCTTACTCCTACCTCCCCGCTCCCGATCCATTTCTCCCCTCCTGGGAGGGGGAGGGGCGAGGGGTGGGTTGTCTCCTGTCTCCTGTCTCCTACCCTTACTAAAAGACTTTTTCAGCAAACCCTAATTAATCAATTAAATCATCTTTAATTAAAGCTTTAAAGTTAGGATTTGAGCTAATGTTAAAAAAATCAGCATCAGCTTCTGCCATTTCTCGATATGGTTGACCAGCACCTAAATTAATTGCTTGTTCTAAATTTTCAATAGCTAAATATAGCTTATCCTGTAAAGCATAACAACGAGCTTTATTATAGTAAGCCAAAGAATAATCTGACTGAATTTTTATGGCTTGGTCAAAACAAGCGATCGCCTCAACCCAATTTCCTAAATTAGATAAAGCTTGACCTAAATTATTCCAAGCTTCCTGATAGTCTACTTTTATATCTATTGCCTTCTCATAACTAATAATTTCTCTTTTAGTATTCCCCAAATAAAATAAAGTTTTTCCTTGAAAATTCCAAGCTATATAATGATTAGGCTTAAGCTTAATGACTTGTTCAAAAGAATTCAAGGCTTCCTGATACCTTCCTAATTCAAATAATGCCTTGCCTTGATTATGCCAAGCTTGGTATAAACTAGGTTTAAACTTTATTGCTTGTTTGTAATTTTCAATTGCTTCTCGATAATGTCCTAAACTACTCCAAGTATTTCCAACATTGTACCAAGCTTGATATAGATCTGGTTTGATTTTTATTGCTCTCTCAAAAGAAGTTATCGCTTCTCGATATTGTTCTAAATTATTGAGTAAATTACCTCGATTATACCAAACTAAATGAGAATTTGGTTGAATCTCTATTGCACGATTAAAGTTATTTAAAGCTGACTGGAATCTACCTATTAATTTCAAGGAATTACCTCGATTATTCCAGGCTTCATAGTAATCTGGTTTAATTTTTATTGCCTGATCGAAAGCAGTAATAGCCTGTTTATGCTTCCCCAATTTACTAAAATTTACTCCCATATTGTACCAGCTCTGATAATCATCTGGGGAAATTTTTATTCGTCCATCCATTTCATTTTTCAAGGAAGAAGAAATAAATAGTTTTAATCATTATGGTCTTGAAATTAAAGATTTTTACTTATGAAGCAATATAGATTTTTCGTAAGCATTTAGCATTTCCTGCTGAATGCTTACTTTGCAGCAAATATTTATCCCAATAGTATCAATTATTTCAAATCTAATAAACCGCTGGTTTTTAGCTTGGGATTAAAGCGAATATTTTCTTCTAAACCTCTAGTTTTTAATATTTCTAAAATATTAGCTTCAACTCGCCTAGATATATTTTTTAAGAGTTTTTCTTTAGCAACTTCATCAGTTAATGGGTCGTGATATTGTGTTGCTTCTGCTTCTGTCATTTCTTGTTTAGCATCTATTGGCTGATTCCACTTTGCTTCTGCGCCATCATTACCTATAGGTAAAGACCCATTTTCATTAATCCAAGCAGTTTTTATACCTTCTAATATAGTACGATTCGGAGGTTCAATAGTTTGTACTTTTAGCCAATAGCAACTATGAGGTTGACGGACTAAGTGTTGTTTAATACTCTGATATATATCACGAGAATAACCTACAAATAGTAATTTTTTATCCCGATCAAAAATTCCATAAACACCAATTTTTCCTTGTAAAGAAATTGGTAATTTTCCTTGAGAATCAATATAAGGTAAATATTCTAATTCTGACAGTTCTGGTATTTGAATTTCGGTATTAGTCATTATTTGAGATTTTCCTGTTCAAGGGTAATGTTAATTAATTCGGAATTGATAAAAGTTGATTAATCTCTGGTGATTTTATAGATGGCGCAGAGATGGCTTGGTTGAAATATTTTAGCTTTAAACATGAAGTTGGGCGGAACGTTAATGATAATATAGTCACTGGATTCGTGATACTGCTCAAATTCTTTTGCCATTCCTTTAGGTGTTTCTTTACTATAGGGAATTGGTTGAAATATTAATTCAGTAAATTCTAATTTTTCATATGGTAATTGTGAAGTAATTTGTTGAATAAAATTTTCACTTGTTAATAATTTGAATAACATTTGTTGAGCATTTTGTTCTAACGTGAAACTACTTTCAAAGCTTTCAATAATTTTTATACCCACTTTTTTTTCCTTTTCCATCTTCATCAAATTGGGCTATGGCTGTTGAGATAGTATTGCTTCTTCCTATCAAACAGAAAATAGCCTTTACTTATATTACTATTTGTTTGATTCAACTCAACTACCTTAAAATAAATATAAAGATTTGTTAAAATAAAATTTTATCTGATAATTTATGATAAAATTTTTACCTAAATATTGTATTGTCTACTATTAGACTATAAAACCTAACATATTCAATGGGGATCTTGATTTATGGAAGACACAGAAACATCATCAATAGTTTCAAATAATTCCCAAAGTCAGCCTCATTGGCTACAAATAGCAGAATATACTGCTTTAGGGGCTTCAATTGTTGGTTCAGGTTTTGCATTAGTATGGGAAAAAATTTCGTTTGTTGCACCTCCAATAACATTGGCATTAATATTAAATTCAATTAATAGAAAAAGATTTGAAGAAAAAATACAAACACATATTAACAATGAGGTAGAAGAACTAAGAATAGATATTGATTCCGTCGATCGGTATTCAGAGAAAACACAAGAAAAAATTACTGAATTAACTCCAGAATATCCCATAAATTTTTCTCAAAATCAATCAGATTTTGAATTTAATACAATTACCAAAGAAGACTGGGACACAATAAATACTAAATTTTCAGATATTGATGAGGAATTACAATCATTAAAAGATTTAACTACAGATTTACACCAGGATTTAGGAGATAATTTACAATCAACAAATTATGCTTCTATGTCTAATAAAATTGAGGAACTACAAGGACAAGTAAATAAATTACAAGACTTAAACAGAGATCTAGTTAGGCCATATTTTATTCGTCTAATTCGTGCAGTTAAACAACTACAGAAAATAATCAAGTCTTAGTTATTAGACTGTGCAGAAAGTAGACAGTTAAAAATCAGTTTTGATTTTCCTGGCTCTATAACTTTTCCCCCGTTATCTGGGCAGCAATCAAATTTATGTTTATGGCAAAATTATAATATCGAAAATTTGGGGTGGATCTAGATAAATTCCACTTCTAGAATTCTAGAAAAATTATTTTATTAATAGCTGATACTATTGTAAATCAGAAATTCACTTTTAACTAATGACTATTTTTGAAACTTTCTTGAAATTTCTATTAATAAGTTTAGCAACTATTTACACTGGTGCTTTTATGTTGCTAAGATTGCTGCAAAACCGATTGATATTTGAACCGGCACCATCGGTATTAGCAACTCCTGCTACTGTTAATCTTCCATATCAAGAAGTTTGGTTGTCAATTCCAAATTCTCACAAACAGACAGAAAAAATATCTGGTTGGTGGATTCCTCAAACTAATAGCAATTCTAGAGTTATTCTCTTTCTACATGGTGCTAAAGGTAACATGGCAGCTCGGAAAAATAGTTACAATCTCGAGCGGGTTGCTAAACTATATCAGTTGGGATTTTCGGTATTTATGATTGACTATCGGGGGTACGGTAACAGTAAAGGACGGTTTCCCACAGAAGCTACTGTTTATGAAGATGCATTGGTAGCTTGGAATTATTTAACTCAAGAAAAAAATTTTTCACCAGAAGAAATTTTTATTTATGGATATTCTCTTGGAGGAGCGGTCGCTGCTAATCTTTGCCTTCAACAACCACAAGCAGCAGGATTAATTGCTGAAGGTTGTTTTACTTCCATTAAAGACATGGCTAAATACAGACGTCGAATCCAAATATTTCCCCTCAACTTACTGGTCACCCAAAAATTTGACTTCATTGACAAAGTAAAATTATTGGAAATGCCCGTTTTATTTATTCATGGAACAAAAGATGAAATCGTACCTGTAGATATGAGTCAAAGATTATTTGCAGCAGCAGCAGAACCGAAAAAATTACTCTTAATACCAAATGCGGCACATGACAATCTTGCTCAAGTAGATAGCGATAGCTACATAGCAACTCTACATGAATTCTTTGAGCGGGCAATAAATCAGTATTCTAGTATTAGCCAAGAATTTATTCATTAGACATCTCTAGTAATAAAAAACAAAATCAATTATCGTACAGAAATTATCAATTATTTCTCCCTACTCCCTACTCCATCTTTTCTGGAGATGTCTATTAGTTATTTATAGCAGAAGGAAGAAGCAAGAAGGAGAGAAGGAAAAATCTTACTTTTTGGCGATCGCAGATTAAACCATAAAATATTCAACAAAAGGTAAAGACAAATGCTATTAATTGACCCGCCTTATTTTTCTGGTTTTGAAGCTATACCATTAGAATATAAAAACAAATTATGGTCAGACGGTTGACCTTGGCATTATAAAAATGAACAAAATAAAGCAAATGCAGTAGTAATTTGTTTACATGGTTTTACTGCGACTCCTTATGAAGTTCGTCCTATAGGAAGAGCGTGTTTAAAACTTGGAATTGATGTCGTAGCACCTCTTTTTCCCGGTCATGGTTACTCTCTTTTTATAGAACAAAGAAGAGAGTTTTCTAAGATTACTAAAGACATAATGTTTGAGGCAGTACGTCAAGAAATTATTCAAGCTAGAAAACACTATGATTTTGTCGGAATTTTCGGACATTCTATGGGTGGAGCGATCGCTTTGACAATGGCAAGCGAAGGTTTAGTGGATGCTTGCACTGTGACAGCACCAGCAATTCAATTACCACTTAGAGCTGAAATTTTAATGGGTTTACTCAGTTGGGTAAATATCTCAATACCTAAAAATACTGACAACTTTTATAATCCTAATTATTTGTTTGAAAACTCTAAAGCAGCTCTGGTACTTCAGAGAATAGCTTTACATTCTCGCCAATATCTTGCTAAGATTACTTGCCCTACTTTAGTAGTTCATTCCCATAACGATCCTTTAGTTAATTCTATAGTCGTAAAATTGATTGAAGAACAAGTTAAGGGGAGTTTTGAAGCCATTTGGTTTGATGAATCTGGCCACGTTATGACACTTGATGTTAAAAGTAAAGAAGTTTCAGAAGCGATCGCTCAATTCTTAGATAATAGGTGTTAACTAGCTATCAGCTATCAGCATTTTCCGTGCCGGAATGCTCTGCAAACAGCGCTTCAGCTTTTTTAACTTGGGTTAACCCCGGCAACTATAGCGTCTCCTAGTTTAGCTATCCGTTATAAGTAACTCCTGAAAACCTTGTGGATAGGGTGGGAAGTGTGCGGAGTGTGCGGAGTGTGGGGAGTGTGGGGAGTGTGGGGGGCAAAAATCTTGTCTACAGTTCTCAAAAACAATGTATTTTTCAATATATTTTTCTCCTAAAAAAGATGCTCCAAGACCTACACATAACTTGTCTATAATGTCTACGTTTTATGTTAAGAAAGATGTTTATAAAGCATAGCTAGTTTAGGAGGGGTTGCTTACCTCCTGCTAAACGTAAAAAAAGTCCTAATGCTGAGTGCTGAGTGCTATTTAAATAAACTTTTCTTATATACAACCTACAACCTTCAGAACCTATGAATCAACAAAGTTTCACTCCAAATATTCCCCCCTATACCTGGAATCGTCCCATTGGTCTTGATTGGAACAACCCTTACACAGTGCGCTATAGCAGTAACCTCGATGACGGTCCTTGGCACGGAATGCCTCTCGGTGGTTTCGGTGCAGGTGCAATTGGTCGCTCTCCACGAGGGGATTTTAATCTCTGGCATCTCGACGGCGGCGAACACATTTATCAAAATTTACCTGCCTGTCAATTTAGCATATTTGAAGAAACAAAAGGCCACAAACAAGCTTATGCTCTATGTACCGAACCACCATCTGATGGCAGTCTCTCAACTTGGCAGTGGTATCCGAAACAAAAAGCAGGATTACATACTGGTACTTATCATGCTCTTTATCCCCGCAGTTGGTTTGTCTATGAAAATGTATTTACCGCACAATTAAGCTGCGAACAATTTTCCCCAATTTGGGCAGGTAATTATCAAGAAACCACTTACCCTGTTGCCATCTTTGAATGGGTCGCTCACAACCCCACCGATGAACCCATCACTCTGAGTATTATGTTCACTTGGCAAAATACCATTGGTTGGTTTACCAATTCTGTGAAAATACCACAAGTGCAAGTTAGAGATGATGGTAGTCCAGTTTATGAATACAAACCACGGTGGGGAGAAAGTACGGACAACTTTAATCTATTAGTGGAAGACTTCCATCGTATCGGTTGCATAATGACTAAGTTGAGCATTGCTGATGACCCCGCAGAAGGGGAAGGTCAAATGGCGATCGGAACTTTTACTAATGCTGCTGTGGAAGTTAACTATCATACACGCTGGAATCCTGCGAGCAATGGGGAAGAAGTCTGGCGCTACTTTGCCATGGATGGCACACTCATAGATGAGTACAATGAACTACCCGCAACAGAGGAAGAACAAATTGGGGTAGCTATGTCTGTTCGTTTTACTCTCAGACCGGGGAAAACTCGGAAAATTCCTTTTTTCTTAGCTTGGGATTTGCCCTTGACTGAATTTAGCGCTGGAGTTTCATATTATCGCCGTTATACAGATTTTTATGGTCGCAATGGGAAAAACGCCTGGTCAATAATTCGCACTGCGATGAAACACTATCAGATTTGGCGCGAGAATATTGAGACTTGGCAAAACCCGATTTTGCAACGGGAAGATTTGCCTGGTTGGTTTAAGATGGCTTTGTTTAACGAACTTTACGACCTCACCAGTGGGGGGACTCTCTGGAGTGCTGCGGATGATCGCGATCCTAAAGGTCAGTTTGCTGTCCTGGAATGTTTGGATTATCGTTGGTATGAGAGTTTGGATGTGAGATTATATGGTTCTTTTGCTCTGTTGATGTTGTGGCCGGATTTGGAAAAGTCGGTGTTGCTCGCTTTTGCACGGGCGATTTCAACTGCGGATGATACACCGAGAATTATTGGTTACAATCAAGCATCGGCAGTTAGAAAAAAGGCTGGAGCAACTCCCCACGATTTGGGTGCACCCAATGAGCATCCTTGGGAAAAGACTAATTATACCAGTTATCAGGACTGCAATCAATGGAAGGATTTGTCTAGTGATTTTGTGTTGCAGGTTTATCGGGATTTTCTGTTGACTGGTGCAGATGATTACGAGTTTCTCTGGGAATGTTGGTCTGCTGTAGTGGAGACACTAGCATATCTTAAGGCTTTTGACAAGGATGGTGATGGTATTCCTGAAAATGAGGGAGCGCCAGACCAAACCTTTGATGATTGGCAGTTGCGGGGGGTGAGTGCTTATTGTGGTGGGTTATGGTTAGCTGCATTGGAGGCAGCGATCGCTATTGGGAAAGTTTTAATTGAGCATCCGAGGGAAATTCCTTATTATCCACCTCAAGGTTTTCAGTCTGAGGTCGATAAAAATTCTGTGGATGCTATTAATAATCAAATTTCTGTTTATCAAAGTTGGTTAGAAAAAGGATTAGTTGTTTATCAAGAAAAGTTATGGAATGGGGAATTTTATCGTTTGGATAGTGATAGTAATTCGGAAGTGGTAATGGCAGACCAATTATGCGGTCAATTTTATGCTAGATTACTAAAATTGCCGGATATTGTACCTAATGAATGTGCTTTATCTGCCTTGAATACTGTCTATAATTCTTGTTTTAAAAAGTTTCATAATGGCAAATTTGGAGCAGTGAATGGAGTATTACCTGATGGTTCTCCAGAAAATCCTGATGCTACCCATCCATTAGAAGTTTGGACTGGAATTAATTTTGGTTTAGCTGCTTTTATGGTGCAAATGGGAATGAAGGATAAAGCTTTGGAAATAACTGAAGCGGTGGTGCGGCAAATTTATGAAAATGGTTTACAATTTCGTACCCCAGAAGCTATTACTGCTGATGGAACTTTTCGAGCTAGTCATTATCTCAGAGCAATGGCAATTTGGGCGATTTATTTAGAAATCAGGAGTCAGGAGTCAGGAGTCAGGAGTCAGGAGGGAAGAAAGAAGAAGAAAGAATAAAGAGGAGGAAAAGGAGAAAGTTTTTTTTATAACTAATTATCCAGACATGATATGACCTGATTGCTATATAATAATTATGAAAAAGAATGGCATCCCTTAATGTTTCTAATACCAATTACCAAAAGTAATGCTATACTTAAGCAGCACTTCAATTGTTAAATAATTAAGACAGACAGAATCACCTTTTTGATAATTATTAGCTAGTTATAATTAATTATTATTATGTTTACTTCTCCCTGTAGGGACGTTGCATGCAACGTCCCTACTTCCCCTCCTGGGAGGGGTTAGGGGTTGGTCTCCTACTAAATAAAACGTAGAAAAATTTTTGAGAAATGGTATAACTTCCTTCTTCCCTATTCCCTATTCCCTATTCCCTATTCCCTATTCCCTATTCCCTTCTTATGAAAATAGTTACTTGGAACGTCAATTCAATTCGTACTCGTCAACAACAAGTTATAGAATGGTTACAAACAAATCCTGTGGATGTTCTCTGCTTACAAGAAACCAAAGTTATTGACCAAGATTTTCCGCGATCGCCCTTTGAAGAATTAGGCTATCATACTTATATTTATGGTCAAAAATCTTATAATGGTGTCGCAATTTTTAGTCTTTCCCCAATGCAAGATGTTAGTAGTGGGTTTGCACCTATTTTAGGTGAGGATAAAGTGGGAGATTTTGACATACAAAAACGGTTAATTACTGGGGTAGTAAATGATGTTTGTATTCTGAATCTTTATGTTCCTAATGGTGCTAGTGTTGGCAGTGAAAAATATGATTATAAACTTCATTGGTTGAAACTTTTGCAAGAATATATCAAAATTGTTATTGACAAATCACCCAACTTGTGTATTTGTGGAGATTTTAATATTGTCCCAGAAGACCGAGATATTCACGATCCAGAAGGTTGTAAAAATTCTGTGGGATTATCCGATGCGGAACGCCAAGCTTTACAGGAAATTCTCAAATTAGGATTAGTAGATGCTTTTCGCCAGTTTACCAGGGAAGGAGGTCACTACAGTTGGTGGGACTATAGAGCAGCAGGTTTTCGCCGTAACCGTGGTTGGCGTATTGACCATCATTATCTGAGTTTGCCCCTTTCTCAAAAAGCCACAAGTTGTATAATTGACAAGTCTCCAAGACAATTACCAAAACCTAGCGACCATACACCAGTTATTGTGGAATTTTGAAAGAAGAAAAGTCAAAAGTCAAAAGTCAAAATAAAGTCAAAAGTCAAAAGTCAAAAGTCAAAAGTAAGAATTTAAAAAAAGTCAAAAGTTAAAAGTTAAAAGTAAGAATTTAAAAAAGTCAAAAGTCAAAAGTTCAGGACTTACGCAAATTGACTTTTAAACCACCATTTGTAGGGGCGAATGGCATTGACTAACGTCAAGCTCCGCTAACGCCCTCACTCGATTTAGTGTCCGCGCTGATAACTGAAATGACAGTTTTTATTTGGTAAATTTTTCAATTGAACTATTAATAACTAACAAAAAATAATTATGTTTTTAGTAACAGGAGCAACCGGAGACTTAGGGCGGAGAATTATCAGAATCTTGAGAGAAAGAGAAATATTAGTCCGTGCTTTTGCTAGACTAAATTATTCTTATTCTGAATTAGAAAATCGTGGAGCTGAAATATTCATAGGCGACTTAAAAATAGACAAGGATATTGAAAAAGCTTGTCAAGGAATTGAATATATTATTAGTGCCCATGGTGGGGCGAATGATGTTCAAGCAATTGACTACCGAGCTAATATTGAACTAATAGATTCTGCGGTGAAAGTTGGTGTTAAACATTTTGTATTTATCTCCGTCTTAGGAGCAGAAAGAGGATATGAAGATTCACCTACTTTTAAAGCAAAAAGAGAGGTAGAAAAATATCTCAAAGCGAGTGGTTTGAATTATACCATTTTGCAACCTTCTGGTTTTGCTTCTAATTTATTACCACTGGCAGAAAGATTTAAAGATACAGGAATTTATCTACTTATTGGAGATGACAAAAATCGCACTTCAATAGTTAGTACAGATGATTTGGCAAAAATTGCTGTGGATTCTGTTTTTGTCGAAGCTGCTTGTAATCAAATTTTGCCTGTGGGCGGACCAGAAATTATTTCTAGAGGAGAAATTTCTCAAATATTTAGTAGAATTTTTAACCGGGAACCGATAGTTATTAATCCGCCTTTATTTGTATTTGATGGATTACGAAATACTGTGGGATTGTTTAATTCTGAGTTACAAAAAAGTCTAGGTACTTTAAGAGTATTATTGGCAAATGAATTTTTCTGCACTCCAGAAGAAATTGAGAATTTAGAGAGAATATTTGAGATGAAAATGGAATCTGTAGAGAGTTTTATTCGCCGAAAAATGGGAGTGTGAATAAAGTAGGGACGTTACGAAGTATGTGCAAGCAAACGGCCGTTCGCCCTAGATATATTGGTTTTGCCTAAGTTCTGAAAATCTTAAACAATAAAAAATAGGAATAGTGCTGCATTGTAATTATTTTTGTTAGGAAGCACGACAGTGGGAGCATCTTGCTCCCGTACTCGTGGACAGGATGTCCGTACTTTACAGCACTTTTCAGATTGATGACCTCACATCACTACCAAAATCTTGTAAGGGCGTTAGGGGCAGCTTTGCGCTAGCAAATGGCCATTCGCCCCTACTGTGGTCTACCGAAATGAAAACCGCTGTAAGCATTGGTTGTTCCTATCTAACATTACTATGCAGAACTATCAATAAAATGATTCAAGCGATCGCTAAAAACTGAAAACTATGCAAATTCAACAACAAAAAAACTATACCCCCACAGAATATTTAAACTTTGAAATTAACTCACAACAACGACACGAATATATCAATGCTGAAATTATTCCCATAACTGACGGTACTCCAAATCATCACCAGATATCTCTCAACTTCAGCACAGCTTTAAACTTTTCTCTCAAAAGTCAACCATATCGAGTTTTTGTCGCAAACCAAAGAAAATAACCAGGAATTGAAATTTTTAAACTTATTTCTAGCTCTCCAAGTAAAATCATTAATCCTAAAGGAAGAACAGACAAAAGTTCTTTGACTCGCAAAACTGCCAAATCAAAACCCTGAGTATCTCCTATTGCCACAACTTCTGCGGAAATATTATTTACCAATACATTTTCCTCACCACCCACATCCTCAACAACATGAGCGCAAGTCAGCAAATAAGTGTAATTTTCTTCTTGATAAAAAGCAAATCTAGTACCAATAATATCTGCTTTGAGAGATTTATCACTAGCACTGTTAATTAAAACAATATATTTTTCTAACTGTCCGTTCATTCTTTTATTCTTTAGTAATATAAAGATTAGCTTTTCCCTGAAAATTAAAACCAAATTTTACCTCATTCTACTAGCTCGCCTAGCTTGAAAATGTGGTTAAATTTTAGAAAATATAGACCTCTCCCCCCTTGGAAAGGGGGGTTGGGGGGGATTTTAGCGTTGGGTTTTACTCACAATTTTAGTTTAGACGAGCTACTACCTTTAAATCTTACTACTAGACCGAAACAGTTAATTTGCTCAGTTATTATTGGTGCGGGGGCGAGTTTATCTCATCATTTGTCACCCCATTAATTTAACGCGGAACCAGACCCTAATACTAGACCGAAACAGTTAATTTGCTCAGTTATTATTGGTACGGGGGCAAGTTTATCTCATCATTTGTCACCCCATTAATTTAACGCGGAACCAGACCCTAATACTAGACCGAAACAGTTAATTTGCTCAGTTATTATTGGTGCGGGGGCTGGTTTATCTAAATCATTTGTCACCCCCATTAATTTAACGTGGAACCCGACCCTAATACTAGACCGAAACAGTTAATTTGCTCAGTTATTATTGGTGCGGGGGCTGGTTTATCTAATCATTTGTCACCCCCATTAATTTAACCTGGAACCCGCCCCTACTTTTGTAACATTTTAGGTGGTCATGCCACTACTTTACTTCTGCTCTCTTCCTTCCTCCCTCTAAAATGTAATATTCAACTAAAGATGATATAAGCAGCAACAAATTTTGATATTATTGAGATACCTCAAGTAGTTATTAAAAATTCAAAAAATGGAAAAACCTGCAAAAAATCAATATCCAATTAATGAGTTATTAAAACAACGTTGGAGTTCTTTAGCTTTTGCTGACAAAATGGTTTCCTCAGAAGTATTACTTTCACTTCTAGAAGCAGCAAGATGGTCTCCTTCTTGTTTCAATGAACAACCTTGGAGTTTCATAATTGCTACTAAAGAAAACCCCACTGAATACGACCGTCTTTTTAGTTGTATTGTAGAAGGAAATCAACCTTGGGCAGGTCTTGCTCCTGTATTAATGTTATCCGTTGCGAAACTTTCTTTTGACAGAAATAATCAACCAAATAGACACGCTTTTCACGATGTAGGTTTAGCAGTTGCCAGCTTAACTTTTCAAGCAACAGAAATGGGTTTGAGAGTTCATCAAATGGGAGGTTTTGATGTTGATAAAGCACGGGAATTATATAAAATTTCAGCAGAATATGAACCAGTAGCAGCTATAGCTATTGGTTATCCAGGAGAACCCGATATTTTGCCTGAGTCTTTACGAGAGAGGGAACTTTCTCCCCGCAGTCGTAAACCGATAAATTCTTTTGTATTTACTGGAGAGTGGGGTCAAACTGCTTCATTTATCTAATTTTTAAAGAAGCGAATTGAATATTTGTCATTCCTGTAGGTTGGGTTGACGTAGGAAACCCAATAATAATAACGCCCGTGTTGGTTTTCTTTCCTCAACCCAACCTACTAGCTAATAACTGACTATAGGGTAGGGCGATCACCCTACCCAAAATTATATTTGAGTCGGGTACAATTTTCATAGCTCCCCTGTAATTATCCTCTAAAAAAATCAAGCAACGCCTGAGTTACTTCATCTGGCACTTCCTCCAGCATAAAATGACCGCACTTCAAACCTTGACCTTGCAACAAACCTTCTATCACTATTTCTCGCCAGGTTTCCAAAACATCATAAAGTTTTCCCATGATATCAAATCCGTTTAATTCGGTATAAAAAAATGTTTCATCTTCAACCATTACCAAATATTTCTCGATCTCCCCATCTCCCCACATTCCCCTCCTGGGAGGGGGAGGGGCGAGGGGTGGGTCCCATCTCCCCATCCCCCAATCTAATTACACCGATGCTACCGGATTTGATATGACTCCCTTCTCTCCCCACAATACCAATAACGGACACTGTATTTTCGTGTCAATATCTGCTTCATCATGCTCTAAGTCAATAGAGGCAGCAGCACGGTAGTCTTCATAACAGACATGAAACTGGTACAGATCAATTCCCTTGCTGATCTATGATTTGAAACATCGGCAAATTCCTCAATTCTCGTAATCATTCGTCACTGTGCAACGCCGAATCAATAGTTAAAAACACCATAGATTTATCCCTACTAAGTTAGTGCTAAAAGCAACATTAAGAGTTTCCATGGACTTCACTAACCACCAAACTTTACCAGTGGTAGCTCCTTGATAATGATTAAAAAGAATAGAAAATTTTTGTTCTAAATAAGGTTTAGCTTGGTGACAAAATAGTACAATCTTCAAGAACATACCAATCACTATTGTCGCTCCAAGATTATTAATCAGGTCATAAAAAACAAAATGTTTTGGTTGCTCAAGACTCTCAACAACTAGAAAATCTAACATTTTTTTGCAAGTACCTAAAATTAGAGAATCATTGGGTTTTTGAGTATTATTATCAGACCAAGTATTTTGTAATTTATCATATAATTTGCGATTAAATTGACATTTACTATAACCAGGATCGATTGTATCAGTTAAGTATTCATATAGCCCATCTTTAAAAGTACCATAAGAACAAGTAAAATCACAATAAGTTTGAAACTGTTGAGCTTGGTCTCGTAATGTTTGGCGACCATGAACTTTTTTGGTAAAATACTTAACTACTTCATTTAATTCTTCGTCTTTCATTAAAGTAGGATTTTCAATAGAATTGTTTTTCCTGGGCAACCTTTGATAAGTGATATATTTAGACAAATCTATTTCATATTTTTGCTGTTGTCTTCTTCCAATCATTTTAATTTCTTGTTGCTCTTGATCAGTACTCTCATCATTGAAAAAACAATGTTCATATAGATATGGATATCGATCAATTAATTTTTCTAACTTCCGATCTGCAATTTTTGTATTTTCTTGAGTTTCCCTGATAAACATCTTAGCTAAACGTTGTAAGGCAACATATTTTTCAGTCTCAGTAAAACTGCGAATTAAAGTGCGTAAACGTTTAGAAGTCCAACAAGAGGGCAGGTTATTTGGTTTTACCTGGAATATACTTACTAATTCTGGAATTGATTTTTGCAGTTGTGGGTTTTGTAACCAAAAGTTAATTAATATATAGCAACTTCTATTGAGAATATTATGAAATTCTTCTTCATCAGGATCGGCATGAATAATTGTTTCCATTACCTGCCATATTTCAGGGATAAAATATCCAGAAGCATCAATAAATAGAGCCCTAAAATTACCAATTAACTCTTCGGGGTCTTGTTGACGAGCTAAATCTTGTAAATGCTGATAAAGTCGCTGTTCTTGTTTGGCAGATTTATGATTATTATTAGTTGATAAAGATTTTAAATTATAATTTAACATTCTTGAAAATCCCCTCTGATAATTAATTATAAGCTAATTTAACTTGCCCTTCAATAAAGTATATTTTTGTAAGAATTGATGATTATATCTGTCTTAGTAGAATAGATATTTCAATAAGAATTAAATTGCAATTTTGAACAGATTTGTTAGACCAATATTTTTGAGATTATGATAGTAAATTTAACTCATATAAAAATATGCTCAATGTCCGTATTTACCTAAAAATATGCGTTATGAATTAGGTTAAATCTGAAATACAGATTAAAGTTTGTAATACTCACTCTAGTTTATAACTTTTGCTTATTACAATCTTAGTCCTATCCATAACTAACCTTTATAAGCTAAATTAAGTATAAAAATTAGATTATACTCTAACTATTAATTTTACTCTGGAATTATTTGAATTTATGTAAAGATTTGATGAAGAATCTAAGAGTTCAGTAGATTTTTTGATGATAAGTTTACTGAAACCCTGTAAATGCAGAAGCTTTTAGTTAAGTGTGAATACGGATAATTCGTAATCAAATAATTACAACCAACACCATTTTTAAGAATAAGTAGTCTGGCAAAAGTACTAATATTGGTCGGTACAGAATTTTCATTTTTAGGAAGTAAATTATAGTTATCTAGTGCTCCCTACTGCCTCAAACAAACGAATTTTGTATCTCACTGTTTATGGGAATTGCTATATAGTATTCAGATTGATACTCCCCAGTCTAAAAATGCGGGGATTCTTGGTTCGCTGACGCAACGCTGCGCGAACACTGACTCAACATCACCTAGCAGGATTTCTCCAACTCAGCCAAAAGGCCAATCTCCCGGTAGGTTCCGGTGTGCCCCACCGTACATAGTGCTTTCTTGAGAATATTTTTGGCAGCGTTCACTTTCTTGCTCACTTGACACTGTAGGTGTTTTAAACACTTACTCATGGGTCTATAAGTTTTTGGATTTTTAAACACCTTACCGTTAGAGCAAACGGCTAATTCCTTAATTCCAATATCGACACCAATTGTAGGTCTTTGTGCTTCAATACTTGGTTTCTCAACTTCATATTTACAGCGCTTTTCATTTAAGTAGACTACAAAATTCTGTTGGTGCGCGGGAGTAGGGAGTATGGAGTAGGGAGTAGGAGAATGCTTTGGCCACTGTAGTCTATCTATTTGAAAACCGCTATAATAGCTATAAACCATTGATCGGCAGTACGAGAAATCACACAATTATGTATTGCTGTTACAGGTAATGGTTTGGCAAGACGCACCCAACCTATTGAAGGTAATGTAAGACGAAGGTTTTTCAATCAACAAAATTGGGATGGTTCAAACTGATAAATATACACCATCCGATACTATTTTGCTAACAATTGTTAACAATGCACAGTAAGATTAACTTACTGAGGGGGTATCTCCCAATGTGGTAGAAAATTTTTCTACCACGCTTTTGATCAAAATTCCACGCGCTCCGTTTAAGTCGCGATCAAGGCGAAAACCATCGTTACCAGTCACAACTTTTTTGCCACCTAAATTGTTGAGGATTTCACCAGTCCAGCTAACGGTTTTGCTAGTGTAGGCTTCACTTACATCTACAACGACTTTGTTGTATTCAACAGCTTTATGCTTTAAGAAAAGCTCAAACCTATAGTGTGCCCAGTTCAACATTTGTCTCACTGATTTACTTCTGAGTTTTCTGCTTGATTTGGTTGTCATCTGAGAAACTTCAAAAGTTGGCAGCAGAATTACATCAAAGTTTTGAACCAAAAATAAAGCTGTTTTGTGGTGCAACTCATCTATCAAGTTTCTAATTTTTGACCTCATTCGATTAGCTGCTTTTTTCATACGCTGCTTGGTTTTAGATTTAGCTTGAGTCAGCCTAGAAATCAAATCATCTAAGTGATAACAAAGTCTCTGAATTTTGCCAATATCGCCAGAACCTATCCAACCAAAACTATTTTCTGAAAATAGCGTTAAGAAGTTTCTCACTCCAGGGTCTAATGCTACAACCCGGCCTTGATTTTCAGCCGGATGTTTTGGTGCATCAACTGGCAAGCAAAGGTAATATTGTCCTCGAGCAACAACTATTCTGCAATCTCCAAAAGTCTCAGGTAATAGCTCAGAAAATTTGAGTAACCCAAGCTTAGTGTGGTAAATACCTTTTGTTGATACTGCCGATTTAGGTATGTAGCAAGACTGAATAGGATTTTTACGAGATTTGAATTTTACCTGCTGTACCTGTCCTGTTTGAGAATACTTAACTTTTGCTTCTCTGACTGCTATACAAGCATCACGAACAGCAATAGATTTTATCTGGTAAGGAACAGGTTTAGACCACTCAGGTAAATTCTTCAAAATCCCACCCTTGATTGCTTTCCAATTAGCCTTGGTATCAGGTTGCTGAAGGTATTCAACGGTTCGGTTATAGGTAAACCTAGCCACACCTATCCATTGTCTGAGTAGTTGTCTTTGTTCACTATTTAGGTAAATCCGAATCTTCTTTGATTTTTTGCTTGTACTTTCTAAGTCCGTGGACTCTACAGGAGAATATGTGGATGATGGAGAGAACATCGGCGACCATTTCTGATTCTGGACAATATATAGTTTGCCCTTGAACCAGGATTTTTCCACCGTTTTGTTCGACCAAATACTGTATAAGCTCGAATCCAAATCTGGTAAGTCTGTCCCTACAGGTAACAATAATTGTGAGCTTATCCCCTCGCAAGAGTCTGTCCAGTATGGCTCTAAGACCTTTTCGTTTGAAGTTGAGTCCACTGCCAATGTCTTTGATAACTTCTGCTTCTGGGTACTGGTTTTGCATGAACTCAACTTGTCTATTGAGGTCATCTTTTTGTTTTGCTGATGAGACTCGGCAGTAGCAAATAAGGGTAGTTCTAGTTGCACCTCTGATGTAAGATTGTGTGTTATACAATCTTTGCCTGGCTTCGTTATTAATGATTTCGATTTTGCCTTCATCTGCATATTTGCGTAGTGTGTTAGGATGCAAGCCAAGTATTTCTAAGGCTTTCTGGGGTGGAACATAACCCATAATCCTATCTTGGCATACATATAGAAGCTTATGTGAATATATGTGAGCAAATAGATAATAGTTAGTCAACCCTTAAATTTAACTTTAGCGTGGCCTTGGTTGACCCCTTTCCATCATTTGCAAAGCATCTGGACTAGGATTAAATCGATAACCCCAAGAAGAGCGATCGCCATCATCCAATATTTGAGGTGTTAGTAGGACAATTGTCTCTGCTCGTTGATTGTCATTTTGGCTGCTGCGGAAGAGGGAACCAATGATGGGTAAATCTCCCAAAATAGGCACTTTATCTATGATTGTTCTTTCTTGCTCTTGAATAATGCCAGAAATAATCAGAGTTTGTCCATCCCGCAGGCGAATTCTACCGGATTCTACCCGACGCCTGGCAATTTCTGTACCAAATTCACTTTGATTATCAGCGTCTGTTGGCACCCTGTTTGAAATAAAGCTTACTTCTGGATTTACTGTTACAGTCACAAAACCATTATCGTCTATTCTCTCTACCTGTATAGCTAGGGTTAAACCTACATCTTCAAACCTAACAGTTCTAGTTTCTCGACTCGTACCTCCATCATCTGTAAAATTACTGTCAATACTTCTGACAATATTTTCTACAAGTCTGACACTAGCTATTTCTCCTTCTTGAACCACTAAAGTTGGATCGGTGAGAATCTTGGCATTACCAGTCCTCACAGTAGCCCTTAATTGACCGAGAAATCGCCTTGGATACAAAATTTGAGGGAATAAGCCAAATTCTGCCTCTCCTAATTCCACATCTATTACCCCATCATTATCAACATCTATTTCTGATGGTTCATAATCATCAATACCAACTCTTGTCGGTTCACTTGTGGTGGGAGCTATAGGTCTGAGGAAAGTTCCTCTACCCTGATTAAGGTTAGGGATACCAGTTCCTGGAACTTCAAATGTACGTTGGCTATCAAAGAATGGGTCTCCCAAAATTGGGTTACCAGTGACAGGGCGGGAAAGAGGGTTAGTAGCATTCTGTTGTGTAATACTAGCAGGTTGAAGACTACCAAAGTTTAGAGATGCTGCCCCATTATCGTTAATAAAGAAACTGTCATTAACCCCAAAGGAGAAACTACTATTAAGGTTTTCCTCTGCTGATAAGTTAATATCTATAACCTTTACGTTTACAGCTACTTGCCTTTGTCGCAAATCTAGCTGTACCAATTGGGCTGCAGCAATCTCTACTTGTTGTGGTGGACCTACTAAAGTAACACTATTAAGTCGGCTATCAGTTACTACCTGTAAACCTTTTAACAACGGAGGAGCATCTTGGGGGTCGTAGCGTAGAGGCTGAATAACTGTTCTTTCAATTGTTTCTGTATTTGTAATTGCCTGATTAGTTCCAGGAATATTAACTGTATTTACCTGAGTTACTGGCTGACTTGTCACAACTGCACTTTCAGCTCCCATACTAACTAAGAAACCCGCAGCAGCTTGGGCAGTAACTTGGTTTAAGCGGAAAGAACGGACTACAACATTTCTGGCTTCTGCTGGTAATTCTTGCCCCACAAATACTGTATTCCCTACTCGGTTGGCCTGCAACCCACTTAGACGTAGAACATAGTTAAAAACATCTTGAACAGACTCATTTTCAATATCTAGGGAAATACTAGGTCCAGTTTCTTCTTCCCCACCTGAACTGAAGGCTACATTCAACCCGGCAGCTCTAGCTAGTAAAGCTAAAACATCTCTGACTGGAGCATCTCGCAAAACTAAACGAGGTATTCTTTCTTGTGTGCCTAAATCTATAACTTCTACTGAGGGGTTAATATTGGATATTGCTATGTCACCTACTGGTGGTGCTATTGCTCGTGGTTGAAAAGGAGGAACTTCACTGGGGGATGGTTGTCCTGGTAAGGTGGGGAAACCGTCTCCTGTGAGCTCAGAATCTGGTAATAATACCTTTGATTCTTGGGAGCTGGTGGTTTCTCTTGGAGGTACTACAGTAGGTTCTGGTTGTACAGGTGGGGGGGCAGGTTCAGATGCTTCTGAGGGTGGGGGAAAACTATTAGGTTTAGGTGTGGATGCCTGAGCTACTTCTCCTGACCCTGCAGCAGCGCTCAGAATAATTCCTCGCCCCCCCCCTTGGATAATTCTGCCTCTGGGAGCAACTTCTGTACCTTGGATGACTACCCGCACACTGTTGGCATCTACCTGCATTACTTCTACATATTTTATGCCAGGTGCTGGACTATCTTTCCGAAATTTGTTGCCTTCGGGAATCCTAAGTTGAGCATTAATTATGTCTGCAACGAAAGAGTTATCTCTATTAACTGAGAAAACTTCGGGGCGATCGCCATTGTTTGTCACTAGGACAATGTTCATGCCCCCTTCTGCTGAATTTAACTGGACTTGGGTAATTTGTGTAACTGCAAAAGCTGGTGTCTGGGCGATGATTACCGCAGCTACCCCACCTAACAGTCCACTACTAAATTGAATTTGCTGTTTCACTGTCCTCACTCCACGCTAGGCCATGATTAGGAAAATGTTGGTTTGACATCTCCAGGGGTTGAAACACCCTGGATTCTGTGTAAAAAAACACCGCAAAAGGGACAAATCCACTTTTACTTGCAGCCTGTCAACAGACTTCTAGACTCCTCGGGGTAGACAAAAATCCACCTGTGAGCTTACTTTCAGAGCAGATTTTTACTTCGGGTTAAAACTCCCGTGTCGTTATTCAACCAGGGGATAAATCCGCCTAGCTAACTCTCTACCGTCGTTTTTTATGTATTTGGCTAGAGTATAGGGCTTTATCCACAGCTTTGGAACTGTCACCTTTCAAATTTTTCTTTTTTCTACTTTTCCCACCCTTCCAAGCACTAACTGTCAAATTTACATATATATAACAAGATAGCATACCATAGTATTTGGCAAATTATGTTATCTTTTCTTTTTTTGCTTTTCTGGTTTGGCAGGTTCTGGTTTAGCCAATGATTCTTGTTTGCTTAAGGCCAACAGAGCGTGCATATCAAAGGATGTTCTGAGTCTACTTTCTGGTTGCCTGACTGGTATAAATCTATTTTGTCTCCATTCAACTTCGATAATCTGATTTCCTTGCTGTAGTTTAGTTTTTAAGTTTTTTACTACCAGTAATGTTTGCATTCTCTCCAAAGCAATCATAAAGGCTCTTGTTTGGGCATAAGTTCCTTCAAATTCTACTTTGAATTCTCGTCGCTTTAATTTACCATTTACCAGTGGTCCTAATGAATTATCGTTAACTATATAGTTGCCATCTTTTGACTCCACTGGTTCAAATTTAATCATTTTGGCTTGTCGGTCTTCATTACTAATTCCTGTATTAATTTGATCGATCAGTTTATTCATATCGTACAGCAGAGTTTTCATGGTTTTTTCACTGGCAAATAAGCTGGTTACGTCTTCTCTTTGTTTCTCAGCTTCTGCCCTTTCTGCTTCTGCTTTTGGTCGTTCTTTTATTTGTTTTTTCTGTTCTTTTATAGTGTTTTTTGCTGTCTCTATTTCTGTTCTTAATGTCGCACTTTTTTCAATTGCTGGTTTGAAATGACTATATCCTAAAAATCCTGCTGCTCCTAATCCGACAACGCCAATAACTGCTCCGAGAAATCTGGGGTCTTTGAGTGAGATACCGAATATTTTCGGACCCCCTACTTCTCCTTCTTGTTCTTCTAATTCTGGATTCCATTCATTTGCTACTACCATTTTTAAAATACTCCTTTTTGTGTTAATATTTCTATCCTATCTACTAATCCAATTGCTCCTTGACTTTTTAATTGAGGCAATAATTCTGATGCGCCTAAGGGGCTGAGATTGGTTTCGATTTTATATTCAACTACTTGTGGTAATTCTGGTATATCCGGAGCTAAAGTTGACCTAGATTCTTGTAATTCTAGTCTGGTTGGATTAGGTTTTTTCGCAGCACTAATTAGTTTTGTTTTTTCTCCTTGGAAAAATGGGGAGTTTTGCAGTAGCAATAAAAAGTCATTAATTTGACCATAAGAATCTGCTGTCCCAGAAAATGATATAGTTGCTGTTGGTTTTGGGGGTACTGCTGCCTGTTCTTTTTTATCCCTTTTTGGAGCTTTTTTACTTGCTGGAGGTGCTGCTGGAGCAACTATTTTTGGTTCTTTTTGTTCTATACTAACTATTTTGACCCCGCTAGGTATGAGGGTGCCAAATTCTCCCAATAAAGCTGACCATGGTTTAATTTGGTCGAAAACTGTTGCTAAGGCTTTTGCCTCTGCTTTAAATGTCTTAGTTTTTTCTTTGATTGCTTCTATATCTTTAATTTGAGTGTTTAGTTTGCTCAATTCGGCATTTAATTTGTCTAGGTCTGCCTGTAATTTGGTGTTTACTCGATTGAGATAGAACCATCCACCTGCAACTAGACCATTAACTGCTACTGCTACTGCTGCCCCAATCAGAATTGGTCTGGGGTCTTCTAGTGATAGTCCACGACCACTTACTGGTTTGGGAATATCTTTTTTATATTCTGGGCGATCGTTAAGAAAATTTATATCTAAGCCATACATAATTAATTTAAACCTCTCTTAATCCTAAACCTAATACGACTCCTAGACTGGAACGTTGTTCTAGTGGAATTTCTTGTTCTATTTCTAGGGCTAAAGTTTCTATTGGATCGACTTTGGATGCGGGTAAACTTAAACGTTGCATAAAAAAGTCATCTATTTGTCCTATTGCTGCACCCGATCCTGTTAATAATAATTGTGCCACCTCCAAATCTTCAAATTGATTGAGATAGAAATCTATTGAGCGTCGCAGTTCATCCCCTAATTCTGCTAATACTTTTAGTAAGGCATTAGTTCCAGGGTTGGGTTCGTTGCCTGTGACTCCCATTGTATCTAATACTGGAACGGTCATTCCCAGTAGTTCGGTAGTATCTCTGGTCGGAGGTAAGTTCATTGCTTCGTTTAAGGAAGATTGCATTTGATAAGTACCAATGGGAATTGTCCGGTTAAATTGAGGTATTCCATCTACTACGATAGCAAGTTCAGTACTGTCAAATTCTAAATCTGCTATTACTGTTGCTTCTTGGGGTCCATATTGTTGAAGTATATCTTTTACTGTTCGGATTAAGGCAAAGTTACTTACTTCTAAAACGTCTATTACTAATCCTGCTTGGTGGAATACTTCTATGTAGCTATCTGTTACTTCTTTTCTAGTTGCTACTAAGGCTACTTGTACTTTTTCTAAATCATCATTTGGGTCTAGTATTATTCCTAATTTTTGGTAGTCTACATCTGCTTCTTCTCTGGGAAATGGTAAGTATAAACCTGCTTCTTGATTCATATAATCTTGCAATTCTTGGTCGTTTAATTCTGCTGGTACAGGTATTACACGAGTTACTGCTTCTCTGCCTGGAATTGCTGTTGCTACTCTTCTGGTTTTTATATTGTTTTCTTCTATAGCTGACTCTATTAGCTCTGATACTGTAGGGGGATCAACTATTTGACCTTCTAAAAATACATCTTCTGGCACTTCTGCTGTGGCAAGGGTTATTAACTTTAATTGCTCTCCTTGTTGACGGATTTCAGCAATATTAATTCTTTCTGGGCCTATCTCTACTCCTATTCCTGGTTGCTTTTTTTTTAACAATTTTTTTAAGTAATTAACCATAGTTCTCCTGATTTTAATTTAATACAAATATGTTTTTCTAAATTTGCCATGACTAGACCTAGAAATTATGGCTGTTTTGAATCAGTTCGCTTCCTGCAGAGGAACTGCGAAATTCTGGTGTATGATGGGGATTTTGATTTACCAAAAATGTACACACTAATTTTTCAAATAAACGTGAGGGTTGGAAATACAATGTTAAAAACTATTGATAAATTGATGATGATAATCTTGGCAATACTATCTATAAGTTAATTAAGTATTAAGGTATAGTTAGTTGTGTTTATTATCAGATTTCTATTAAAATACTCATACTAACTACCAAAAGTCTTAACTATGATTTTTTGTTTTCCAAGAGTTAGTGTTTAGTATTTAATAACTTTTGTTATGCTGATTTTTTCCATTTTCCAAGAATAGCATTAATTTCTGAAAAATGCTTTGAATCAGTTATCAGTAATCGGTAAAAGTGTTTCGGCATTTCAACTGTATCTCCCAATTATGGCCAAGAGAAAACCAAATATAGTTAAAAAAAGTGAGCAGTTATCAGCGATTGGTAAAAGTGGTTCAGTATTGAAACTGTATTTGCCAATTCTGTGCTCAAAGAAGTCCGCGATACTCTTGATTCTAATCTACTCCAAACAATTAATATTAAATCCGTTTAATTAGCAAAAAAATTGTCTATTGGAGTGAGAAACAGTGAACTGATAACTCAATAGTGAAGAGTCAATGATGGACTTGTTAATAGACAATCAATATTTGTCTAATACCAATTTTATCTGAGGCGACACAGGATGAGGATTAGGTGTTCATTTTTGGGCGTTAGGTATAATACCAATTTTACGTGAGGCGACACAGAATTATGAAATTTATTAACTTTTCTGTCTCGCTCTACAGTCAGCTCTGATTAAAATATTATTCTATGCAACTTCACTTTAATTTTGTATAAGCTATTTAGCCTACCATAAAATTATGTAATTAATTTTGCTTATATCTTTCCAAATTAAAACTAGATTGCTTATATTTTATAGACAGTTAAGTGATTTTAAAAAGTATCATTTTACAGCTTAAATTTAATCTAAAACAATGTTTTTTAACGAGAAAATTATTGAGATTCAGTTACTAAAAACTAATCTTATAATTTTTTACTATTCTCAATTTATAGCGGTGTTCACAAAGGTAGACTACAAAGCTTCTGCCTTCTGCCCTCTGCCTTCTGCCTTTAAGCCAAAATCTCTGTATTCTATGTTAATGAAAACTGCTATAAGCTATTAACTGTTTTCCCCCAAAATTAATTCCTGAATCACCTTTCAAAGTTAAATTTTATATATTGATAAAACCTCTACTATAAATAGACAAAAAGATAGTAATTTAGAATTATATAATAATTTTATTTTTCCTTGATAATGGAAAGTGCAAAAATTATCATAACTTCAATCAAATAACTATATTTCAGATACTTTTATAGATTTCATCAAATGTTTTACATTGTTAAATGGCAACGTTTTAGACTATTTGCTATCTTCGGACTAATTTTAACATTTTTGATTAGTTGCACCACTCTCTCTCCTAACTTAAATACTCAAGAAATTAAGTTTTGGACGATACAGCTTCAACCTCAATTTACGAATTATTTTAATCAATTGATTACTGATTTTGAAGCAGATAATCCAGGTTTATCGGTGCGATGGGTTGATGTGTCTTGGTCAGAGATGGAAAGCAAAATTGAGAGTGCTATTTTGACAGAAACTCTTCCAGATGTTGTTAATCTTAATTCAAGTTTTGCACATTTATTGACTGAACCTAATACTTGGTTAAATTTGGATACTATTTTATCAGATTCGGTTAAGAATGAATATTTATCTAATCTTTGGCAAGCTAGTCAGATTAATGGTAAAAGTTTTGGTATCCCCTGGTATGCCACAACAAATATAACTATTTATAATTCTCAGCTATTTCAACAAGCAGGACTAGAGCAACCTCCCAAAAATTATTCAGAGTTAGCAGAGGTGGCTAAACAGATTAAAGAAAAAACTGATAAGTACGCATTTTTTATTTCTTTTCTACCAGAAGAATTTTCAGAGGTATTAGAGTCTTTTGGCAAGATGGGAGTGACACTGATAGATGTTGATGGAAAGGCTGCTTTTAATACTCCAACTGGTCAGACAGTATTCAAGTATTGGGTTGATTTATATCAAGATGGGCTATTACCAAAGGAAGTATTGACAAAAGGGATTCAAGCTGGTATAGATTTATATCAAGCTGGAGAAATAGCTATGTTGTTTTCTGGTTCAGAAGCGATCGAGGCAATATCTGAAAATACACCGGATATTGGACAAGCATCAGAACCTGTATCTCAAATTACGGGTGAAACTGGTAAAAAGAGTATGATGTTAATGAATTTAGCTATTTCTAGTAATACTAAACTACCAGACCAAGCGCTGAAATTTGCTTTGTTTATCACTAATAATCAAAATCAAACTGCTTTTACTCAAGAAACTAATGTTCTACCTTCTATAACTCAGACTTTAGAGAATAATTATTTTCAAAATCTTCCTTCTAATGCTTCTACTCAAGATAAAGCTCGAATTATTAGTGCTAATCAAATGCTGAAAGCAGAAGTTTTACTTCCACAAGTTAAAAATTTGAATGAGTTGAAACAGATTATTTCTCAAAATTTACAGGCGGCTATGTTGGCAGAGAAAACTGTTGATCAGGCCATAGCTGATGCGGCGTCTGAGTGGGATAATTTATAGTTTTTCAGGTTTAAAATTGGGAATTCTTAAAGTAGTAATATTATGTCCGGTTAAACATTTATAAATAATTAGGGAGGAGTCAGGAGACAGGAGTCAGGAGACAGGAAAAAAGGGCATTGGTAATTAGCAAGATGATTTTCTACTAGGGGTAATACCCATCACTGACTCTGGTAAAATATTTAGGACTTGCTGATTAATTATCAAAGTATTTATATATAAAGGTTTTAGCCTTTTGAGGGTCGAAAAAAGTGCGCTTGTTTCAGTTGAAAACGCTCAAAAAGCTAGTATTTTGGGCTGACTATGGCAGAAAAATTAAGGGACAATTCTTACTCCTACCTCCTCGCTCATTCCCATTTATCCTGACTCCTGACTCCTGACTCCTGACTCCTGACTCCTGACTCCTGACTCCTACCCTCGCTCACAGGACTTTTTCAGCAAACCCTATTTAAAGGTATCAGAAACAGATTACTCTTAAAGTTTCATCTCTTGATTTACCAACGCCCTTTTGTGACACTACCGTTAGAACCAGCCATATTCCTTGAGAAAATCACGTACAGTGTCTGGGTCATCTTGAGTTAATAGACGATGTTTAACGGGGTAAACCCGATAATCTGCTCCTGACCTTTTTTTTCTCAAGACAGAAATTGTTTTTTTAACAGCATCAGAACCAATCTCAAGACCGGACTGATCGATAATCAACTCTAAAGGACTATTAGGATCTAGTAACATTTCTGCTTTCTCTCTCGACAGGTCTAAAACCCCGAAAACCTTAACTTTGTTATTCAAACCAGATTCTGTCACTGCTGTAAGTGCAGTCTCCGTTGCTAGATTTGACCCTCCCCAAAGTATCTGAACATTAGGATTATTTTTAAGTAGTTTTTTAACTTTTATAATATCGCTGGTAGAAGTAACGCTAACCGAGTCAACGATTTTAAACAAGATACCCGATTCGTTTATCATTTTCTTTGTGGGTTTAATACCCCACCGTCTACAGGGTGTTCAAAATTACTTGGGGTTAGAATCCCCATGTAATTTTCCTCCTGTCTCCTGTCTCCTGTCTCCTGTCTCCTTCTTCAACGCTTTTGATACTCCTTGAAGATAGGGGTAGTAGCGATCGTAGACAGCACCATCAACCAAGGCAATTTGAACCGATTGTCGTGAGGAGGAATTGCTCAGTAAATTCTTTTGAGTCCATTGTGCTATGTATTGCCCTGAATCATAGCCCATTTGGAAACTATTTGTATTAAAGCAAGCAATGGCTAAATCTTCTGCTTTGATAAAATCGAAGCAGAAATCTACAGTGATAATAGCCACTCCAGCATCGCTAGCCTTTTTCAGCGCAGGAAGTGAGTCAACGGGATCTTCAGGTGTTAAGATAATCCCATCCATACCATCATCGATCAACTGCTTAATTATTTTGGCTTCGTTCTCCACACCACTCGAATGACTAATCCCCCAAATTTCCACACGACGGTCAGCAGCACGACGCATCCCCAATTCATAGGCATCGGAAAGACTTTGACCAGTTTCTGGTTTGAGCAAAGCTATCCGTAAACGAGGTAATCGTTCTTGTTCGATCTGCTGTTCCCAATTAGGCATCCTATTGCTTTTCTGCCAATTTTTAGCCTGTTTAATTTGAAATTTTGACCACATTTTTGCTCCCCACAGATCAGCCCCTTTTAATTCGGTTTCTCGCAGATTAGTGGGTTTTAATTGCGCTCCTGTGGCGTTAGTCGTGCTACTTAAATCGGCAAAACGCAAGGTGGCATTCTCTAGATTAGCTTTATAAAAATCAGCCCCCCTTAAATCTGCTCGATTAAAATTCGCTGATTGTAAGTTGGCTCGATGAAAAATAGCATTACGGGAATTAGCCCATAAGGCTCTAATATTGACTAGACTAGCTTCAGAGAAATTGGCTGCTTGAAGGTTAGCTCCATACAAATTACTATTATCTAAATTACTATCTTGGAGTATGGCTTTCTTTAAGTTGGCTTGTGCTAAATTCGCACCCTGTAATTGGGCACCCGTTAGATCCGCACCTTTTAAATTAGCCTTGGCCAAATTTGCACCCTGGAGATTACTCCCTCGTAAATTAATTCCGACAAGACTTGCACCTGAGAGATCAGCTTCTTCTAAATTTGAATGGGAGAGATCCATTGAATATTTATTAACCTTCAGTGAACCCTGACTGAAAGATAAAGATTGGCAAGGATTAAGGGTAAGATTAGGCATTTTTGCTTTAGGTGCTTTTAGTCCTGGATTACCTTGGCAACTTTTATTATTTAAAACTTTCAGGGCAGCAATCCGTGCGTCACTATATTCATGGCCAGATTCTTCACGCAGAACATTTCGAGCTTCTTGTATCTTCTGTTCGTTTCGAGCAGGTATGGTAATCACATAAGATACCACGGCCAACAACAGTGCGCCCTCACTTAACATAACTGTTAACTTAAAGAAAGATAAATCTTGCAGCCATTCAACAAAATCATAAATTTTGGCGTCTACAATAGAAATGGGGTTCAATAATTTAGGTTCTTTTAATCTAGTCTTTTCAGGACTGCTTTTAGATTTTTCAGAATTGAGAGACTCAGGATTACTCATTTCTTCTAGTAAATTTTTTTCTCTTTTATCCATTAGTTATTTTTCCGATAAAAAAACCAATAATAATCAATAATTATTGAAATATATCCCTTAGTTTATCTGGCTTTAAATGTTTAAATCCTTGAGGGGTAAGAACAGTTATTGAAACAAGGTCAGAGGACTGAGTTCTGCCTTGAGTTAAATCAATTGCAATACCACCTAAATCGAATTTGGAAATAGCAACCTGTTTTAAAAAGCTCTCACGATTAATTTTTCCTGGTATTGCTCTGAGAATTTTTAAAGTCATTTTTCCTACAATATATCCTTCTAAAGATACACGATCAAACTCGTTTTTTAGCTTGGATTTTGCTTCTTGAACAATAGGTAGATTGGAGTCTAATGAGGGAACAACTTCTGTGATAATCACTTTCTCTTTGACACCGTATTCTTCTAAGTCAAACTGTAATTCCTCTGCATGAGCAAATGACAGGGACGAAATGACCCAATCCTCTCTTTTCTCTTGAGCTAACTTAATAAATCGTGCGATATTAGTAGAAGTTCCTGCTGTGACGACTAATCTACAGTTTATTCCTGTGCTTTTTTCCCACTTTTTTAATGAGTTATAATCTTCTTTTACATAGGGAGTATTACGGGGATAAAATCCTACGGGGTTAAGGAAAGGATTGTCTTCATTTCCCTTTTCTTTATACTCTAAAACTTGCTCGTATGTATCTAAGATGTTCTCTTCAACCTGTGCTTTTAGTAAAGCGTTTCTGACTCCTTTTAATCCCGATATACCATAGCTGTCATCTTGAACATAAGCACAGATTTCAGAGGGTTTTACCCCAAAATTTAAAGCCATTTTAACCACATTTTCTATTTCCTGTGCATAACTCGCACGATAATTAATGATTAGTTCAGGTTGCGATCGCAAAAGTTCAGAACCAGTATAAAAACCAATGGCAGGAATATTATTTTTCTTTAAAATTGGCAATGTTTGTTTTGCGGTCGGTGTACCAACATTTCCAATCATTAAAAAAATACCAGATTTAATCAACTGTTGTGTCTTTTGATGAGCAACTGAAGGTTCATAATAATCATTTTCAAAGATTAACTTAATTTTTTTTGCCTGTACTAATTGGTCATCAAGTGCAGCTTTTAAACCAGATTTCATCCTATTCCCTAAAATCTCTTCTTGTCCTTCTAAAGGGAGGATAGAACCTAGTCGAATTATTTGGTGAGTAATTCCTTCTTTGGGATCTGATAATGTTTGGCAAGCAATAAGTCCTACTAAGCTAAGACTAAAGCAAAAATGAAAAAAAAACTTAAAGGTCAAATAAATCTTAAAATTCATAAGAAATTGTCAATGAAAACAATCTTCATTGAACACTTGATGTCACTTTTTCTGAATATTAATGTCGTATTAAATCGAAGCATAGTCTACACAACTTCACTCTTCTGAGACGATTGGTACTTGATGTTCTCCATCAAGAGAAAATATAGCAATGTGCGCTCAGGTATTTACAATGTCCAGCTCAAAGTGCAGTCTAGAACAGGTCTACAAAAATAATGTGTAAATATGCCAGCGCACATTGCTATATTTAAACGCAGTCTTCGTCAAAAAATGAAGCAAGCTGCTATAAACAACAATTACATGATGACTATTATCAATACTTTATGTCAACCCTCTTTTAGATGAGCTTACCCTGGTTCTGCACAGGGGAAAAGATTAGCAACGGCTCAAGTTTCTCTTCTGAAGAAAACCATCATCAAAAACGATTATCTTCTGGTCAACAATTAATTTTTTCCTAAATTTCCTTAGTACCATAGCGATAATCTGAATAAAATTTTAATTAAGATTCAGTGAAATGACGGATGTTAATGTTTTTAGAAGTATTATTTTAAGCATATCGCCAATCAGGACTGCATTGATGGAGCATTAAAAATGATTACTAAAACAAAACCAACTACAGCGATATTTTTTAAACATTTAATCCGTCTGATACCTAAACAATTTAGTGGTAAGTTAGAACTTCAGAATACAGAAGAACAACAGTGACAATTATATTTTCATCGAGGATGTCTAACTTGGGCAACAGGTCGTAATAGCGCTTGGCGAAGATGGCGTAGAAATTTAACTCAATTTTGCCCTTCTATTTCTCTGGAAACTCTAAGTTTCTATACCCATGATGTTTGTGAAAGCAGGCAATATTACATAGTTAATAATCTACTTAAACAAGAAAAAATATCACTTTCACAAGCTATAAATATAATTAACAACACTCTGATAGAAGTATTGTTTGATTTAATTCAGCAAGATAATTTAGATAATTTACAAATTACTTCTCTAACTTGTCATCTACAAGCGGAAATTAAACAACCAATTTTTCGTTTGAGTATCTATGAAGCTTTTGAAAAAGTTAAACCAATATGGCAAGGTTGGTGTGAGGCAAATTTACACAACTACTCTCCCAATTTAGCACCTCTATTGAACAAACCTGAAACTCTAAAACAACACACATCTACTCTAATTTACCAAAAATTTCAGGCATTAATTAGTAAACAACTGACATTGCGAGATTTGGCTTTTTACTTAAAGCAGGATTTATTAAGTCTGACTAAAATCTTGATGAATTATGTGAGTCAAGAAATAATTCAATTGACTGATGTGCCTGATATACCTGCATTATCTGTAGTGAAAATTGATGTAGTAAAGAGTCAAGCAAAAGAGATTCAAACACAAAATTCATTATTACCAGAAACTATTATAAAGAGCCAGAAAAAATTAGTAGTTTGTATTGATGATTGCCCCATAATTAGTCAAATTATGGGGAAAATTATTACAAAAAGAGGCTATAAATTTATAGGAATTCAAAAGTCTACATTAGCTGTGTCTAGTCTCATAGAAATACAACCAGATTTAGTATTTTTAGACCTAGAAATGCCTATTGCTAATGGCTATGAAATTTGTCGCCAACTTCGTAGAGTACCTCATTTAAAAAATACTCCGGTAGTAATTCTAACTGGGAGAGACAGTATAATTGATCGAGTTCGCGCTCAGTTTGTAGGATGTTCTGAATTTATAAATAAACCAATAATATAATGTTCGGTTGAACAGTTATAAATAAACGACGGAGGAGTCAGGAGTCAGGAGTCAGGAGTCAGGAGGAAAAAAGAAGGAAGAGAAGAAGAAAGTTTTTTATCACTAATTATCCGAACACGATATAAACCCAGAAAAAATTGAGGCAATTTTTCATAAATACCTGTATTTAGCAAACACAAAAACAGAAATTTCAATAGTAGGGTCTTTAGTTCCCGCTAGTTGCTAGAAAATATCCTAATAAATACAGAGAACCACATAAAACAATCAGATTTTCACTGTCAACCACAGCCTCTTCCATCGCGGTTCTTAAATTGGGGTAAGCTTGACAGAATGCTAATTCTGTGCAAATATTCTTAGCTATAGTAGTAAGCTGACCCGTATCAGCCGAACTATGGTCTGGAACAGGAACTAGGTATAAACGATCGCCCGGTCTAATCAAAGCGCGAAAAATTTCTGAATGTTCTTTAGTTGAGAGCATACCCATAACCCAACTGATAGATTGGTAATTAAGTGTCCTGACATATCTCCCCAATACTTGGGCAGCAGCAGTATTATGAGCACCATCAATCAATAATTTACGGTCTTGCCATTTTGTCCATTGCAAACGCCCAGGCCATTTAGTATTAGCTATTCCTTCTTTAATTGCTGCTGGAAAAATCTGCCAACCCTGTTTTTCCAGGATATGAATTGTCGCAATAGCGATCGCTGAATTTATTAACTGTACATCTCCAAGTAATGGGAGTGGGTATTCAATACCTTGATAATTAGCCATTGGCAGAGAATCATTTTCTCTACTCCCCTCTAATAATTCAGCAGGTTTCACCCAAACTACGGGACACTCCAAATCATTAACCCGTTTTTGTACTACTTTTTCCGCTTCTGGTGGTAGTTGCCCAATTACTGCAGGACATCCTGGTTTCAGAATACCCGCTTTTTCACCAGCAATATCAGCTAAAGTTGGACCCAACCTTTGCCAATGTTCCCAACTAATTGAAGTAATCACAGTTACCATTGGTTGCTGACAAACATTTGTGGCATCTAGTCTTCCTCCCAAACCTACTTCTACAACTGCTACATCTACTTCTTGTTGAGCAAAATATAACCAAGCTGCTGCAGTAATAACTTCAAACAGAGTGGGTGAAGCTTGTTCTGGATTAATAGCTGCTTCTACTTCTTCCAATAACTCTTCTAGTTTAGTCGGAGAAATTTGTTGTTCGTTAAGGCAAATACGTTCTGTCCAGTCTACTAAATGGGGTGAAGTGTAACGTCCAACTTTATATCCCGCTGCTGTGAGGATTGAAGATAAGTAAGCACAGACAGAACCTTTACCATTTGTCCCGGCGACATGAATAATGGGCACTTGTTGATGGGGGTTTCCCAAGTTATCTAAGAGTTGGTAAATGCGCTCCAGACCAAGCTCAACGCCAAAGTGTTCAAAGCGTTTTAAGAAAGATTCTATTGAGTTCACAGTTTTTTATCGCAATTAGCTATCAGCCGTCAGCTTTTTTTTGTTTACCTAAATCGTAACTTGTTTTCGAGGTTGAGATTATGTTATAATACTAACTATTTATCCAGGAGTGCTATATCTAGTTTAGTTGCCATCCCATATCACTTAAAGGTGCGTTGCCACTGAGTGTAGAGGTTCTGTTGGCTTACTAATCCACTATCTTCATTAGACATCTCCAATAATATAGTCATTTAACTTTAGATTGAGACAAAGCTGTTTTGCTCTGAGGAAGTTTCAGATGAAAAAACCTCTCATTTTTAAGTTAAACAACTATAAAAAATCAAATTAATTATCCCACAGAAATTATCAATTCTTTCCCCCTACTCCCTCCCCTCTCCCCCCTCTTTTCTGGAGATGTCTATTGGAAAGATGTACCTGTTCCCTATAGTTCATAGCTCAGTTCACCAACACCCAATTTTTCTCTAATGATTACTTATTATCAGCCTAATAAAACTGAATCCTGATAACTATAACCAGTAGAAGTATTGGATGGGTAATTTTCCCTATCTCTAATAGACCTCTCCAAAAATGCCAATTTTGGAACAGCGGGATAAGGGTTTGAGAACCTTTTCTGGAGATGTCTATGAAAACCCTATCCGAGCAAGGTCTGAATCATCGCCTCACATAAAGACCCCTTAACCATTTGATCGAACCTAACAAACATAGGTGAACTATTCAGTTCTAAAAATACAAGTTGCTTCGTTTTTGGATCTGTTTTGAAATCAGCAGCTCCAAAATCCATATTTAAACTGGCCATTAACTTTCGTAATAACTCCACTTCATCTGGCAGTGTTGCAAGAGGAATAACTTCCGCATCTGGTTTGACCCGATAATCTAGATGCTGACTACGAATTTCAAAAGCAAAGGCATAATTTCCTATTATATATATCCGAATTTCTGGCGCAACTAATCGATTTTGGACAATAGCTGGCATAGCTGCACAACCATTCCGAAACTGGATAGAGGAATGCAATTGTTCTAGGGAATAACAAAAATCACCCCCTGCAACTGGCTTGGCAATTGCACTCCCAGCAGAATATTTGCCCAACTCCTCAGCTTCGTTTGTAATCAAAGTATCAGGAATGAGCAACCCTAACTTTTGGGCTAAAATCAGCATTGCTGGTTTATTGCCAACTGCAGGTAAATGGTTACGATTGAACAACCGGATTTGGGGTTGTGAGAGTAACCAACCATAGAGGGTTTGATACCAACCCGACGCCCGTTGTGATGCTCCAGATTTGGGAGCGCTCAAATTACCAAAAACGTCATACCGAATAAACGCTCCAGTTGCCGATACAACTCGGTCTTTTATTGTAGGTTGTCCCTGAGTAAGATGCCATGAAAACTCTGGACTTTCTTCTTGCCCATGAAGTACCTCGCAAATAGGAACCTGTTGACTTTGAGCAATTTCAATCAGTCGAGTAAGATTCGGGTCTAACTGCCCACCTGCAATTAGCAAACATTTACCATCTGCTGATTTAATCATTAGTACCAACCAAATGGACCACCCTCTTCACCGACTGCCAGTGTTGTTGGTGGACTTTCCTCTCCTACTGCTTGTGTTGTCGCTTGAGGATCTTCCTCTCCTACTGCTTGTGTCGTTGGTTGACCTTCTTCTCCTACTGCATATGTCGTTGGTTGAGGACTTTCCTCTCCTACTGCATATGTCGTCGGCTGACCTTCCTCTCCTACTGCATATGTCGTTGGTTGACTTTCTTCTCCTACTGCTTGTGTTGTCGGTGGAGGACTTTCTTCTCCTACTGCTTGTGTCGTTGGTGGAGGACTTTCCTCTCCTACTGCTTGTGTCGTTGGTTGAGGAGGTTGTTCCTCTCCGTATGCCAATGTTGTCGGTTGAGCTTGTGAAATGAGTTGAGGACCTTCCTCTCCGTATGCCAATGTAGTTGGTTGAGGACCTTCCTCCCCTACTGCTCGCGTACTTGGTTCTTCCTCTCCTAGTGCCAATGTCGTAAATTGAGGCTCTTCTTCTCCTACTGCCAATGTTGTAGGTTGAGAGCTTATCTGGCCAGGTGTGATAAACTCACCAGCATGAACAGTAATGGAATTAATGCGGGCCGAAACAATTACCGCATCTGCACCATTGGTCGGTGTAAAGTCCACAGTAGCCATAATTGGTGTTAAGCGTGGAAGACTAACATCTGATGGTTTATCAGCGTCAAAACTAAATTCTAGGACAGAATCATCTGGATTAGGATCGGCTGAGTTATCTAACCGAGGATTTGTCCAGCCAGAAGTTGCAGTCAGTCCCTCTGCTTGAATACTGAGCTTCAGCGGAGACTCGGTAATCTTAGTTACAGAAACCCGCAGTACCTTGAAAACTTTCATGTTCGAGTATATCTTTAACTTAGGTAAATTTGAGGTTTAACTCAAGCTATACAATTTTAGCATAGTGTGGATAATGACTTCCTATTTTTTTTTGATCTTCTTAATATTTAATGCTGATAACTAGGGCGTGACCGATCTAATCTAAAAGAATTGACATATAAAGACAAGTGCCTTTTTGGGGCATTGAAAAAGTGCCTGGTATCACGTCTAAAACGCTCAAAAAGTTAGTATTTTAGGCAAGGTTGGGCATAAAAATAATTCTTACAATTCTTACTCCTGCCTCCTCTAAATTCCCCTAACTCCTGTCTCCTGCCTCCTGCCTCCTGCCTCCTGCCTCCTGCCTCCTGCCTCCTGCCTCCTGCCTCCTACCCCAAACCCTAACTATATTTTTAGAGCTATTTGATAAATTTGGCGACGGGACAGGTTTGTTTGATAGGCCAGTTGGCGACTAGCTTGCGACCGCGAAATTCCTTGTTCTAAAAGTTTTTGTAATTCTACTTTAATAGTATCTTCTGATATTACTGGTGTATCTGGTTCAGCTCCTGCAATAATCAGGGTAAATTCTCCCCTTGGTTGATTAGTTTGATAATGAATAATTGCTTGTCCAATTGTACCACGCCAAAATTCTTCATAGAGTTTTGTTAATTCTCTAGCTAAGACTATTTTTCTCTGTTTACCTAATACTTTAGCTAAATCTTCCAAGGTTTGTTTGAGCTTATGGGGAGATTCATATAAAATTATGGTTTCTTGTAAGTTGGGTAAAATTTCTAAGTCTTGTTGACGTTGTTTACTTTTGCTTGGTAAAAAACCGATAAATATAAATTTATTGCTAGGTAGTCCAGAAGCACTTAATGCTGTAATACTTGCACTTACTCCTGGTATTGGTACTACGGATATATTTGCTCCAACACAAGCTTTTACTATTTCATATCCAGGGTCAGATATTCCTGGCATTCCTGCATCAGTTACTAGAGCAATTGTTTTTCCTTGATGTAATTTTTCGATTAATTCAGGTATACGACTTTGTTGGTTATGTTGATGGTAACTTAATTGTGGAGTTTGGATATCAAAATGTTGTAATAATTTGTTGGTGTGGCGAGTGTCTTCTGCTGCTATTAAGTCTACTGTTTGTAGGGTTTTTATTGCTCGAAATGTTATATCTTCTAGATTGCCTATTGGTGTACCAACAATGTAAAGAGTCCCTAAATTCACTTCATTCATATAGTGCTCCGCGCAAGGCAAAAGTCATTTCAGTTATCAGTTATCAGTTATAGCTTTTGTTTAGCTAAATCGCCCTTGAGCCTCACGCCATAATCTGTGATTTGGCGACCAGATGAATCGGCGGTAAATTAATGGGAGCAGATGTACCATTAATTTACAAATTTTTATGTTATCATCGAATTATGCTGGTTTGAGCTAATCGCCGCCAGTAATAAACCATGAAAATTCAATAGGATATGGGGTTGTTAGCCCGAATTCCTAGTCAACCGTGGGAAAACATAAAATCTTATTGCGGAACTAGGTGAGCAGTTTTTTATGTGCAAAAAGAGCGGCAGGGCATTCCGTTCTTAAAGCTCGTGGAGCCCGACGGGATACCGGGGCTGCGAAACGAGAAGCCCGCACTATAGCACCTGCTTAGTGTGGGAGTATGTCACTTCAAATTACTATTATCTGATTCCCAGTCTGGACAACTTTCTCCATCTACACCATAAGGGTGCATCCCACAAACTAATAAATTTCCGCCATAAACTTGACCATGATAATTACTACATCCTCTACAAGCTGGATGTTTTTCTAGTGTTGGTTCTACACGATCCACAAAATAGTCTATATCTTCCCCTCCCACATCAAAATCTAAGTCCAGATATACTTCGATAATAGGGTCGATTAAATCATTTAGATACTCATCTAAATCTACAATAAAGTTAGTACGTATTTCTTCAGTAATCTCTTCCGAGAACTTTCCCCACTCATCAAGCACTTCAGAAACTTCTTCTGCCATTTCATTGAAGAAACTTTCTACTTCTAAAGCAGCAGTTTCAATTACTTCAAACAAGTTTTTTGACCAGTCTTCCATTATTATCTGTTTGAGCTTTTCTCTTTAAACTTAGGGTGTCTAAACTCTTGGAGAAGAGCTTAATTTTTGTCCGAAGATTTAATCTTTTTGTAGCCGACGCAATTCATCCTGTAGCTTATGCACTTCTTGGCGCATCTTATCTACTTCTTGGTTTGACTCTGATGAACTGTCATCCTCAGAAAGAATTTCTATACGACGTGGTTCACTAGGTCTTGTGTCTGGAGATGCCTCTACCGGTGGCTGTTGCATGGCCTTATTCATCATATCTTCAACAAATTTACGACCCTCTTCCGTAGTCATTTCACCACGCTTAACCATCTCATCTGCCAGTTTTTGGGTCTCTGTTCTGAGTTCTGCTAATTTCTGATTTGCTTTCTCTCCTGCATAGGAGGCTAATCCCACTCCTAGATAAACTGCCCTTTGAATAATTCCTCCCAAATTATCCATAATATATTTTTCTGGCTCCTGATTAATTGGGTGACCCGGAGTCAACGCCTACCATAAGCATCCCGTGTTGCTGCTACCTTCCGGTCCTGACAAGGTTTAGGCGTTACAGCCGCGCTGGTCCGAATCATTTATTACTATAACACAATTTTTTATTCTGCAACTATGCACCACTGATAAATTTCATAGGTGACACAATTATTTTTGATTAAGGGGTCTTCAGCTACTATTTTTTGGGCTTCTTCCATAGATTTGGCCTCGAATAGTAACATTCCTCCTTGATGTTTTTTCCAGTAACCACTCTTAGCTTTATGTCCTTTAGCAATTAATTCTTGGACATAAGCTTTATGAGCTGGTACATATTGGTCAAATATGGTTTTTTCAACTATACCTTTTTCTATTTTGGCAAACCAAGGCATTTTATTTTTTGAATTTTAATTTTATGGGTCAGTCAAAACGTTTATTATTTGTGGCTCTTGTGCCACCTGAAAATATTCAAAACCAAGTTACGGAAATTAAGGAATATTTTGCTACTAAATATAATAGCAGTCATGCTTTAAGGTCCGTGCCTCATATTACTTTACAGCCTCCTTTTAAATGGCCGACTGAAAATTTAGCAGTTTTGCAGGAGTGTTTACAGACTTTTGCCCAAAAATGCTCTGCTTTTTCCATTACTTTGTCTGGGTTTGCTGCTTTTCCACCTCGTGTTATCTATGTTAATGTTGTCAAAACTCCAGAACTATTAAAAATACAAAAAGAGTTAATTGGATTTACAGAAACTACTTTAGGAATTGTGCATCCCCCTTCTAAAATTCGCCCTTTTTCTCCTCATGTTACTGTAGCTTTTCGAGACTTAACTAAACAGAATTTTAGAGCAGCTTGGTTAGAATTTCGGGAGCGATCGCTTGACTTTGAATTTACAGCTTCTCAGTTAACTTTATTAATTCATAATGGTAAGCGGTGGGATATTTGTAATGAGTTTCCTTTTTTCAGCAAAAATTGAGATAATCCGTAAGTATTCAGCACTCAGCTATCAGTTATTAATTTATTGCTTTTTGAGGAGGAATTAGTATTAATAGATTTAAGGAGAATTCAAAGTATTGGAAAAAACTGACCTTGACAAGGGAGAGTGTATATTCATTATTTATGAAACAGCTAAAAGCTGAGTGCTAATAAGCGTTCTTCTTTTTTCCGAAATTCAATAATTCCTATTTCCCTCATCAAAGAAACAAACTCTTCAAAATTTTCTAGAATTTTCTCGAACTTTCTCTGGCAAATTCTGCCATATTTCTTGTAATTCTTCTTTGATTAAAAAAGCTGGTTTTCCCTGAAGGGAATCAAAAAAATTAATTAGATAGGGATATTCCTCTAGAATTTTTTCACATCACTTTTCTGATGCTTTTCTGAATCCAGATTATAGAGATTTTATTTTTTCATTTTCTCAGCACAAATTGAGATAATTCACTAATAAGACTTAGGCAAATTTGGCAGATAGAAATTTCTATACTGTACCTTGGCGAATTATTTCAAAGCCATAAACATATATATCTGCAAATTTATAGCGTTTTTCTTTTTCCCAAAATTCAATAATTCCTATTTCCCCCATCAAAGAAATAAACTCTTCAAAATTTTCTAGAATTTTCTCTGGTAAGTTCTGCCATATTTCTTGTAATTCTTCTTTTGTTAAAAAAGCTAATTTTCCCTTAAGAGAATCAAAGAAATTAATTAGATAGGGATATTCCTCTTTAATTTCTTGACATCGCTTTTTTGATGCTTCTTTTAACCCAAATTCTAGAGATTTTCCTTGCAGTAGACGCTCTGTACGGATTTGAGTTAATGATTTTCCTCTGAAAGTTAATTCTTGTTCTTTTGCTCCTTCAAGTAATAGACTTAAACTTCGAGGAAAAGTCGTGCCACTTGAGTCTGTTAAGCGTTCATAAACCCATCGAGATACTTTTCCTCTTCGACGACGACTTCCCCATAGTAATTCTAATGCTTTATCAAGCTCTTCTTCATTCGCTATATCTATACTTTCAACAGCAACAGGAGAAACTTGGTCAACTAAATTTTTGAAATCTTGAGATTGTATTGCTTGACGAAGCGCTAAACGTAAAAAGTCTATTTGATTCCACTGTAAAATAATATCCCTTCCAGTAAAATGACTTTTATTATCAAAACTTAAACGATTCCAAATATCTTCTCTCAAGAAAATTTTAAATCTAATTTCTGTTAGTCTACTTGCATCACAAGACTGAACTAATTGAAATAATCCAGTTAATGCTTGTTGTCTTAATTCTCCTGCTTCCGAAAAATCTTCATCTAAATCATCGTAAAGAAACCATAATTTTTGAGACTTTTCTTTTGCCTCTTGATTAAGAATAATATTTACTGCATCTTTAACTGTAAGTATGAGTTGAGAGTTAGTAGATAATTCTAATAAAGCTTTAGTTGATTCAGACTGCCATGTATCTTTTGGTAAATTATTAATTATTTTTTTCAGCTCGGTAAACTTTCCCCTTTTACCTTTATTACCTCTGGGAAATTTTAGTAATTCTTCCTGATCACATCTAAATAGTAAATAAGCTCTCCAAAAAGCTTCCCATGTTCCATTCTTTTCCTGCAAAGTTCCATGAATAATTTGAAATTCTTCACGGGTAGGTCTACTTTCTTGAAATCTACCGTGTCCTGATAAAAATACAGTATTATCTAACCGTCCGCGAGCTAATTTTTGAGCTAGTTCTTGATGTTTTAAAAATAACCAATATAGGGCAGTTTTACCTGTTCCTTTTTTCCCTCGAATTAGGCAGGTTGTGTCATCTAAAAATTTTTCAAAATCAGTAGTGCGCTGAAACAATAAGCTTAAATCTTGCTTCTGATCGGCCACATTTACTTCAGGAAACTTTAGATTTTCAAGAATTTCCCATCTTTGTTCAACAATATTTAAAACTTTACTGCGTTTAATTTCATTATTTTTTTCATCAATTATATTAGTGATTTTACTATAGTAATCTTGTATTTCTGGTATGGGATAACTATCAGCTAAGGCAATTGGTACAAGGTAAGGAATTACTAATAATTCATCATTTTCTGGTTGCTCGTTACTTGTATTTGAATCTTCTTCATCAGTATCATAGTTTTCATATGTTTCATTTTTTATCTTTTCAAGCAAGGAATTCCAAATGTTTTTGACTTTATCTAAACCACTATTTGTCACATCAGTTACAGGAGAAAAAACAAAATTAATAGATAGGTTTTTCAGAGTTTGAAGAGATTCTAATAGTAGCTCTATTCCCTGTTGATTTTGTTCATTAGGAAAAATAAAAATAATTGCTTCATCAGCAGCTTGAATTAATGATAAAGCACCCCATTGATTAATCCCAGTTCTAGAGTCAATTAAGAGAATATCTGGTTTTAATTGTTCTTGAATTTCCTGCTTAAAAATAGACCAAAGATTTTTATCTCCATCTATAACAGTTGTGGCATGAAGATCGTCAACTTTAGACACATAATCAAGACTAAGATATCCAGCAGGAACAACAAATACTCTACCTGTGGCATTAGGTATTCTTACTTCACTAAATATGTCTGTAATTAAAATACTGGGTTCTATTCCTTCTGGTAAGTAGGAACGTTCGTAAAAATAATCAACAATTCCATATTTTGGCTTTTCCTTAAGGTTAAATGCTGTACTTAACCCAGGTGCTTCTAAATCTAAATCTACAGCTACAACTTTACGGCCTCGCATTGCTAAAATTGAGGCTACATGAGTTAATGCAGTAGTCCTACCTACTCCTCCTTTAAAAGAATAAAATGTCACTGTTCTGGGTATACTGGGTTCTTTCTGGGGTAGTTGAGGTTGATTTTGTGGGTTTGCTGCTTGGATAGCTAAATCTTGCCAAGTTACTAATGAGAATGTCTCAGAAATTTGTGGAGGTGAAATATTTAGTGATTCAGCTTCTTTAGGTGTATATAAGGAAAGAAACCCAGGAGATAAATGAGGCACTTGAGATTTTAATAAGTTAGAAATTTGTTCTTTCCGATGAGGGATGGATAAACCAAAAAAGCGATCGCTAACTAAAGTTAAATTGAGCAAACCTGATGTGGAAATATTTACATCAACCCATTCTTGAGAGTTTTGAACGTATTGGTTTTTAATATTTTGCTTTAGTAATACTTGCCAATTTTCTTGCATTTTTAGTTCCTTTAATTTATTAAAGTGTAGTAGCTTGTTTTTGTAGCCATCCTATAAGCTTTTGATATGTGTTGAAGCAGTTTTTATAATTTACATTATTAGCTTCAATAGCAAAATAACGTATATCTATAAAATGTTGACACATTGGGTTTTCAATTTCATCCAACCACTTTCGTACTTGAGGAAATTTATCAATTCTAGATTTAAGTTTATTGTGTCGTTTTAATGCTTCTGTGTAGCTATGTCCTGGATTAGTAAAAGTATGTCCTGGATTATTGTTATCTGTTTTCCATTCTCTAGTTGCACTGTTTGGTAAAGTAGCAAAAATCATTGCTTTTAATAAACACTCAATAGTGACACCTCCAAAGTGCATAGCTCCAATTTTTATTCCTGATTTATCTAATATTTCTGTATCAGAATAGCGTTCTAAAAAAGCTGCTTGGTAATCTTCCATAAATAAAAAAATATAGCTTTGATAATGAAAAATATCATGATTTTAACATTATATTTCCTACGCATCCGTAGAGACATATTTGGAGAAAGCTAGTTTCTGGTTTCTCGTTATTGCTAATGATACAATCATATAATACCTCTATCTCCCAAAACATGATTGCTAACCAAAACACAAATTATATTCCTCCTGAAGAATACCTAACAGGAGAAGAACTCAGCTCTATCAAACACGAATATATTGATGGACAAGTATACGCAATGGCAGGTGCTAGTGATGCTCATGTCACCATTGCTGGAAACTTATTTGCACTGTTGAGAAATTATCTGCGAGGCAGTGGTTGTCGTGTTTATATGTCGGACATGAAAGCTCTTATAGAAACTACCAATACATTCTTCTATCCTGATGTTATGGTGACTTGCGACGCCAGAGATAAAGCTTTGCCAAATCATAAAAAATATCCTTGTTTAATAGTGGAAGTTTTATCGGAAAGCACTGAAGCATTCGATCGCGGTGACAAATTTGCCAACTATCAGCAATTACCAACTTTGCAAGAATACGTTTTGATTAACCAAAAACGCCAACGTTTAGAATGCTTTCGTCGCAATGCTGAAGGTCTTTGGGTATTGCACACTTACACTCAAGGCAGTGAAATTCATCTGGCAAGTATTGACTTTCGGACTAGCATTAATAGTTTGTATGAAGATGTCACTTTTGGAGAAACTCTGTAGTGCATTATATCCTTGGGGGCGGGATCATCAGATAATTTATAACACCATTAATTTAACGCGGAACCTGCCCCTACTTTTGCAACGTTGAGATCGCTTTTACGTTTACTGCTAATATCTACTTTTTTTCATTTTCTAGTAGATTTCCTATTGTATCATTTTATATGAAACAGTCTACTACAGTCCACTACTACTAACTCACGGTCGAATAACTTACAAAATTCGTTAAAATTCCTAAAATTTTCGGTAAATTCTTAACAGAATATTCTTCCAAATCAACTGTCATAGTTTGAGATTCTAACTCTAAAAACTGCCAAGTAGTTCCAGTAGTAACAACCCCATAAATTAAAGGAATTTCGTTATCTTCTCTTTGATTAAAAACTTGGGCAGCGACCATTTCTGCCATACATTGAGCTAAACCCGACTTGATATTATCGTTTTTCGCTTCCACCAAAGCAACAACTGGCGCTTCAATCAAAAGTTGCAAACTGGAACAACTAATAATAAAGTCACAAAAACCATTCAATCCCTGTTCAGTATCGATATTAAATTCTACACCCGAAAAAATGCTTATTTGATTGTCTAACTGTTTTTTGATTGCAAATAAAATCGGTGCAATAATTAACTCTGATCGTGCTTTTTCTGTGCCAATAGCGACTGCTAACGGTAAGTAATATTGCAATGCTTCTTGTAAAAATTGACTCGGTGGAATTTCTGGCAAGTCATTAAACTTTCCCACGGTTTCAACTATTGTTAAATTAAAGGTTTTTTGCAACTCTTCTATAGTGAATTTACTGTAAGACATTGGTTTTAATTTTTTGGGGAGTGTCTCCTAATCTTTGTTTTGATTGCTATATTTAGGGTTTGCTGAAAAAGTCGGGTGATGGTAGGCAACAGGGAACAGGGAACAGGCAACAGTCTAGTAGTCTGGTAGGGTGTGTTAGCGAAGCGTAACGCACCGAACATAATCAGGACTTACGCAAATTCATCTTTAAAACGCCATATGTAGGGGCGTTAACGATAGTTATGCGAAGCAAATGGCATTGGCGTTCCGCCAAGCTCCGAATTGCGCCCTCACTGGATTTAGTGTCCGTGTGTAAGTCCTGATTATGAAAGAGGCGGTGCGTTACGACGGATTGCTAAATCTCTTTCAGAGTCTAAATTTACGCCGTCTAACGCACCCTACAAATTTGGCTGATAGCTGATAGCTGACCGCTGACCGCTTTTAACTATAAGCTTCTATCGGCAAACAGGAACACACAAAATTACGATCGCCAAAAGCATTATCAACCCTTCCCACAGCAGGCCAAAACTTATGCTCCCGCGTCCAAGGTGCGGGATAAGCGGCACGTTGTCGAGAATAACCATGTTTCCACTCATCCACCATCAAACTCTCTGCGGTATGAGGTGCATTTTTCAACAAATTATCCTGTTTATCTGCTTTCCCAGTTTCAATTTCTTCTATTTCCTGGCGAATCAAAATCATTGCATCACAAAAACGGTCTAACTCTTCCTTCGACTCACTCTCTGTCGGTTCCACCATAATTGTTCCCGCCACAGGCCAAGAAACAGTCGGCGCGTGAAAACCATAATCCATCAAACGTTTGGCAATATCTTCCACTTCAATACCAGCCAACTTTTTCAACGGACGCAAATCCAAAATGCACTCGTGAGCAATAAACCCATGCTTACCCTTATACAAAACTGGATAATAATTCTCCAACCGTTGAGCAATATAATTAGCATTCAAAATTGCTACTTTGGTTGCTTCAGTCAAACCATCTGCACCCATCATGGCAATATACATCCAAGAAATTGGCAGAATACTGGCACTACCCCAAGGTGCAGCAGATACCGCTCCACTAGAATTTTCTCCACCAATATTAATCACAGAATGACCTGGTAAAAACTGTGCTAAATGAGATTGAACGCCTATGGGACCCATTCCCGGACCACCGCCACCGTGAGGAATACAAAAAGTCTTGTGCAAATTCAAATGACAAACATCTGCTCCTATTTCTGCGGGGCGACATAAACCTACCTGAGCATTCATATTCGCTCCATCCATATAAACTTGACCGCCGTTACTGTGGATAATTTCGCATATTTCAGAAATTTCTTCCTCAAATACACCGTGAGTTGAGGGATAAGTAACCATAATGGCAGCTAAGTTATCTTTGTTTTTTTCTGTCTTCGCCTTTAGATCTGCAATATCTATATTTCCTTGTTTATCGCATTTGACGACTACAACTTTCAACCCACTCATCACTGCCGAAGCAGGGTTTGTACCGTGAGCAGACTCAGGAATCAAACAAATATTGCGATGTGCTTCTCCTCGGTGAGCGTGATATTCGCGAATTACTAATAAACCTGTATATTCTCCCTGGGAACCTGCATTTGGTTGTAGAGAGATGGCGCTAAAACCTGTGATTTCTGCTAACCATTCCTCTAGTTGTTCAAACATTATTTGATAACCTTTGGTTTGGGAAGTGGGGGCGAAAGGATGAATTTTGGCGAATTCCGGCCAGGTTACAGGTATCATCTCTGCTGTAGAGTTGAGTTTCATTGTACAGGAACCTAACGGTATCATTGATGTTGTTAGGGATAAGTCTTTTGCCTGTAAACGGTGGAGGTAACGCAATAGTTCGGTTTCTGAGTGGTAGCTGTTAAATACTGGGTGAGTTAAATAACTGCTGGTGCGGGAATGTAATCCCCCCTGACTCTCCTTTGTAAGGGGGGGAGTGTTTTCGATGTCTGGTAATGGTTCTCCACCAGCAAAAATTTCCCACAAATTTTGCACATCTATATTAGTTGTGGTTTCATCTAGGGAAATGCTGAAAGTTTGATCGTCGAGACTCCGGAGATTAATACCTGCTGAAACAGCAGCATCAATAATTTCTTTTGCACTTTTCAGAGGAGATTCAGCACCCACTGTTATCCGAATAGTATCAAAAAATGATTCTGCACCAACTTGATAACCAAGCTGTTTTAAACCTGTTGCCAACTTAACAGTCAAACTGTGAATATTTTCCGCAATCTCCTTTAAACCATCAGGACCGTGATAAACCGCATACATACCTGCCATCACTGCCAGCAAAACTTGAGCAGTACAAATATTACTCGTTGCCTTCTCCCTGCGAATATGTTGTTCCCGTGTTTGCAATGCCAACCTTAGCGCAGGGTTGCCGTTAGCATCTTGAGAAACTCCGACAATACGTCCTGGAGTTTGTCGTTTATAAGCTTCTTTTGTCGCAAAATAGGCAGCATGAGGACCGCCGTATCCCAGAGACACGCCAAAACGTTGAGTATTACCTACAGCAATATCAGCACCAAATTCTCCTGGAGGCGTTAACAAAGTCAAACTGAGTAAGTCAGCAGCAACAGTAACTAAACCTCCCACTTCGTGAACTCTTGCCACAAAGTTGCGGTAGTCATATATTGCGCCGTCGGTGGCAGGATATTGGAGGAGTGCGCCGAATATTGGTTTGTCAAAGGTGAAGGTGCGAAAGTCGCCAACGATAACTTCTATTCCCAATGGTTGTGCCCTAGTTTTCACAACTTCAATATTCTGAGGATGGCAGTTAGAGTCAACAAAGAAAGCTTCTGCTTTAGTTTTGCACAGACCGTAACTCATGCTCATTGCTTCTGCTGCTGCTGTAGCTTCGTCGAGTAGGGAAGCGTTAGCTATTTCTAAACCTGTTAAGTCTGTAATCATGGTTTGAAAATTCAGCAATGCTTCCATTCGTCCTTGAGCTATTTCTGCTTGATAGGGAGTGTAAGCAGTGTACCAACCAGGGTTTTCTAGGATATTGCGGAGGATAACTGGTGGGGTGATGCAGTCGTAATAACCCATTCCTATGAAGGAACGAAAGACTTGGTTTTTGGAGGCTATTTCTTTGATTTGGGCAAGAGCAGCAGTCTCGCTCAGAGATTTTGGTAGATTTAGGGGTTTTTGGTATCGAATTACTTGTGGAACTGTTTTGTCAATTAGGTCATCTAGGGAGGAAACACTTAATACTGTCAACATTTTTTGAATTGCGTCAGAAGCAGGGCCAATATGTCGTTGGCAAAAGTTAGTAGATTTCTGGCCATTATTCTGGTGTTGTAGTTGAGCGGTTGACTTTGTATTAGATTTGTGTATTACTACCACTTTTATATTCCTTGGAGTTAACTTCTGATTAAGTTTTAACAAAAATTCATAACTTCATGGGAGATAAAATAATTTTTTTTGTTTAGAGGCCAAATTTTGGGATTGTCAATTCAGTTATCAGTTATCAGTAGGCATCTCCGGAAAAGAGGGAGTAGGGAGTAGGGGTTAGGCAGTAGGGGGAAAGAATTGATAATTTCTGTGGGATAATTGATTTGATTTTTTATTATTGGAACTGAAATAATACGGAATCGAAACTTTTCAGTATGAAGATATTTTCAACAATTAATTATTAATTATTACCTCTTCTTTTTAAGGAGAGGATTGACGCGGTAGGGAAAATTTTTTCTTCTCTTGGTCGATTGGATATGGCGAGGAGACCTTGCCATCCCACCCTACGGGAAGCTGCGCTTTTTCCTAGGTCATGCTACGCAACATATTTGCGGAGCAAAACGACCGCTTTTTTCTCCTTTAAAGAAGAGGCTTTAAACCTTAATTATTCGGTAAAAGTTTATACTATTGCTGTAATATAGCAATCCTAAATTGGTTGTGAAAAATCAAAAAGTAGATAAAAAAACTGAAACTCTTACCTGTTCCCTGTTCCCTGTTCCCTGTTCCCTGTTTCCTAAAAATAGTAAGATTTTTATACACAAATAAAATAGGATTACTATAGTATTTTTTTGACTATGAAAATAAAATTTATTGCTGCTGGCTTAGGAATTTTGAGTATTTTATCAGTATCATTTAGTGTAGTTAAGTTACGCCAGAATCAAGTACTCGATCGTACTGTTAATTATGCTCAAATTGAAACTTGGCAGCATGACTCAAGAGAAGATTTTTTTAATTGGGAATCTATTTTAGAACAAATTAATAGTTTGCCTTTGTTCAGATATACTATAGGAATTACTTTCATATTTTTCTTTATTTTTGTCTTTGCAATCTATCGGGAAAAAGAGTTAAACCCGATTACAATGAAGCCAGAAAGAGTTCATCCAGTTATCTACTTGAATAACCTCTTATCCTCTATAGCTAAGAAAGAACCTTGGGAAGTTTTTGAGAAAATATTTTTGCCTGTTTTTATCGGTTTAATTGCCAGTTTTATTACTTACGATTTAGAACAGATTCAAGAACAAATTGCTGATAAACGCCTCCACGAACAAATATGGGAAAACTACCTGAAAGAAATACGAGAAATTTTGGTAGATCGATCAAATATTAATAATACTGATACGGATAAATTTGATTATTTAGATTTAATTAGGGCTAATACATTAGCTTTATCAATTCGTTTAGAAGATAATAAAATACTCAAAGGATTATTATTACAATTTCTATATGATACAGAATTAATTCGATGCAGACAATTAGATGCAGATTGCAATCGAATAGTTTCTCTGGATCGAGTTAATCTAGAAAATGCTCAATTAATGAATGCTAATTTAGAAAAAGCCAAGTTAAGTGGTACTAATTTTACTCATGCCAAATTGACAAATTCTACTTTGGTAGAAGCTGATTTAAGTTATGCAAGATTAGTAGAAGCTAAACTTAATAATGCCAACTTATATCAAGCAAATCTCAGTTTTGCTACATTAAATAATGCAGATTTGCGAGGTGCAGATTTAAGTCAAGCTAACTTAACTAATGCAAATCTTAGTGGTGCAAAACTGGATAAAAAAACAACGTTATTATTTGCTACTTTGTGTCAAACAATTATGCCAGATGGAAAAATTTCTAATGAACAATGTCCTTAGCGATCGCCCAGGGTGATATAGCAGTAAGTTCTTTGGCGTTTGACAATAAATTTGAGTGGTTTGTGCAGCATTCCGCACCGGAATTGGGAGTAAGGAGTAGGGGGTAGGGAATAGAGGAATATCCGCGTCCTATTTGCGTAGTCCTATAGATGAAGCATATCTTCAACAATTAATTATTAACAATTACCTCCCTTGAAAACCGATTAGGATTGGCAAACAGGATTTTTTTCTTTATTTCTTCAAAGAAGAAGATGCTTTCAACCTTAATTATTCGGTAAAAACTACAAAGATTTCAGGAACTAATTATTGTCAATTCCTGTTGTAGTTTAATAACATTTACAAACAGTCTCTAAAATTTTGGATTTTCATTAACACTTTGCCAGATTTGTTTACAACGCTCTGGATTCAGTGTTTGGTCAAAATACTTTCCCTCTCTCTCTGATTTTTTTAAAATTTTCAGGCTTTCATTACTATCTATATCTCCATTAATAATAGCCTTCTCAAGTGCTATAGTTCCAGCACGTCTAGCAGATTGATAAATAGATGCTTCCGAAGGATTTTTAGCAGCATTATTTGTACACCAACTCATAGCACCAATCATCTGAGAAATTTTTTCCCCATTCCATGTTTCTGCTTTTACAGATATAGGTATTAAGCCGATTATGACAGTTAAACTAAACCATATATATTTTTTCATTGTACTACCCCGACTATATTTTTTTTATATATTCCTATTATATCAGATCACCTTCAAATTATCATAATCCGGGAATTAAGATAGCCAAATTAACTAAAAAAAATATCAGCCATGCTTGACCAGATAAATTCACAAAAAACAATTTATGATGAGGAATAAAATAACATTAATACCACTAACTTCAGCAAAGAAAATAAGGCAGAAAGGTTAATAAAGACAGATAAGGTCATTTCAGTTATCAGTTATCAGAAAAAATCTACACCCTGCTGAAAAATTTTCATCATTTAAGGCTGATATAATTTCCGTTTAATAGCGTGATCAAAAACTTTCTTATCCTTCTTCTCCTAATTCCTGATTTTTTCCTCCTGACTCCTGAGTTATCACTCCTCCGTAGTTAGAGAAAATAAGGCAGAAAAATTAATAAACGCAGATAAGGTAAATAATCTGAAAAATACTTATTTAATATCAAATCTGGTTAAACAGTTATAGAATGGTTAAGTATTTAGGAGTCAGGAGTTCAGGAGTAGAGAGAATCACTTTGATGAGCATAGTTATGACGATTGGAAATTTTTTTTATGTCCAATAAAACGGATTTGATATAACTAGATACTATTTCAAATAACTTAGCCAGAAAAAGTCTACCCCTGCTGAAAAATTTTCATCATTTAAGGCTGATATAATTTCCGTTTAATAGCGTGAAAAAAAACTTTCTTCTCCTCTTCCTGATTTTTTCTGATAACTGATAACTGATAACTGAAATGACTCCTCCATCATTTTCAAGCAACCTTTGTAGAGACATTCCATGGAACATCTCTACATTATTGTTCGGAGGTGTATAATGAACTTAGTCAAGCTATTGTTGTAGATTTGAGAATATTTTTGGTTACTACCTACTCTCCTTCTACCATTTCACGATACTCCTCAGCAGAATAAATATCATCTCCTTCTAGTTCATCAGGGTCTTTAACGCGCACCTTCATCAGCCAACCCTCTATGTATGGGTCTTCTTCTGATAACCGCTCTGGACTTTCTAATATTTCTTCATTGCGGTCTATTACTGTACCAGTAATAGGAGCATTCAAGTCTTCAACTGCTTTGACAGACTCAACACTGCCACACGATCCTTCTTTTTCTATTTGATCTCCCACCTCTGGAAGCTCCAGAAATACAATATCTCCCAACTGCTCAATAGCATAGGCACTGATACCAATAGTGGCAATTTCGCCATCCATTCTTACATACTCGTGGGTTTCAAGATACTTGAGGTCATCTGGAAATTCTAATTGCATTTATATTCCTCGCAATAGTACAAATAATGCTAGCCAGCTCAACACTAGAGCTGCGTTACAAATTATTCCGTATAGAATAATATAGGTAAATATCCAGTTCTTTCTTATGGATAAGAAAAATATTATAGGATTACTTATAGGGAAATTTTCTGTTCTTAGACTAATCAGATCTACCCTAATTATCTATGTCCTTGTTGGTTTTTGGGCTTTCTTTTTCTCAGATCGGCTGATTTTTTTACCCCGTCCATCTAGCTATCAAGAAAACCAGGAATTTGTCAAGCTTCAGTCTAGTAATACAGTCCAAATTACAGGTGTTTATTTAGCATTACCCAAAGCAAAGTATACTATTCTCTACAGTCATGGTAATGCTGAAGACCTAGGGGAAATTTTGCCCAGGTTGCGAGATTTGCGAGATATTGGGTTTAGTATATTTTCCTACGACTATCAGGGTTATGGAACAAGTCAGGGAAATCCTTCAGTGAAAAATGCCTACCAAGATATTAATGCAGCTTATGAATACTTGACCCAACAGTTGGGCATACCTACAAACCAAATTATTGTTTATGGACGTTCAGTTGGTGGAGGGCCTTCAGTAGATTTGGCATCCCGGCAGTCTGTGGCTGGTTTAGTAGTTGAAAGTTCATTTACAACTGCATTTCGGGTTGTGACGCGCATCCCTATTTATCCCTTTGACAGGTTTCGCAATATTGATAAGATAAAAAATGTTAATTGCCCAGTTTTGGTAATCCACGGAAATTCTGACCGAGTGATTCCTTTTTCCCAGGGGAAACAACTTTTTAACACAGCTAATGAGCCTAAACTTTCCTTTTGGGTTGATGGTGCTGGTCATATTGATTTATTAGAAGTGGCGGGTGAAAAGTATGAAAAAGTGATGATTGAGTTTGCTAATTTGGTGCAACAAAATCAATAGCAGGAATTAAGTTTGACTCAAGAATAATTTTAAGTTTATTGATACTTATATTATGTCCAATTAAGTACTTATAAATAACAACCGAGGAGTCAGGAGTCAGGAGGGAAGAATCAGGAACAAGAGAAGAAAATTTTTCATCACCCTATTAAACGGACATAATATTACCTAAAATCTGATAGAGCCAATTATCTATAAATTTGTATTTCATCCAATTTCTAACTGCTATACATACTTCTTTTTTTCCCTTGCTAATTGTGCTTTTGCATTTTGCCACATTTGTTCAAACTCCGCCAAAGTATACTCAGAAAGAGGACGGTTGCACATTGTTTCTACTAAAGCAAACCGTTGCAAAAATCGATGATTAGTTCCTTGTAAAGCTTGTTCTGGATTCAAATCATACCACCTTGCCAATTGCACCAAAACAAATAAAATATCTCCCATTTCTGCTTGTTGATGTTCCTGATCTTCAGATTGTAAAGCTTCTTCAAACTCCCCAACTTCTTCGTGAAATTTTCTCCAAACTCCTTCAATATTTTCCCATTCAAAACCAAGAGCAGCAGCTTTTTTAGAAATTTTCATTGCTGCCATAAGTGGAGGTAACTGTCGAGCGTATCGACTGAGTTTTGTACTAAATAAATCATTAGTTTCTCCTTTTTCTGCTGCTTTGATTTGTTCCCAATTTTGCTTAACTTCTTCTGTACTATTTACTTTCACATCTCCAAATACATGAGGATGTCTTCTAATCATTTTTTGATTAATATTTTGAGCGACTTCAGCTAAAGTAAAATCATTTGCTTCACTAGCTATTTGTGCTTGCAAAACCACCTGTAATAATAAATCTCCTAATTCATCAACTACTGCTTCTTTCTCTCCGCTTTTTATTGCATCAACTGCTTCATAAGCTTCTTCAATAATGTAAGGAGTTAAAGTTTCTGAAGTTTGAGCTAAATCCCAGGGACACCCCCCATCTGGAGAACGTAATTTTGCTACTATTTCTATTAGTTCTTGTAACGCAGTCAATGTTGAATCCATATTAGATAACAAAATAGTTTAATTTTAATATTAAATAAGTAAAATCCTTACTAATGTTTACCCTATCGTCTATAGAGCAGACTTCCAAACTCATTACTAGAATATTTTTGTCCTACAGTAATTTTGCTGTTATTTAAGTTTAAGGAAAAAAACAGTATTTATAGCTAATTAAGAGGATTTGATCTAGCAGCCATCTTTGATGATTATATAATAAATATTCTGGAAAAAGGCAGCGTGGATAAAGATTTTCAAACTGTTGATATAGAAAGTTGAGGATTTATGACAACTCTTACGGGTGAGTACTTGTATTTCTACTTAAGTAAGTAGGTAAGCTTAGTGAATCCATATATCTTAAACTATAATCATACACATATTTACATATATTCAATTTATTAAATTTTGATCCCAATTTATTAAAAAATAACTGGTATCGTTACAGAATTATATATTATAGTTATACCAAATTAATATGAAGTTGCATAGAATAATGTTTTAATCAGAGTTGATTGTAGATCAAGATATACAAGTTAATAAATTTCATAATTCTGTGCCACCGCGCCACCTAATACCTAACACGTAATTCTGTGCAACCTCACATAAAATTGGTATTAGTTATAGATAAAAATATTGAGTACTTTGCTCAATTTACTTACTTAAATTTTATAAGAATAATTACTGATTTACCTACATTTACAGTCATAAATTTATCATAGTATCCAACTATATAGATTATTATCTATCAAGTAGTATGCAATGAAATAATTAAACCTTTTTTTATTTGTGACCAAGATATAGGCCACATAATCTATACATATTAGATAAAACAAACAAATCTATTAAGAAATAAAATTAAGCAATTGTTATCAGCTCTGATGATCTTCTGAGGATTGTGCTAGAAAAGTTAAAGATAGCCATGATAATATATTCCAGATGTGCAAGCAAACTATCAGGAATATTTTGATAAATAGTATCTATTGATACAAAAATACTAGGAATTCCCTTAATATGTTTGCTTTGTATGAGTCATATTCAGATTCATTTATTGTGCCTAATTTAGAGGTTAAAAGTCAATTTTTATCTTTAGAGTCAACTATACAGGAACTACCTCTGCAAGACTTTCAAATTGTATCTAGCTACCTTGGGAAAGATATTGCAACTGTGTTTGAAGCCAACCCTTTGCTGCCTGGTGTGATTTTGAGAGATCGGCAAGATAAATTAGTTGGTATGATTTCCCGAAGATTATTTTTTGAAAAAATGGGAAGTCGCTATGGTATGGAGATGTTTTACAAGCGACCTATAGAAGCTTTATATCATGTCTCCAAAACAGATATATCTATTCTTCCTGGTAATACGTTGATAGTAGAAGCAGCACAAAAATCTTTGCAGAGACAGCCTGAGTTATTATATGACCCAATAGTTGTAGAAATAGAAGCTAATGTTTATAGACTTTTGGATGTGCATCAGTTATTAGTCGCTCAGTCAAATATTCACGAACTTACGAATTATCTACTACAAAAACAAACTCAGGCAAAAGCTATTCAAACGGAGAAAATGGCAAGCTTGGGAAGAATGGTTGCCGGGGTAGCCCATGAAATTAGAAATCCTGTTAACTGTATTTGGAATAATTTAATATTTCTAACTTCTTATTTAGAAGAAATTACTAAGCTTTTATCTGCTTATGATCAAATATCAGAGCCATCTCCAATTATCAATCGAATTAAAGAACAAATAGATTATGATTCTTTACAGGAAGAATTAGCTGAGACGACTCAAGGTATTAAATTGGGTTCGGAACAACTTCTGAAAATTGTGAATAGTCTTCGCAATTTTTCTCACATGGATGAGTCTCAAAAGAAACAAGCACATATCCATGAATGTATAGATAGTAGCTTACTTATTTTAAATAATCGTCTTAAAAATGGTATCAAAATTCTTAAGAATTATTGTACAAATTTACCAATGATTAGTTGCTATTCTGGTCAACTTAGCCAAGTATTTATGAATCTAATTAGTAATAGTATTGATGCACTTAATGAAAAATTAGCTGAATTGGACTTGTGTGATTGGCAACCTCAAATTGAAATAAGCACAGAAGTCATAGTTAGGAAAGAGTCTGATTGGTTGACTATTAGAATAGCTGATAATGGGCAAGGTATTCCTCTAGAAATACAAGATCGAATCTTTGAAAATTTTTTTACCACTAAACCTGTAGGTAAAGGAACAGGTATGGGTCTAGCTATTTGTTACCAAATTATTACTGAAAAACATGGTGGAAAGCTTAAACTAAATTCCTTACCAGGCAAGGGTACTGAATTTGAAATTATTATACCAATAGTTTAATTGAATACTGTTCACGCTCTAGAAAAGAAAAAATATAAATCAGACAGTCCTTACTGAAAAAAAAAGAGCAGAGGATCTTTACCAAGAGAATTTATTAAAAGTCTGAAGCGGAAATTATAGATGTATTATTTATAGATATATTATTTCCAATAGACATCTCCAGAAATTAGATTTTCACCTATGACAGGATAAGGGTTTCAGATTCTTTTTCAGATATATGTAATAGTAGTATACTGCAAATTATAAAATTTTTAGGGTAAAAACAGAAGCTCAAATCCTACCTAAATATACTCTTTCCCTACTTTTTTTCAAATTTTTTAGTGGTAAATGGCAAAACTTCTGTTATACTTGAATTACTAGGTGGAGTTTCCAGGGATTTTAAACCTGTGGAGAAGATAAGTTACAGACTGGGGTCAATGGTCTTCAGTGTTTGCGCAGCATTGCGTCAGCACGCGCAGGAAGCTAGCTCCAAAGCTCAAAATACCGTTTTGGGTAAGTTTGGGTAAGTTTAGTCGAATGGTATCCTATCATATTATATACTTTATACTTTCAACTGAACTTCTTAACCATAAATACTCTTTACCGTGCCAAATCGAAATTTCTTAGTTTCTTTATTCATTACCCTTGGCCTATGGGGCACTACAGTGAAACCGATGCTGGGACAAGCATTAGTTCCTCACATACTACAGCTAAACTCAGCTCAATTGGAACAAACGGGTTTAAGTTTAGCTGAGGAAGCTGTACAGTTAGCAAGATTTCAACAATTTGAGTTAGCTTTATCAAGAGCTGAATTGGCCACTGAGTTAGCCCCAAATAGTCAACAGACCTGGGCACTATTAGGCAGTCTTTACATTCAAGCTGAAGAGTTAGAAGAAGGTATTACAGCTCTAGAACAAGCTCAAGAACTCGATCCAAGTAATGCTGATATTCGATTTATTCTTGGTAGAGCTTACTTTCAAAAAGCTGAGTATGGAGAAGCTATCAAGCAGTTAAGAGCAGGTTTGAAGTTCAAACCAGATAGTCCTGGTGCTTTATTCGATCTAGGTAATGCTTATTACAAACGTGGTAAGTTTAAAAGAGCGATCGATCAATATGAAGAAGCTTATTCCCTCGAAAAAAATCTATGGCCTGCAATTAATAATATTGGCTTAGTTGAGTACGAGATGGGAAATGTGGATGATGCGATCAGAAAATGGCGTGAAGCTATCTCTTTAGATAGTAAGGCAGCAGAACCACTTCTAGCGCTATCAGTAGCTCTTTATACTAAAGGGGATAAACAACAAGGTTTTGCTATGGGAGAAAAAGCTCTACAACTAGATAGTAGATATGCAGATATTGATTATCTTGACCAAAACTTGTGGGGAAAACGCTTGCTGGAGGATGCAAAAAGGTTTTTCGCAACTCCGCGTATTCAGGAAACCTTAGCTCAAATAGAAGACTTACCTCCCTCGTCTCCATCTCAGGTATCTCCATGATATAGGGTCATCTTCAATATTTAACTGTTGCAGAAACCTCACGCCATTATCAAGTAGCTAATCGTAAAATAGCTAGATGTCGAGAGTATTTTTTGCACAAGCTATCCTGCGCGGCAGTCCCTACAATGGGAAGATATCCCACAATAGGCTGCCTTAAAATAGTCAATGAAAACGATAATTATCGGAATGTTCGATGGAACATCCCTGCTTTGTATTTGAGGAGTGTTGTTCTTTTCAAGATTTTTCAAAATTATAGCGGTTTTCATTAACATAGAATACATCTGTCAGGTCTGTAACTTATTAAACTTAAAACATACTTATATTTTGTCTATAGTCTACCTTTGTGAAAATCGCTATAAGTATTCGCGATTATTTTTTTCACTTAAGATGGAGATATTGCTAGCAATTTTTCTACACTTCAAATAAAAGTAGCTTCAGCATCCATCAATTCTTTATTTTTCTCAAAAATTAACATTGCTGGTTTATCTTGGTCTGTCAGCTTCTGATAATAATTAAGAATACAAAACCAATGTTCAAACTTGACATCCTCTCCGGCCTGAAAGCGCGGATATTTCTAATGTTCAGGTAAAGTTTCTACTACAAAACTTAAGAAATACCTATTAGTGGGACTTACACACAATAAAGCCAGAAAATAGGCTCAAATATAGATGGGCAGAGGCTTTTACGTCAAAAATGCATAAATCCTTAATTACCAAGGGTTCTAGGCATTTTTAGGGCATTGATGTAATTTCCTTATCTAGACTGACACGAGCGCCATTTTTCGACCTAAAAATTTTTAAGTCCCATTATAGAAGCCATTTGGTATCTTTGTGGGCGATTCAGCTTTTTGCGAGGACTCAGGAGTCAGGAGAACCGAGTCAGGAGGTGGAGGGAATGAATATGGGAAAAAGGTAGAAAAATACTCCCCAGCTCCCTGTCTCCCAACCTCCCCATCTACCCATCTATTTTGAAAGGGGAAAAAGGTAGAAAAATGCTCCCATCTCCCCATCTCTTTTTAAATAGCTCTCAAATGGGTTCTATAAATTGATGGGGGGATAGTCAGGAATTAGACCTCTGGTAAAAGTATGAAAAGTTGGTTTCAATCATACTATCCGGCGATCGCTAACTCGATCTATAAAAAAATATTTTCACCTCTTTCAAACTCTCGATAATTTGTGACAAATTGGAAAAATGTAGGTTGCTCAAACCACTTTAGTGATAAATAATATTTTTTCAGATCAATTAAAGTTGGTATAATTGCTAAAACCTCGAAAATATAAAAATTTTATTTTTTTTCCTTCTGTCAAAATAAGCTATGACAAATTATCAATATCAAGTTGGTGGATGTTTGCCAATTGATTCTCCTACCTATATTAAACGTCAAGCAGATTTAGAATTATATCGTGGATTAAAAGCAGGAGAATTTTGTTATGTTCTTAATTCTCGACAGATGGGTAAGTCTAGTTTGCGAATACAAACTATGGAAATTTTACAAACGGAAGGAATTATTTGTGCTGGTATCGATTTAAGTGCAATTGGTAATTTAGACATTACTCCCGAACAGTGGTATGCAAGTGTAATTGACAGTATTATTAGTAGTTTGGATTTATACGATCGCTTCGATTTAACAAGTTGGTGGTTTGAGCATAATAATTTATCTTATGGGCAGCGTTTTAGCAAATTTATTCAATCGATTATTCTCAAGTTAATTTCCCGAAATATTATAATTTTTATTGATGAAATTGATAGTACCCTTAGTTTAAAATTTCAAGTAGATGATTTTTTTAGGGTGATTCGCTCTTGTTACGACAAAAGAGGGCAAAATCAGGAATATAAACGTTTAACTTTTTCTTTTTTTGGTGTAGCTACTCCTGCTGATCTAATTAGAGATAAAATTGGGAGTCCTTTTAACATTGGTCGTGGAATAGAATTAACTGGTTTTAGTTTTAAAGAAGCTCAACCTTTAGTAACAGGATTAGCTACAAAATATAATAATCATCAACAAATATTACAAGCAATATTAAATTGGACTGGGGGGCAACCTTTTCTGACTCAGAAGCTATGCCAACTCATCCTAAAATCTGAGTCTTTTATTCCCCTTGGTAGGGAGAAAGAATGGGTAGAAAATTTTGTCCGAAGCATGATAATAGATAATTGGGAAAGTCAGGATGAACCACAACATTTACGGACTATTCGCGATCGCCTCTTATTAAGTAATCAACGTCAGAAGTTATTATTGTTATATCAAAAAATTTTGCAGACAAAAGGAGTAAAAGTTAATCAAAGTCCTGAACAATTAGAATTAAGATTAACTGGGTTAGTTATTCATAACCGAGGTAAATTAAAGGTTTATAATCGCATTTATGAAGCAATTTTTAATCTAAATTGGATAAATAATGTTTTGCCAGAAGCGGGAATAGTAAAAGATAGTAAATATCTGCGAAATTCGGATACTAACTTATTAATAAATCGGCAGGAATATCGAAATAGTCAGATATTGTTGAACAAGGTAAAAAATTATTGGGTTAAAGGTGTTTTAGAAACTTCCTTGCACGGCAAAGTATTAATTGAACTAGGATTAGAAGAACGAAAAAATGCAGTAAATCGTCCTTGGGGTTTACTATGGTCAGACTTAGAAAATCCCCAGCAAAAATTACCGCCTGGTACTCGAATTATTGATAAATTTGATGAATTAGGCGCGGGGCGAACTTTATTAATTTTGGGTGAACCTGGTTCTGGCAAAACGACAACTTTATTAGAATTAGCACGAGATTTAATTAATAGAACTGAAGCTGATTTAACTCAACCAATACCTGTTGTTTTTAACTTGTCTTCTTGGGAAGGTAAAAAACAAGCGATCGCTGATTGGTTAGTTATAGAATTACATACTAAATATCAAGTTTATCAACAAATTGGTAAAACTTGGATAAAAGAACAAAGGTTACTTTTACTACTTGATGGTTTAGATGAAGTTAGTAGAGAAAAACGAGAAGATTGTGTAGATGCTTTGAATAAATTATGTCAAGAATACGGGCAGACAGAAATAGTAGTTTGTAGCCGGATTCGTGATTATGAAGCCCTTTCAAGTCAGTTAAAATTTCAAGCAGCTATTTATTTACAGCCCTTAAGTTTAGAGCAAATTCAAGAATATTTAAAAAATGCAGGTTCAGAATTAGCAGCAGTAAGAAAAGCATTAGAATCTGATGTTAAATTGCAAGAATTTTCCCGGTCTCCTTTGATTTTAAGTATTATCAGTTTAGCTTATCAAGGAATATCAATTGAAGAATTAACTGGTCGTAGTAATACTGAATTGAGAAAACATTTATTTAATGCTTATATTGAGCGAATGTTTAAGCGTCGTTCAGTTAATATTCCCTATTCTCAAGAGAAAGTCAAAAGATGGCTAAGTTGGTTAGCAAAGCAAATGGTTAGAGAATCAGAAACCGTATTTTTAATTGAACGAATGCAGCCCTATTGGCTACGCAATAAAATTTATATTATTGGTTATATTATTATTCTTTTGACAATAATTTTCTTCTTGTTTTGGAATGTATTTCATGAATTTTTAGATTTGTCTGAAATAGTGTGGGTTGTAACATTTCATTGTGTATACTTTTGGCGTTTTTTTGGATTTAAAACTATTCAAACAGTCACTAATTTAAAATGGTTAGGAAAATATACTATCAACCGAGTAATTATTGGCATAACTGGAGGAATAATTTCTGGTCTATTATTTATGATATTATCAGGAGCTATCTTCAAGCATAATTTCTATATTACTACGGTTAGAGGAGCAATATTTGGATTAAGCTTAGGAATAATTCTAGGAATAGTTCGTGGTATGACAGGTCCGGGAATAGAAGAAGTTACAATTCCCAATCAAGGAATTTTACTGTCAACTAAAAATTCTTTAATCTTTGGTTTAATTGCAGCTATATTAATGAGTTTATCTGCTAAATTATTAGACTTATCCTTCATAGTATGGGGTCAATATGGGTTGATTTTCGGATTAGCTGTGGGAGGGGGAGAAGCTTGTGTTAAACATTTTATTTTACGAGTTATTTTATATTTTAATGGTTATATTCCTTGGAATTATGCTCGTTTTCTTGACTATGCAACCCAGTTAATATTTTTACAAAAAGTAGGAGGTGGCTATATTTTTATTCATCGATTATTGTTAGAACATTTTGCCAGAATGCTATGAAGAAAGTTTGAGGTTTTAGGGCTTAGGTTTTAGGGGTTAGACGAAAATACTAAATTATTAAATAAGGAATTAAGATTCAATGTTTGTAGTGCGGGTATCTTGCCCGCGACTGGTGTACTAAAGTGGAATCTGCTGTATCAAATAAGGAATTAAGATTTAATAAAACATAGAATTATAGAGAGCAAAGCCTAAAAAATATATTTGATGAAAAAGATAATTTACAACATCAAAAATGCTATTAAATCTATTCCCGTGTGACTCCTGAATTCTGTTTGCGGAGCATTCCGTAGGAAATTATAAGAAATACCCTAGTGCAAGATGGTGGAAATAACTAACCAGTTACAAAATCATAAAACAATTACAAATTAAAAATGATTAACTTTTAACTTCCGCGTAGCGACACTAGCTATTTGTAGCAAACATTTATCAATTTAGTATTATACCAATTTGAAAAAAGAATGCTATATTTAAGTAATACTTCAATTATTAAGTAATTAACACAGACTAAATATTTTTTTTGATAATTATTAGCCAGTTATTATTAATTATTCTTATTTTTACCGAAAAATAAGGTCTAAAGCCTCCTTTAAAGGGGATGAAAAAGCGCTAGAGGGATGGGGAAGAAACCTGCGCCATATCCAATCTACCAAGAGAAAATCAAGTTCAATATTTTAAGCCTCTGACTTTCCTGCGGAATGCTGCGCAAACAGGTAGAGAGGTACTGATAACTGATAACTGAAATGACCTCTCCCCTACTCCCCCGCTCAAGAAAATCTAGCAAACATTTATCAGTTTAGTATTATATCAAATTTGGTAGGAATTTTGAGATTTAATTCAGAATACTGCAAGGCAAAAAAAAATCTGTAGCTAAAATTGCTATTCAGACAAAAAAAATTAGTTATCTTATAGAAAAGTAAACTTATAACGAAGACAGTACGTTAATCATAATGCTGACACAAATAGTTCGCCCCATGGTTCGGACCCAGGTTCGGTTATTAGCAAACTGTCACTCAACCCGTCTAACATTAATTCATACAATTGCTAAATGGCTAGGTTTTTTGGGAGTAAAAGCAGAAGTAATCGAACTTAATGCTAATCTAGACAAAAAAATAACTATTTCCTTAACTGTAGAAAAACCAGAATCTTGCGATAACCAAGATTGGCAAAAAATTGTCGATGGTATTAATATAGAAAAACCTCAAAATAGTTCCCAAGAAATAACTGCAACCGAACCGATCCAAATAATGACAGCCAAGCAACAAGGAAAACTGCAAAGGTTGATAGCTTATCTTATTCAAGCAGGGGAACCAAATCAGAAAATTAAATGGGAAGAAATATGTCCTAATTTACAACAATTGGGATTAGATGAAAATATGTTAGACGGAATTCGTTCTGCGATTAGAGTACCTCAATCTATTGATTTATTAGTTGAAGAATTAGAGCCAGATGTAGCAGCGATCGCTCTTCCTTTAGCGATGAATATTGCTCTTTTTGATCGGCAAGTCAACTCATCTGAAGATTATGCTTTAAATTCATTATTACAGGTAATGAAACAACCTACAAAACCTACAATTGTAGAGAAAAATGTAGAGAAAAATTTTTTCAGGCATAAGCTATATTGGCTAATAACTTCAGTTATTCCTAGATAATGGTACTTACAGCGCTTTTCAGATTGGTGAACCACACATTCAAAACAATAATACTTGTAGGGACGTTCCATGGAACGTCCCTACTGTGGTCGATTCAAATAAAAACTGCTGTAGACATTTTTTTGGCTAGTTTATAGCCGAAAAAATGTCTAGGCAGGGGAAAGACGTCAAATCCATAAAATTGGCTAAAACCCTTATCAATACTGGATTTATACCCTTTTTACCTAAAATCTATCTTTAGAGTCTAGATACCAAAACCAGGAAAGGATGAAAAACGACCGCTGGGAATTCCAACAATGTACGATCATGCATTACAAGTCCTGGTGAAATTAGGTATGGAAGCAGAATGGGAGGGACGTTTTGAACCTAATAGCTATGGTCTTTTCCGGTGGCCAACGCATGATGCCATAGCAGCCATCTATGCCAGCATCAACAAAAAATCTAAATATGTGCTAGATGCTGACATATCCAATGGGTTCTATAAAGCGTTTTGGCATAGTGGCGTTCGTGGAGCGTGGTGGAGCGCCGTATCGCTCTTTTTTTCTTCAACTTGATTATACACTAACGATGCAACCAGACATGATATAATTCGCGATCGCTCTTCAGATGTAAAATACACTTCAAATATTGAAATTGTTGCCAATGGTGTTATCTTGTGGAAAGGAAAATATTGTAAAAATGTTGGTTGTTTGAATAGCAACTAATTTATCACGCTCACCGATGGAAAAATCTAATATAAACCAGCTAGTCTTAATCGCAAATAATCAAACTCCAGACCGCATTCCACGAATAATATCAATAGACCTTTTGCGTGGACTCGTCTCGTAATGGTGCTAATGACATTAGACCATGTACGAGGATTTTTTTCCAATGCCGACTTTAATCCTTTAGACCTTACTCAGTCAAATATTCCTCTGTTTTTGACACGATGGGTGACTCATCTTTGCGCGCCTACATTAGACTTGTCGCTTTATAACTTAAAAATTCCCCAAAAACCTTGTTCTGTAAGGATTGTAGCTATTGGATAGCAAAAATGCTGGGAATTATTGCTCTGTCTAGGTTAGAGTGATTTTTTCCCTTTATTTAGCGACAACTCTATTCATTTTTTTAGCAGGAATTAGTGCTTATCTCTCTCTCAAACGTGGCAAAACTAAACAACAACTTTCTCGGTTTTTGTTGCTCCGAGGACTGTGGTTAGTATTTCTAGATTTAACAGTAGTACGTTTGAGCTGGAGGTTTGACTTGAATTTCACTTTTTCTGCTGCCGGAGTATTGTGGGCGATCGGATGGTCGATGATTTTCTTAGCAGCAGCGATCTATCTTCCTACTCGGACAATTGCTGCGATAGAACTCCGTTCCGCTCCGCTAGCGCGATCGCAATTTTCCTGATAGTCGGACATAATCTTTTTGATAACGTACAAGCAGAACAATTAGGAAATATTGGTTGGATTTGGACAATACTTCACGAGCAAAAAATGATTGAACCAATTTCTGGGTTTCGCTTGTTTATCCTCTATCCTCTGATTCCTTGGATCGGAGTAATGGCATTAGGTTATGCTTTCGGAACACTGTTTGAAATGGAAAAAGAACGGCGACTTCAGCTATTAATAAACATCGGTTTAAGTACGATTGCTGCTTTTATCATTATCCGAGCAACTAATATTTATGGCGACCCCAATCCTTGGTCAATCCAGTCTAACTTTCCTAATACCTTACTATCCTTTATCAATTGTCATAAATATCCGCCTTCTCTACTCTATTTACTAATTACACTCGGTCTAGCAATATTATTACTTTATTGTTTGGAAAAAACAAAAATACGTTATTTTAAACCATTAATTATATTAGGGCAACAACCATTATTTTTCTATGTTATCCACATCTACTTAATTCATCTAACCGCTATTTTATTTGCCTTGTCTAGATATGGTATAGAACCTTTTACTTTCTCCCAAGTAGGCATCAATTGGAAACCAAAAGAATTTGGGTATGATTTACCAATTGTTTATCTAATTTGGTTGTTAATAACCTTCCTTTTATACATTATCTGTGACTGGTTTGCTAAGTATAAGAAAAAGCATCGAGGCAAGTGGTGGTTAAATTACTTATAAATTATAAAGACCAGTTATATCATGTCCGGATAATTAGTGATGAAAAAAACTATCCTGTCACTTGCAGAGCAAATCTCTATATTTTCCCTATTCCCTATTCCCTATTCCCTACTCCCTACTCCCTACTCCCTACTCCCTGATTTATAAGTATTCAAACGGACATGATATTATACCAATTAAAAAAAAAGAATGTTACGAATAGTAAGAGAAATAAAAAGACAGGTGCAGGATATTCCCTTTGACAAAAAAGATGATTTCCGACCTGAAAAATGCTATTGAAGCCATTCATTCTGACTCCTGACTCCTGACTCCTGACTCCTTACGAAATATCCTAGCTATTTGTAGCAAACACTTATCAATTTGGTATTATTGACCGAAAAATTCTGGATTATAAAATTTCATCGCCAACTGATATACTATCTAATCAACAAATTTAAGTTTTATCAGATTAAAATTTATCTATGGGTTATCCTTCTTATACTCCTCCGTGGTTCCTGAAAAATGGTTTAGCAATGACCCTTTATGCAGCCTTTTGGATACCCCGTTTTTGGGAAGAAACTACTACATTTCCGAAGCTTTCTTACCAAGAGAAAATTTTTATGGGAGCAAATAATGTGCCAATTTTTGGCTGGATGGCTATTCCAGAAAACCCAAAAGGTACAATTATTGGGACTTATGGAATTACAGGAGAGTTAGATAATCAATGGTTCTTAAAACTATTAGGACGCAAAGCTTATGCTCAAGGTTATGCCATTATTTTATTTGATTGGCGTGCCCATGGCAAGACAGCATTATTATCACAAGCTCTAACTTCAGATGGCATTTATGAAGGGCAGGATTTTGTTCATATTGCTGCTCAAGCAAAAGCAATGGGTTGTCCGCCTAATTTTTGGTTTACTGCATATTCTTTCGGAGGGCAACTAGCACTTTGGGGTGCAAAATTAGCAGAAAGTTTGGCTCCAGAATTAGGGTTAGCAGAAACAGATATTGGTGGCTGTGCAGTTATTTGCCCCAGTCTAGAAGCTCAACGTTCTCTGTCTTATTTAGATAGTTCTCCTTTAGGAAGATACTTAGATAAAGGAATTACTAAAAACCTCAAAAAATTAGTTCGGTTAATTCATGAACATCATCCAGATTTTATCGATCCAGAGGCAATAGAACGAGCAGATTGTATGTGGAAATTTCATGAAGAATTTATTATTGAAAAGTTAGGATTTTCATCAGTAGAAGCTTACTATAAAGCAACAAGTCCTCTATATTTTTTGCCTCATTTAAAAAAACGAACATTGATTATTTATGCTGAAGATGACCCCATGTTTGACCCAACAATTGGAGCAGATTTAAAAACTGCTTGTGAGAGTAATTCTGCCATTGATTTAATGTTAACTCGTTATGGTGGTCATGTAGCTCATGTTAGCAGTAAATCTTGTCAAGTTCATGCTCAAGATCCTGATGTTTGGTGGGCATTGAATCGAGTTTTTGAGTGGATTAAACAAAATGAAATGTCAACATTAACTACTTCAGTTACTGCTTAAATTAATCATTTGGAATTGGGTTATAATCCTAATTCCTGATATGTAAGCATTTCCTCCGGAATGCTGCGCAAACAGCTATTAGCAGTCAGCTCTTCCTGCGGAATGCTTACCCTGATATTAATTAGGGTTTACTGATTAAATCTAAAAGCACTGACATATAAAGGTTTTAGCATTTTTGGGTTGAAAAAAGTACCAGCTTTTCAGTGGCAAGAGCTGCAAAAAGCTAGTATTTTGGGATGGTTATGGCAGAAAAATTGAGGGACAATTTTTCCGACTACCTCCTCTATAATTCCCATTTCTCCTGTCTCCTGTCTCCTGTCTCCTGTCTCCTACCCTCACTCATAAGACTTTTTCAGCAAATCCTAATTAGTTGCTCATTTTGTAGCAATATTTAGCCAATTAATTTTACTACCTAATTTGAAAATTATTCGCTTCCAGAGAAGCATCATTATTCAAAACGGCAAATTGAGCACCATCTCCTAAACCAGATTCACTACCATTAGGATTATAAAATAATGCGCCACTGGCAGAATTATAAACAATAAAAGCACCATTAGTGGCAACAGCATCATCACTTTCAACTATGGCAAAGTCTGTTTCCACACTGAAACCTTCACCTGCATCACTCTCTAAAGCAGTGAATGTTTTTTTGTCTAACAAAATCAAGTCTCGTTGTACATCAAAATCTGTGATTGTATCTATACCTATTGTAGGGGTTTCAAACTCTTGGTTAGTGTTGAAAATGAAGCGGTCAATGCTTGCTCCACCGGTGAGAGTGTCGTTGCCTGCACCTCCATTGAGGCGATCGCGACCAATACCTCCTGTTAAAATATCGTCGCCATTGCCACCGAGTAAGATATCAAACCCAGGGCGACCTTCGAGAGTGTCATTGCCGTCGTTACCACGCAACAGGTCATTGCCTCTACCACCAATGATTTGGTCTGCACCACTACCACCATTAACAGTATCGTCACCACCTCCAGCTTTGAGAATGTCATTGCCGTCGTTACCATTAACACGATTATTTGCTATATTGTCTGTGATGGTATTATCTAGGCTATTACCTGTACCATTAATTGCATCGTTGCCTGTGAGATTGAGATTTTCTAAGTTATCTCCTAGAGTGTAAGTGATAGAGGAGTTGACAGTATCATTACCTGCATCGGCTAATTCTGTGACGGTATCTTCTGAGTTATCTACCACATAATAGTCATTCCCCGGCCCACCAATCATCATGTCTATTCCTGAGCCGCCATCGAGTTGATCGTCGCCAGCACCACCTATGAGGGAGTCGTTGTCAGTATTGCCTAGAAGAGTGTCATTTCCCCCTGCACCGTCAATAGTATCATTGCCTGCTAATCCATCTATCAATTCGTTTCTGGAGGTGCCAGAGAGATTATCGTCTTCTGGAGTGCCAGGAGGTCCGGTAGTATTGAGTAGTATTGAGACAACATCATGGGAATTAGTCATAACTAAGTCGAGATAGTCATCTCCATTGAATTCCCCTACTGCTATTGACCCTGGATAACCTCCTGTTGCAAAAGTAGTAGGATTGGCAAAAGAGCCATCTCCATTTCCTAATAACACTGACACATCATTGGAGAAACCATGAGTTGTGGCTAAGTCGAGATTGCCATCTCTATTGAATTCTCCTACTGCTATTGAGGTTGGGTCATATCCTGTCTCAAAATTAGTACGAGCAGCAAAAGAGCCATCTCCATTTCCTAATAACACTGACACATCAAATTCATTAGTCACAGCTAAGTCGAGATTGCCATCTCCATTAAATTCTCCTACTGCTATTGACAGTGGGAAATCTCCTACCTCAAAATTAGTAGGAGCAGTAAAAGAGCCATCTCCATTTCCTAATAACACTGACACATCAGCGAAGAAATAATTGGCCACAGCTAAGTCGAGATTGTCATCTCCATTAAATTCTCCTACTGCTATTGACAGTGGGAAATCTCCTACCTCAAAATTAGTAGGAGCAGTAAAAGAGCCATCTCCATTTCCTAATAACACTGACACATCAGCGAAGAAATAATTGGCCACAGCTAAGTCGAGATTGTCATCTCCATTAAATTCTCCTACTGTTATTGAGCGTAGTTCATCTCCTAACTCAAAATTAGTAGGAGCAGCAAAAGAGCCATCTCCATTTCCTAATAATACTGAAATAACTGAGACACTACCACTCAAAGAAATATAGTTAGCTGTAGCTAAGTCAAGATTGCCATCTCCATTGAATTCCCCTACTGCTATTGACAATGGGTTATCTCCCACTGCAAAATTAGTAGCAGCAGCAAAAGAGCCATCTCCATTTCCTAATAATACTGACACATCATCGGATAAAACATTAGCTGTAGCTAAGTCGAGATTGCCATCTCCATTGAACTCCCCTACTGCTATTGACAATGGGTTATCTCCCACTGCAAAATTAGTAGGCTCGCTAAAGGAAACTGCAAACACCCCCGAATACTCCTGAATAACTTCTGGCAAAAACGCCAACCCATAATTAACTTGACCTATCTGAATTTCTAACTGCCAACTGCCACCTTTAGCAATATTTCCCACCCGATGCGCCGATGCTGCAATATTCGCTCCTGTTAACTCGTGGAGAGAATTGAGAAATTGGCGATCGCCACCGACATTACAGCCATAAAGCAAAATCTCCTCAACTGCCCATTCTTGCAGTAACCCTCTATATTGATAAATATTCTCCTGACTCACAGGAGTTTTACCCAAGTACAAAATACCATCAGCACCGTGACAAACTACATGAAGACTGGTAGCTAGTTCATCTGATAAAGCTCCTGTAATTTGTTCAATGCCATCTTTTCTCACATCCAGCACCACCACTTTTGTCTCTGGATAAGTTCCTGAAACCAACTGCTGATAATTATCCACACGGCGGTCAATAATTACTAACGTCTGTTTTGTTTTTTTTGGTGCAGTTATTTCCCTAACTGTTGTTGTGAAGTTTGTATCGTCTTTTCTCGTAAAAATCATTACTAATCCTCCCAAAAATGTAGTTATTTACTGGGCAGAGTAACTCAATTTTAGATTCTTAATTTTAGATAAATTATAGCATTCCGATTGTGGAGAAAGTTTGTCTTCGTTACATATATTCTCAAATTTCGCTCACTTCCCAACTTGATTAGAGAAAACTTCTTAAGGAAATTATTAATTTGAAGAAGGAGTCAGGAGTCAGGAGTCAGGAGAATGGGGTCGATGGGGATTCTCACCCCACCAACCGCATTTGCACCGTGTAGACGGTGGGGTATTAAACCCATAAGGGATAAAGATTAATATTAATCATTAATTATTGCTCTGCTGATTAAATCTAAAAGCATTGACATATTATAAAGACAAGTGTTTTTTTGGGAACGAAAAAAGTGCGCCTGTTTCAGTCAAAAACGCTCAAAAAGTCAGTATTTTAGGCGCATAGTTGGGCAGAACAATCTTGGGACAATTCTTATTTCTACCTCCTCGCTCATTCACATTTCTCCTATCTCCTGTCTCCTGTCTCTTACCCCTACTAAAATACTTTTTCAGCTAATCTCAATTATAGCATAAAAAAATCTGGAAAGCAAGACTGATTTAGCGTGAAAAACATTAAATTGTTCTGTAAATTTAGTTACAGGATTTGAGTCAGATTGAAAATATCATAATATTAAATTTTAATTAAATATCTAGCTTTTGTAGAGTTGAGGTCGATTATTGCTAATACAAAATCCGACTTATAATCCCCTCTAATTAAATACCTATAATCTTTTGAAATTAAGCTATATAGTCATTACAGAAAAGATATGTAATTTTAAGGATTGTCAGACCTATAGATTATAAGATTTTTTACCTTTTCAGAATAAAAATAGTTTAGTTAATTATGACAAACCGTAAAATCTGAAAAAAAAATTATGTTGTCTTGACTACATTACTTTTTCACTTTGATTAAAGAAAAAAAATGAGTATGTTTTGAGAAAAACTGTGAGAATTGATACGGTAAAAAATAGACAGATTTTATAAATTCAGTTAGAAAGTTGTAAGAAAAAATTGATGAAAATATTTGCCTGTAGTAACTCGTAAAATTTACATTTTTTTCAAGCATATCTACTTATCTACTGAAGGAGAAGACTATGTGGGAGTATCTACCACCATTAAACGATCATTACTTACCCTATCCAGATACAATACATCCCATCGTTGTCCACTTCGTAATAGCGATGGTATTATTTGCTTTTGTATGCGATCTTATTGGTTATTTTACTCGTAATTACCGTTTATATGAAGTAAGCTGGTGGAATATGTTTTTCGCCACAATTTCTATTTTTATCGCCATAATATTTGGTCAGTTTGAAGCTGGTCTGGCACAACCCTACGAAGTAGTCCAACCAGTCCTAAATTTACATACCTTGATTGGTTGGTCTCTATCAGGAATCATTGCTGCACTTACTGGTTGGCGGTATGTGATTCGTTCAAATAATACAGAAAAACTGCCGATGCCATATCTGGGATTGGGGTTGGTGCTAGTAGGTATAGTTTTCTTCCAGGTATATCTTGGGGATAAACTGGTTTGGGTATATGGGTTACATACAGTGCCAGTAGTAGAAGCGATCGAGGAGGGAATTTTACAATGAACCCAGAATTAATAGATAGTTTGAGTTCTCAATTAGGAGCAAATGGTCTCCCATACAGCATCCCAATTCATCCTAATTTAGTTCATCTGACTTTAGGTTTGTTTATTATGGGGATCGCCTTTGATATCGTGGGTATACTCTTTCCTCTACAAAAACCAGTCTTTAAACTTTTAGCAATATCCACTACTCGTTCTAATTTTTTTGATGTAGGTTGGTACAATATGCTAGCTTCATCAATAATTACATTTTTCACGGTAGCAGCAGGTTTTTATGAAATCATGCTAGCGAGACCATCCGCAGAGCTAAAAAGTGCCTGGGGGTTGGGAGCTATGGATACTATGCTCTGGCACGGTGTTGGTGGTGTGTTCCTGTTGGCCTTCATTGTGGGTATGACAATCTGGAGAGGATTTCAACGCTATATCTGGTCTAAGGACAAACTCCAACAAGTGCAGTGGAGCTATTTAGCAGTGGGTTTATTCATCATGTTTCTGATGTATGTTCACGGGACTCTGGGAGCACAGTTAGCTGCTGAATTTGGAGTACATAATACTGCTGATGCGTTGCTAAAAATAGGCGAAAATCCCAACCAAGTGCTTAAGTAGGGTTTGCGCTCAAAAGTCTTTTAGTAGGGGTAGGAGACAGGAGACAGGAGACAGGAGGAACGGGAAATTTATACGAGGTAGGATTCAACAATTAATAATTAATAATTAACAATTACCTCTCCTGTAATAGGATTGACGCTTAAGGAAATTTTTCTTTTTATCCCCTTTTCAGGGGAGGCTTTAAATCACAATTTTTCGGTAAGAATTGTAAGAATGATTTTTCTGCCCAACTATGCGCCTAAAATACAAGCCATGCATGAGCATCAAGAGCTGAAAACCAGGCACTTTTTTCGACCCCAAAAAGGCACTTGTCTTTATATGTTAATGCTTTTAGATTTCCCTAAGTAATTTAGTAGGGTATTTTGATATGAAAATCAGGACTATTTTGACATTGGGAGCGATCGCTCTCGTTTTAACTGCTGTTAGTATTTGGGTTGGACGACTATCCTATTCATGGTTACCACCTCAAGCAGCAGCAGAATCTATATTAATTGATGACCTATTTAGTTTTCTCGTCACCCTTGGTACATTCATCTTTCTGGGGGTAACTGGAACTCTAATGTATTCAGTTCTATTCCAACGTGCTGCTAAATATGACTACAGCGACGGACCCCACATTGAAGGCAACGTCACCCTAGAAGTTGTCTGGACAGCAATTCCTATTTTTCTCGTATTTTGGATTGCTGCTTATAGCTACAATATTTACCAACAAATGGGAATTCAGGGACCGATGGAATTAGTACATCTGCATACACCATTAGAAATGGAATCAGCAATTGCAGACCCACTAAAACCTGTAACTGAACCTGTAGAAGAAATTGAAGTTATTGCCAAACAATGGTCTTGGGTATTTAGATATCCAGAAAATGGCGTTACTAGCACTGAACTACATTTACCAGCAAATAAGCGAGTACGGGTAGCATTAAATTCAGAAGATGTGCTGCATGGATTTTATATTCCAGCATTCCGACTGAAGCAAGACATTATTCCCAACCATTCAATAAATTTTGAATTTACTCCCATTCGTGTTGGGAAATATAGTCTAACTGACTCCCAATATAGCGGTACATATTTTGCCACTATGCAAGCAGATGTAGTAGTTGAATCTGCTAAAGATTATCAAAGCTGGCTGGCCACAGCAGCAAATACCGAACTGTCTCCCGCAGCAAATCAGGCAACCACTGAATATATGGAAAAATCAACAGCACCAGTGGAAGCAGGTTGGCCTACTGTTAAACCCGCTGCACCTCCTGTTGTTAATTATCATAGTTGAGAGGGAGGTAAGGGAAGAGATAAAAATATAGCTCTATGAAAAAAATTTACCCCGTAATATCGGGAAACAGCCCAACTATTCTTGCTGAAATTTTACAAACAGCAGCCAAAACAGACCAAAAAATTGTTTATATCCAACCGGATAAATCAGAAAAAACCCAAACCTATAAAGACTTACTTTTAGAAGCTCAACAGATTCTGTCAGGCTTGAGAAAATTTGGATTAAAACCACAAGAAAAGGTGGTTTTTCAAATTGAATCTTATCAAGACTTTATCAGTAGTTTCTGGGGGTGCGTCCTTGGTGGTTTTGTTCCAGTTCCAGTTAGGAGTATTAACTATACACCTGAACAAATCAACAAAACTACTAGCAGACTTGCCCATACCTTACAGATGCTAGAGCAGCCATTGTTGTTGACAGATGTCGTATTTGCTGAACAAATTCCTCAGATTCCAGAACTATCGCAGGTGGGAAAGTTTCCAGTGCTGACAGTTGAGGAATTGTGCGGGAATGAACCTGATACTAACTGGCATTCTAGTCAACCGGATGATGTGGCAGTCATGATGTTTACTTCTGGGAGTACAGGTATACCAAAAGGAGTGGTACTGAGTCACAGAAACCTGCTGAGTCAAACAATGGGTTCAGTCCAAATGAATGGTTTTACCAGGAAAGATATTAGCTTGAATTGGGTTCCAATCGATCATGTAGGAGGACTGGTATATTTCCACATTCGAGATGTTTATTTAGGCAGCAAACAGATTCATTTTCCTTTTGAATTATTTTTGCAAGAACCGCTAATTTGGCTAGATTTAATCGATCGGTTTAAAGTGAATATTGCCTTCGGCCCAAATTTTGCATACAGTTTAATCAATGACTGTGCTGAAACTATCTCAAAACGACAATGGGATTTATCGTCGATCAAATTTTTCTTAAACGCAGCGGAACCTATTGTGACAAAAACAGCACGGCGTTTTTTGCAGTTGTTAGCACCCCACGGATTAGCTCCTACGGTGATGTGTCCTTCTTGGGGGATGGCAGAAGTTTCTTCTGGTGTGACTTTCTCCCATAATTTTTCCCTGGATTCCACCACAGATTATGATTTGTTTGTGGAAGTTGGGTCGCCAATTCCTGGAGTTGATTTGCGAATTGTCGAGGATCAAAATCAGGTTGTTTCAGAGGGGGAAATTGGCGGATTACAAGTTAAAGGGTTAACTGTAATGTCTGGGTATTATCAAAATCCCGAAGCAAACCAAAACGCCTTCACTCAGGATGGATGGTTCAATACTGGAGATTTGGGGTTTCTCCAGGATGGGCGTTTAACTATTACGGGACGGCAGAAAGATTTGATTATTATTTGTGGTACTAACTATTATTGCCATGATCTTGAAGCAGTCGTAGAAGAAATTGCAGGTATTGAAGTCTCTTATACTGCTGCTTGTGCAGTTAGAGAATCAGAGGACAATACTGATAAGTTGGCAATCTTTTTCAGTGCGACTGACACTGAGGATAATTCCTTACAAGTCCTGATGCAGAAAATTCGGGATAAGATTGTGGAAAAGATTGGCGTGAGTCCAAATTACTTGATTCCGGTTTCTAAAGAAACAATTCCCAAAACAGCGATCGGTAAAATTCAGCGCCAGGAATTAAGAAAAAGATTTGAGGCGGGTAAATTTAATGGGATATTGACTGAAGTTACACTTCAGAAATGGCAGTAGATTTTTATTTGCAGATATCAAGGAAAAAAATATTTTATGAAAGAAATAACAATTGACGGCATCAGTGATGTCACGGAAAAACCAGAACACGAACAACCGCCTAACTGGCGACGATATTTCAGCTTTAGCACCGACCACAAAGTTATCGGTATTCAATATCTAGTTACCTCTTTCCTATTTTTCCTAGTAGGTGGAATATTCGCCATGGTAATTCGTGGCGAACTGATGACACCAGAATCAGACCTTGTAGACCGCACCATTTATAACGGAATGTTCACCATGCACGGCACGATCATGCTGTTTCTGTGGACATTCCCATCTTTAGTTGGTCTGGCAAACTATCTCGTACCCATAATGATTGGGGCGCGAGACATGGCATTTCCTCGTCTAAATGCTGCTGCATTTTGGATGGTGCCAGTAGTTGGCGTCCTGATGATAGCTAGTTTCTTTGTTCCCGGTGGTCCCGCACAGTCAGGTTGGTGGGCCTATCCTCCAGTAAGTATACAAAATCCCACGGGTAATTTAATCAACGGTCAGGTACTATGGATTCTTGCCGTTGCCATTTCTGGTGTTTCCTCCATTATGGGGGCAGTTAATTTTGTCACAACTATTGTGAGAATGCGAGCGCCTGGTATGACATTTTTCCGGATGCCAGCTTTTGTTTGGACAGTATTTGCTGCTCAGATTATTCAATTGTTCGGACTGCCAGCACTAACAGCAGGTGCAGTGATGTTACTATTTGATATCACAATGGGAACTGGATTTTTTAATCCTGCCAACGGAGGAAACCCGGTTCTCTTCCAGCACTTTTTCTGGTTTTACTCCCACCCCGCAGTTTATGTGATTATTTTGCCTATCTTCGGCATTTTTTCTGAAATATTCCCAGTCTACAGTCGCAAACCACTATTCGGGTACAAAGTGGTGGTAATTTCATCAATGCTGATCGCTGGGGTAAGTGGTTTAGTTTGGGTACACCATATGTATGCGAGTGGTACTCCTCCCTGGATGCGGATGATTTTTATGCTTTCAACTATGTGTGTTTCTGTACCTACTGGAATTAAGGTATTTGCCTGGGTGGCGACTATTTGGGGTGGAAAAATTAGACTGAATACTCCCATGCTATTTGCTTTGGGTGGGTTGATCATGTTTGTGTTTGCTGGTATTACTGGCATTATGCTCTCTGCTGTTCCGGTAGATATTCACGTTAACAATACCTATTTCGTTGTCGGTCACTTCCACTACGTTCTCTATGGTACGGTAACAATGGGAATGTATGCTGCTATTTACCATTGGTTCCCTAAAATGACTGGGAAAATGTATTATGAAGGTTTGGGACAGTTGCACTTTTGGCTGTCATTCATCGGTACTAACCTCAACTTTTTACCCATGCACCCATTAGGTTTACAGGGAATGTTGCGCCGAGTTTCTTCTTATGCACCTGAGTATGAATTTTGGAATTTGGTTGCAAGTCTGGGAGCATTTTTATTAGGAATGTCTACTTTACCATTCATTTTAAATATTGTCAGTTCCTGGATACAAGGTAAGGAAGCACCTGCTAACCCTTGGCGAGCGATCGGTTTAGAGTGGATGATTTCTTCTCCACCAGATGTGGAGAATTTTGAAGAAATTCCGATAATTATTGCTGAACCCTACGGTTATGGTAAGTCGGAACCTTTGACTTCTAATGACCCCAATGGACATCATGCAGAAGTTCCCGAACCTGTTAATTAATTAGGTGGTAGTAGTAGGTTGGGTTAAGCGAAAGCGCAACCCAACAAAAATATTTGTCTGTAATATAGCAGTCGTCTAGGAGATTCTCGCTCCTCTCAAATTTAGTCCAGTAGGTTGGGTTAAGCGAAAGCGCAACCCAACAAAAATATCTGTCTGTAATATGCATCTGTTGGGTTGAGGGACCCCTCAACCCAACCTACGGCAACTATAGCGAGGATAAAACCAGTAAATTAAAGGAGAATTAAAACATGGATAGTTCGATCGCATCAGAACAACTACAGGAACCTTTGCATTCAGCAGTTGCCGAACATACCCACGATGAAGAAGGTAATAGTATGTTCGGGTTTATCGTTTTCCTACTTTCAGAAAGCGTAATTTTCTTGAGTTTCTTTGTCGGATACATCGTCTACAAAACGAGTGCCACCAACTGGTTGCCAGAAGGTATTTCTGGTTTGGAAATTAGAGAACCTGCAATTAATACAGTAGTTTTGGTTTCTAGTAGTTTCGTTATATATTTTGCCGAAAAAGCTTTAGAACGTCATGATTTGACTTGGTTTCGCATATTTCTGTTTGCTACAATGGCAATGGGAACTTACTTTGTAGTAGGTCAAGGAATTGAATGGAATAGTCTAGAATTTGGTTTCACAACGGGAGTATTCGGTGGAACTTTCTATCTGTTGACTGGTTTTCACGGTCTGCACGTTATGACAGGTATTTTGTTGCAGGGTATTATGTTGGGCCGTTCTTTCATTCCTGGTAACTATGATAACGGTCACTTTGGCATTAATGCTACTTCTTTATTTTGGCATTTCGTTGATGTAATTTGGATTATTTTGTTTATCCTCATTTATATTTGGCAGTGAAATAATTAGGAATTCAGGAGTCAGGAGTCAGGAGTCAGGAGTCAGAATAAATTTTGTAGCGGTCTGTCTACAAGATTTGAAAATGTTGGTAGTGTGAGCGTCTCGCTCACGCATAGATTCTGAAAATGAGAGAATTTTCCACATACCAAAATCTGAAAATGGGAGAATTTTGAATATAGGAGCAAGATGCTCCCACTACCAAAATCTGAAAATGGGGTGATTTGAATATAGGAGCAAGATGCTCCCACTACCAAAATCTAAAAATGGGAGAATTTTTAATATGGGAGCAAGATGCTTCCACTACCAAAATCTGAAAATAGGAGAATTTTTAATATAGGAGCAAGACGCTTCCACTACCAAAATCTGAAAATAGGAGAATTTTTAATATGGGAGCAAGACGCTTCCACTACCAAAATCTGAAAATAGGAGAATTTTTAATATGGGAGCAAGATGCTTCCACTACCAAAATCTGAAAATAGGAGAATTTTTAATATGGGAGCAAGATGCTCCCACTACCAAAATCTGAAAATAGGAGAATTTTTAATATGGGAGCAAGATGCTCCCACTACCCAAAAATTAAATATTGATAGTTTAAGTTGAATTCTCATTCCATTAATTCTGACTCCTATATACTTATTCAATACATCTCAAAAAAATTATTAAAGGAAAAATAAAATGATTATTGACGACCAACATTATGATGTAATTATTGTCGGTACAGGTGCAGGAGGAGGAACTTTAGCCTCTAAACTTGCTAGTACCGGAAAAAAAATACTCATCTTAGAAAGGGGTGATTTCATGCCCCTAGAAATTCAAAATAGAGCTAACGTTGATATCTTCAAAAAAGAACTTTATCGTGCCCCCGAAAATTGGTATGACAACGCAGGCGAACCCTTTTCTCCTCAGACAAATTATGCCGTAGGTGGCAATACCAAAATCTATGGTGCTGCTCTCATTAGGATGCGAGAAAAAGACTTTGAAACAGTAAAACATCAAGAAGGAATTTCTCCAGAATGGTGTCTCAAATACAAAGACTTTGAACCATATTACACTGAAGCAGAAAAACTTTATAAAGTTCACGGTCAAGTTAGCAAAGACCCAACCGAACCTACCCACAGTGCAGAATATCCTTATCCCGCAGTTGACCACGATCCAGAAATTAAAAAAGTTGTCGATGCGATCGCCGGGCAAGGTTTACATCCAGAAACTTTACCATTAACTCTTACCCGCGAAGAGGAAGACCCCACTGGAGACTCGGAAGTCTTCGGTATTGCACCACTGCTAGACTCTCCTAACATTACTATTAAAGCTAATGCAAAAGTAGTCTGTTTACTCACCAACTCATCGAGTAACACAGTTAAAGCAGTAGAAGTAGAAATTGGCAAACAATCATTTCTATTTTTTGCCGATATTGTCGTACTTGCTTGTGGAGCAGTAAATTCAGCAGCATTACTATTACGTTCTGCTAATGAAAAACATCCAGATGGTTTAGCAAACAGTTCCGGACAAGTGGGACGCAACCTGATGAAACATCTGATGACTGCCGTAGTGCAACCTAGTCCTAAACCAAACTCTGGGAACTTTCTCAGAAGTGTGAGTGTGAATGATTTTTATTGGGGGGATGAGAATTTTGCCTATCCCATGGGTCACATAGAAAATACAGGTGGTCTGCTGCAAGATATTACTTTTGCTGAGTCTCCACCCATTTTATCTGTGTTAGCAAAAGCGATGCCAGGGTTTGGGTTGAAGCAGTTAGCATTACGTTCCATTGGTTGGTGGTTGCATTCGGAAATAGTACCAGACCCCAATAACCGAGTTGAAGTCAAAGGGGATAAACTGTTTTTCCATTACACTCCCAATAACTGGGAAGCACACGATCGCCTAGTACATCGTTGGATGGATGTATTGAAGTTGGTAGACAAAGAGGTAGGAAATTCTGTCTTGAAGCGCGGCAGCATTTATCCCCGTGGGGAAGTTCCCATTGAGGTTGTAGCAAACCAATGTGGTACTTGTCGGTTTGGGGAAGACCCGAAAACATCAGTTTTGGATATTAACTGTCGTACCCACGATGTGGATAATTTATATGTTGTGGATAGCAGTTTTTTCCCATCAAGTTCGGCAGTGACTCCTGCATTGACAATTATTGCTAATGCTTTGCGGGTAGGGGAACATTTGAAGGAAAGATTACAGTAATAGTCGTGCATTGTCATTATTTTTTTGACGAAGCATAACAGTGGGAGCATCTTGCTCCCGTGTAATATCATGTTCCCCCTCCGGGGGAACTACGCTAACGGTTGAATACTTATAAATGACTGTTGTGAGGAGTCAGGAGTCAACCCACCCCTAACCCCTCCCAGGAGGGGAAGGACCTAGTCAGGAGGAAAGAAAGGAGAAAAAGAACAAATATTCGAGAATAGTATTGATAATTTAAGTATTTGTTTGGTACTGTCGATACCCGGAGTCCTTAAATTTTATTATAACTGATTATCCGCAATTCGTAGCTCCCCTGGAGGGGGAACATGATATAAGATATTCCTTAGTTCCTGCATACTATTACTATTGAGGACTACCAACACTTATAATAACAGCTCATAGTTGCCCTTTAGCGCCTCAAATATATCTAGCAGCGCTGAAGTGCAACTACAAACAAAGACTTTATTGTCCGAATATAATATTACTCAAGAATTATTTATCTGTTCAAATAACTGTTGAACTGACAAAATAGGCAGACTTGCACCAGCAAAATCATCAGCATTACGAGTAATAATAGCATCAAGATTCTTAGCATAAGCACAAGCTAATTGCACTGCATCTTCAAAGTCTCTCAAATTAGAAGCAAAAGCAGTTTCTAAAATATTACGATTAACGTCACAAATTTCTAATGCTAATGTCATAGCAACTGCTTCTCTTGCTCTTTCAATACTTTTGGTTTGTTTTCTGACAATATAAAAAATATTAGTTAAGGTTGTTGCTGTCACAAAACCTTCAATTTGCTGATTTTTAATAACTTCAAATAAAGCATCAGCATCGCCGAAAAATGGCTCTCTCTGTAGGAGAAAATCAAGCGCAATATTAGTGTCTATTAAAACTTTCATTTTAAGTATTTCTCCACTAGGCGTTCCTCTAGCATCGCCTCAACCTCAGCATCAGTCGGAGGCGGGTCATCAGTTTTTGCTATACCTCGCAAACCTTCTATAGCAGCTTTGAGGTCGCGACGGGGGCGAAATTCCTCGTTCAAAGAATCTGTAATGTCCTTGAGTAAAGAGAGGCGATCGCTTACTGATAAATTCAGAGCTTTTTTTCTTAATTCCTGTAGTTCTGACATAATTTTTGTTCCTTCAAATTGCTTTTATCTAAATATTATAGTATGTATTTTTCTCAGGATTTTAAATATTTCTCCACTAAACGTTCTTCTAGCATAGCTTCAACTTCCTCATCATTTGGAGGTGGACTATCTGTTTTTCCTATGCCTCGGAACTTGTCTAAGAAATCAGGAGGTAACTCTGGCCGAGGGCGAAGTTCCTCATTCAAAGAATCTGTAATTGCCTTAAGTAATAACAGGCGATCGCTTACTGATAAATTCAGAGATTTTTTTCTTAATTCCTGTAGTTCTGACATGATTTTTATTCCTTCAAATTGCTTTGATATAAATATTATAATATGTATTTTTCTACGGTAATTTTTTCAAAAATCAATGGTCAAACCTTTATCTTTCAACACTTTTAGACTGAATTAGCAAGGCTAACTATTGTCCAACAGATGAATAAAACATCAATAAAGTCTGAAAATCAGCGATCGCTATCGCGGTACAGATGTGAGAATGCTACTTCAAAAATCAATGGTCAAACCTTTATCTTTCAACACTTTTAAATTGAATTAGCAAGGCTAACTATTGTCCAACAGATAAATCAAACATCAATAAAGTCTGAAAATCAGCGATCGCTATCGCGGTACAGATGTGAGAATGCTACTTCAAAAATCAATGGTCAAACCTTTATCTTTCAACACTTTTAAATTGAATTAGCAAGGCTAACTATTGTCCAACAGATAAATCAAACATCAATAAAGTCTGAAAATCAGCGATCGCTATCGCGGTACAGATGTGAGAATGCTACTTCAAAAATCAATGGTCAAACCTTTATCTTTCAATACTTTTAGATTGAATTAGCAAGGCTAACTATTGTCCAACAGTGGCACATAAATTTGCCTAAAAGTGAATTTTTCATCAAATACTTCTTCGTCTGGTTTAGTAGCAATATTCTTCTCTAAATACTTATCGATACTGCCATAAATTTCCAAATATCGTTGCCACCCATATCCATAAATTCCGGCTAATTTCTTAGCATTGTCTTTCACCTCTACCACTGCTTCTTTCATATAACGGTGGGTACTGCGAGAAATTCTTTCGGCAACAATTTTGGCTTTATTTTCAGCTAAACCAGATTCTTTAAAACGTTCAATCAAAATTTCATCAAACTTTTCCATCAAAGGTGAATCATAGAAACTAACCAAAATTTTCCCAGGTCCTTTGTCATTAAAATCTATTTCTTCATCCAATTTTTTAATCTGTTTTTGTACCGCTTCCGATGCCTCAGTTTCTGTCAGTTTTTCCGATATTTCAGAATGGTCTATTAAAAATCTTCGTAAACTTTCTAAATAAGCTACCTGAGCCACCAATTGTACTTCATCTTCTAAAGTTGGCTCCTGACGAGTTTTTTCAATAATAAAAGTAATAATTCCAGTTGCAATAGGCAAAAGGTGTGTTAGCAAAGCGTAACGCACCGTTGATCGTCTGTGGAACATTAAAAGCGGTAGTGCAACCCAACATCTACCTGTTTTTGTTGGGTTTATCCGGAGGATAAGCTCCGCTAACCTGGCATCAACCCAACCTACAAACTTACTTCCTTCTTCCTTCTTCCTTTTTCCTTCTTCCTTCTGCTATAACATAATTATCTTTGTCCCATCAGGAGTTAGATTATGTCCAAAATTAGAGAAGAAATGTCCGTATTAGTCCGTCATGAAGGAGATTGGAAAGGAACATATACAATAGTAGATAATCAGGGTAATATTATCGATCGCCATAGTTCTCATTTAACTTGTCAATTTCCAGATAATGGAGAATATCCCTATTTTCAAACTAATCGTTATGAGTGGGAAGATGGTAAAAAAGAAGAATATAAATTTCCTGGAATATATCGAGATAAAAAAATTTGGTTTGATACAGAAAGGTTGGATGGTTATGCTTGGGAAGTAGATGATTCAACAATTATTTTGTGGATTACATATAAAGGAATGCCAGATTTATATATCTATGAAATGATTAATATTAGTCCCGATAATAATCATCGCGCTAGAACTTGGCATTGGTTTAATAATCATCAAATAGTTAAACGAACAATAATTAAAGAAGAAAGAGTCTTAAATTAGGAGTCAGGAGTCAGGAGTCAGGAGTCAGGAGGGAAGATGGGGAGATGGGGGGGATGGGGAGATGGGGGGGATGGGGAGTGTGGTCAGAAATTAAAAAATATATATCTTCACACGTTCGCGAGCAGGACAACCAAATAGTTTAAATAATACACCAAAAATGAAAGCAGTTCGCATACATGAATATACAGGTATTACTGGTATTCGAGTAGAAGAAACAGAAATGTCGCCACCAAATATTGGTGAAATTAGAATGCGTGTAGGAGCAGCAGGAATTAATAACTCAGACCTGCAAATGACCTACGGAAAATATAAAAGACCAGGGAATAATGCACTACCTCAAATTTTGGGTCAAGAAGCAGCAGGTATAGTTGATGCAGTAGGGGAAAAAGTTGAAGGGTTTTTGCCAGGAATGCGGGTAGTAGGGCAGGTTAAAGGAGGTTTTGCCGAAATGGCGATCGCTCCAGCAACAGAATTATTACCTATTCCTGATGATATTTCCTTTGAAGTAGCTGCCAGTTTACCTATTAATTATTTGACCGCTATTTTAGCTCTTATTTATCGGGCAAAAGTTCAGGTTGGAGAGTGGGTATTAGTCCATCCTAGTAGTGGTGGTGTGGGGACGGCAGCAATACAACTAGCGAAATTATTGGGAGCAAAAGTTATCGCCACTGCTGGTAATAGAGCTAAAGTGGAATACTTATTGAAACTGGGTGCTGACTATTGCATTGACTATAGCAATCAAAATGTAGTTTCTGAAGTCAGAAAAATTACAAATAATATAGGGGTACAGGTGGCAGTGGATGGTGCTGGTAAAGTGACATTTGCTGACTGTTTAGAAGTTATAGCTAATAATGGTCGTATTGCTTGCTATGGTACGACTACTGGTTTAGATGCTGCTTTACCAATGGGAAAATTACTGGGGCGCAATATTGCAGTTTACGGTATTGCCCTTTGGTATAACAGTGATTATCAGGCAAGTTGGCAAACTCTCAAAAATTTAATTATACCAGCATTTGTGCAGGGAAAGTTGCAACCGACCATCGAGGAAGTAGTCAGTCTGGAGGGAGTGTCAGCAGCATTGACGAAAATGGAGGAGCGTCGTTTGATGGGAAAAATTATTGTAGTTCCTTGAGAGTTATAAAATTAAGGGTAGTTCTGCGGAGCGTAATGGTAAATAGGAAGAAGCAATGCCTAGTGCGGGCATCCTGCCCGCTAATAAGGGAGCAAGATGCTCCCACTACCGTTTCTGGTAACAAAAATAATTACAATGCATCACCAGCAAATTAAAAATCTAATATAGTGATCAAAAAACTTTCTCCTTCTTTTCTTCTTTCTTCCCTCCTGAATTCTGACTTCTCCGTCATTTATTTATAACTATTTAAACGGATATAATATAATTAGGAGTTTTACTGATGAATTCTATTGACGTGACTAGACAAACCAATATAAAGATTAGAATGACTAATCTATATGAAACAGATTTTGTTCAATGGACAGAAGAACAAGCAAAAGCTTTGAGTGAACATAATGAAAAAGCACTTGATTGGGAGAATTTAAGAGAGGAGATAGACAACTTGGGAAAAGAGCAAATTAATGCAGTTCATAGCTTTTTAAAACAAATTATAATTCACAGATTAAAGCTAGACTACACTAATGATATCCAATCGCGCGGACATTGGATTGATGAAATTGATGATTTCCAAGATGAAATTGAGAGAAGACTTACTAATACCCTATTAAATAAAATCAATATTCAACCTGAATATGAGCGAGCAAAGCGTAAAGTTTTAAAAGTATATGATGTTAGTTTACCCGATATTTGTCCTTATACTTTTGAAGATTTGATGAAAAGATTGCCAGAAAATTGATGATCGCGGTTTTCATCACGATCATCGATTATTCTGCTTTTATAGCACCCATTTGAGATCTATATAATTATGGTTCTCAAGTCTTTTCGCGCATCAATTTTGAGGAAAAATCATCAGCAAGGAGTGTTGAATTTTTTGTATTATTTTTCCCCACATCTTCCCTCTTACCTCCTGTCTTCTGTCTCCTGTCTCCTGTCTCCTAGCTAAAAAAACGCGCATATTTATGAAGATACGATCAGGGGTTCTATAGCAATACAAGAATTGGTCCGGACATTTTTCAATCCTAAAATCCTTTTACAGTTTGCTATTCCCTATTCCCTAGCGCGTAGCGCTATAGAGTTTGACTAAACCGATGAATATTCCAAAATAAAGATAATTCTAGTCCCCCATCAACATAGATATGTTGACCTGTGATAAATCGACTTTCTGGAGAACAAAGAAAGGCCACTAAAGGAGCTATATCTTCCGGTTGTCCCCATCTTCCCATGGGGGTGACTTGGGGAGGCATTTTATCAATATAAGGAACTTTATCAAGATAGCCATCCCAAGCTTGAGTTTTGATATAACCAGGGGTAATAATATTAACAGTAATTCCCCGTGGAGCAACAGCGATCGCGTAATGTTTGGCCAAAGTTTCCATTGCTGCTTTTGCGGGTGCGGCCATTCCATAAACTTTTCCTGGGTTATGAACACCTGTTGCAGAAATAACAATGACTCTACCTTGACCATCAACCATATAAGTTAGAGCTTTTTCTATACAACGAATAAAAGCTTTAGGATAAATTTCTTGAGCTGCTTCATACTGTTCAAAAGTAAAATTTCCTGGGAGTGTTGCGGTAATAGCATAACCAGCGACATGAACAAAAGCTGTGAGTTGACTATTAAAGTTTTCTTCAACTACCTGAAATAAAGCATTAACAGTTTCAGATTTTTTGATGTCTCCAGCTACAGTAATAACCTTAATATTCAATTTTTCTAACTCTTTTTTAACTGCAAGAGCAGCATCATGGTTAGAATGATATCCCAGGATCAGATTAAAACCATCTTCAGCTAATTTACGAGAAATAGCTAACCCTATTCCACGAGTTCCACCAGTAATTAAAGCAACTTTCATAATTCTTAAAATAGTTAAGTTTTAGGTTCAGAGATTAATATTTAGATTAGTCTATTTTATCTCCTATAAATAGGTAGACACAATTATTGATATAGCAGATTTCAAACTAATGCGGTACAACTCGGGGTAAATATTTTTTGCTTGTTTCACTACCCTAATTCCCATCTTCTCTACTCCCTACTCCCTAAAAGTATCAATATATGTACCTCATAACTTCGGAAACTGCTGTATATTTACTACTCAGATATATTTTTTATTCCCTATTCCTTATTTTCTACCTCCACCAAATATTAAATTAATTTTGCATAGTGGAACTTGCCATTTCAAAGAACTATAGATTACATTATAGTTTACTTAAAAAATACCAATTTCAACAGGGGACTAAAGTATGATGGGCGAAAACCAAGAAAATAGCAATAGTGAATTTGAAGTACCATCAATTAAAGAAGACTGGGGAGGAGATGGTAGAGGACGGATGAATTTATCTGGGAGAAGTACAGCAATTTCTCCTCAGTTTATCCCTCGTCAATACCAAATTTTCGACTCTAATACTGTACCAGAAATTTTAGATTGGCGCATCCAGGGAATGCCAGAAACTGTCCCTTTCGCAACAAGAAGATTATTATCTTGGCATAATTGTGGTGCATCTACATCTAGGGTAAGTTTACCCCCTCAATTTACAGCTCCCGCAGGAATATTTACAGCCGATCTAGAAATTTTTTTTGTTCTGAGTGGAGTTATTCAAATAGGAGAATGGCAATTAGATAAACATAGTTACTCTTTTATTCCTGCTGGAGTTAGAGTTGATAATTGGAAGGTTTTAGGAGATGAACCTCTAGAAATTCTTTGGATGGAAAATGGAGTAGTTCCCTTTAAATATGAAGCCTCAGAAATAGATCATCCTGATGCTAGAATGAGTGAGTTTATTCCAGCATTGGATAGTAAATTTTTACCTTGGGGAAAAACAGAAACTAGCCAATTTGAAGTGGCTAAAAAGAAGTATTTAAGGAAAGATAATAATGGGGGAGGTGTGTGGTTAATCGCTATTCTCCCTCATTATTATGGACATTATCCAGCAATTCAAAGTTATAACGAAGAAGGATATACTTTAGTCGGGTATATGAATCTAGGTAATTATCAATTGATTAAGAATTGGTTTCACTATTGTCCGAGTTTTTCAACTGTTCCTAGAAATATTACTGATGATGGTTTTTTAGCATTTGTTCGAGTCGATCGGGATATTTCAAAACCTGGGAGGGTTTTATCTTATGTATATCGCTTATAACTGAACAAAAAATACAATTATTAATTCTCTAATTATCTAAAAATTCCACCACTATTTTAGCAATTTCTTCAGACATTTGATTCATCATGTAAATTGTACCACCTTCAATATCAACTTTCTTAGCATTAGGAATTGTTTGAGTAATTAGTTTTCTATTTTCTGATTTTGCCAGTCCTAATTTTTCTAGTTGTTTAATGTCTTCAGTTCCAGACAAGATTAGGGTTTGAGAATTAATTAATCCAAATCTTTCTAAGCTTTTCTCTGCATAATTCATTATTGAAAAAGGACCATAGGGAGGATAACCATGGCATCTAAACTCATCTAATAAACAACGATGATTTAATTCTATTGAACCTACATAGCTTAAACGAACAGGCCATCTGTTTGTTAGGTGAGAACCATCTTCTCTTATTTCAAAAGCATTAGAAAACCTACTATAAAGTATTTTTCTCTCCTCTTCCTCAAAATAATCAATACAGGATAACACCAGTTTGTTAACTCTTTCTGGGTATGCTGCTGCTACTTCTGCTGCTACGAAAGCACCTGTATGATGCCCAAGAACATTTGCTTTTTTGATTCCTAATTGATCTAGAACTAAAGTAACTGTTTTGGCGTAGTCTTCTATATAATACATTCTGGGAGGTTTATCCGATTCACCAAAACCTAAAAAATCCATAGCAATAACTAACTTTTCTTCTTTAATAAATCTTGGCATTAATTCTCGATATTCATCGCTACTTTTTATATTTTGATGTAGCAAAATTAGTGGTTCACCTTCTCCTCCAATTCGATAATGTATTTGCCCGTCTTCTGTATCTAAAAATGCTCTCTTTATTTTCATAATTTTAATTTCTCCTCATCTACATTTTTGTCTAAAAAAATTAACAGTAACTTATGATTATTCTTGTCAATTTTCTGGTAATCTTTGCATTAAATCTGCAAAAGTATAAGGACATTGATCGGGAAGGTCTAACTTATATTCACTTAAAACTAATCTTTTAGCTCTTTCGTACTCTTTATCTATATCTACTTTGTTTAACAGAGTTTTAGTTAGTCTTCTCTCAATTTCATCTTGAAAGTTGTTAATTTCAGTTTGCCAGTGGTTTCGAGGATAAATATTAGAGGAATAGTCTAGTTTAAGTTTGTGTTCAATTAACCTTTTGATAAAACTACTGACAGCATGAATTTGTTCTTTTCCCAAGTCTTCTATTTCCTCTTTTAAATTGTTCCAATCAAGAGCTTTTAGATCGTGATCGTTTAATGCTTGAGCTTGTTTAATAGTCCACTCCACAAAGTCAGTTTCATAGAGATTAGTCATTTTTGTTATTTCATGGGTTTCTGTAGTCTCGTCAATAGAACTCATAAGTTAAACTCCTAATAGGTTACTTTTTCCTTTAACAGTTATCTAAAAAATCAATAACAACTCTAGATATTTCTTCAGCCATTTGATTAATCATACAAATGGTTCCCCCTTCAACTTCAAAAGCTTGACTATGGGGAATTGCTTCAGATAACCAACCTTGATTTTCTGCTTTTGCTAAACCATATTTTTCAATAGGTTCTAATGCTTTAGCTCCTGTACAAACTAAGGTCGGACATTGAATAAGTTTAAACCTTTCTTGGGCAGAAACACAATATTTACTAACTGCTAAACCAGTATAAATAGGTCTACCAAAAGTTTTTAAATCATCAATAAGACAACGGTGATTTAATTCTGCTTCCAGATAGTTACTCCGCGTTAACCATCTTTCCATGAGGTGAGAACCATCTTCTTTTATGGTAAATCCTTGCCTATACCTTTCGCCAATTTTTTCTGCTTCTTCTGCATCAAAACCATGAACATTACAAAGAATTAATTTATTCAGGCGATCGCTATAAGATACGGCAACTTCTCCAGCAATATAACCCCCTGTTAAACTGCCCAAAATGCTACATTTTTGAATCCCTAATTCATCTAACAATAAAATAACAGTTTTAGCATAGTCTGCAATAGAATATTCTCTAGGAGGTTTATCCGAATTTCCTAACCCCATTAAGTCCATAGCAATAACACGATATTTAGGGGCTAAAATTGCCATTAACTCTTTAAATTCATCGCTACTTCGAGGAGTCATGTGAAGTAAAACCAGAGGTTCTCCTTCTCCTCCTATTCGGTAAAAAATTTGTCCGTCTTCTGTGTCTAAAAAGGCTTTTTTAATTGTTTTTTTCATATCTTTTTTCCCTTAAATTATGTTTGATTGCGTAAGTTCTAATTATATAGCGTTTCTCAAGTTACTGAGGTCGAATTGTTTTTCGACACCCTATTCCCTACTCCCTATTTTTAGGAAAATGCTGTAAATATTAATATACACCTCCAAAAATCAAAAATAAAATCAATTATTATCCATAAATTATCAATTATATCAAATCCGCTTAATTAGGTATAAAAAAATCTGGTAGTCCTGCATAGTAATGGTGAAGATATATATTTTTGGGGCGTTGGTAATTTGAGGTATGATATTATCTTCGGATAAGAGCGCTATAAAACTCCGCGACCTTTACGCTTCCCGAAAAACTTTCTCCTTCTATTCCTCTTTCTTCTTATTTCTTACCTCCTGACTCCTGACTCCTGTTCCCCTCCTGGGAGGGGGAGGGGCGAGGGGTGGGTTGACTCCTAAGTAATTAAGATTAATATCATACACGCGCTTTACCAACGCCATTTTTGGTAGTCCTGCTCGCGTAATGGTAGGTGGAGATAAGGAAAACTTAGAATGGGAGGAAGATGCTCCCACTGCCTATACCATTACAATGTACCACTACCACATTTTTTAATTTTTTCCCATACTTCCCATCTCCCCACACTCCCTACTCCCTACTCCCTATTCCCTATTCCCTATTTTAATGAATTGGCATAAACTTATAATCTTGTGCAGAAGTCACTCGCCAAGTTTCATCACCCATAACTTCCAAAACTTGGTGGTGATATTGTAACAAAGTTGGTCGGTGTCCGACACTAACATAAGTAGTCGATAAACTTTGCAAATGTTGGTAAAGACTTTGTTCATTTTGCACATCCAGAGCGCTCGTTGCTTCGTCTAAAATTGCATAACGGGGTTGAGTCAACAACAAACGAGCAAAAGCAACCCGCTGTTGTTCTCCCATTGACAACATATTCTCCCAATCTTCAACGGTATCTAAACCACCGAATATTTCTGCTAATTTTGGCAAATTAACTTGGTTAAGCACTCGATAAATTATTTCATCAGAGATATTTAAGTCAGTGCGTGGATATAGCAGTTGATCTCGTAGGGAACCTAAAATCATATAAGGATGTTGTGGTAAAAAAAGAATCTCTTCTAGTTTCGGTCGGTAAATTGTCCCAGTGCCAGAATTCCACAAACCAGCGATCGCTCGCAAAATAGAACTCTTTCCACTACCACTCACCCCCACAATTAAAAGTCCTTCTCCCGGTTTTAATTCTATAGATACATTTTTAACTAAAGTTCTTTGATAGTTTGGAGTTTGCAAAGTAAGATGCTGTAAACTTAAACGGGAATCTTCAACAGTATCAATTGTTGTACTACCCTCGACTGGTGATGCTTTTGGTTCTTCTAGAACTTTAACAAAACTCTCTAAACGTTCAATTCCTGCGATAAAACTGGTGAGAAATTCAAACATCCTAACTATGATATTCAAAGACCTAAAGACCCTTCCAAAAGCTCCATTAGCTTCTTGTATTGCTCCCACTTCCAACCCTGGTTCCCCTGCCAAAATTCTCGGACCAATAATTAAAGCGGGTAACATCCAGGTAATATAATTATATATGTTTTGAAAAATATCTAAGTTTCTCTCCCAAGTAATTACTTTATTATAAATACTTAAAACCGGAGCAAATACCTGCTTAATGTAGCTAAATTCTCTATCGCCTCCATTATAAAAAGCAATTGATTCAGCATTCTCTCGAATTCTCACTAAACCAAATCGAAAATTTGCCTCTCGTTTCAGTTGTTCTTTTTTAATTGGAATCAAAATTTTACCAAAACCTATAGTTGTAATTAGCATACCTCCTACAGAATATATGACTAAAATCAGAACCAATAATTTTGATTTTTCCCAAAGTAGAATTCCAAATGCAAACAAGTTAAAAATTGCTAAGGCAAACTGCCTAAATAGAGTTACAGAACGATGACAAAATGATGCAATATCTTCTGCAATTCGCTGATCGGGGTTATCAATTTCTCGATAGAGGGTATTGATTTTATAGAAGCAATCATTTTGGAAATACTTATCTAAATAAAATTTAGTTAACCACTCTCGGGAATACAAACGAATTTTATCTTCTAAATACTGCCAAGTAGCAACAGTAATAGCTAACACAATAGAAGCACCAATATAGAAAAATGCAGATTTCCAGAATCTTTCAGAGTCCCCATCAACTAAAGCAGAGATTAATTCTCCTTGTTGTTTGAGTTGATTAAGTCCTATAGTTGAATCTAAACTGAGAAGACAAAGCAGCAATATAAATAAACCAATTGCTCGCCATTTCTCTGGAGATTCCCACCAATATAGTTTACCAATTGCCCAAAACCTCTGGAAAATGCTGAAATTAAGTTTTATATTTTTCATTCTGTGTATTTAATATGATTCATCTGTGTTAGCTGTACAGTCTTTGACTGTTGTTAAAGGAACACCTTTACGAGTGACAGAATAAACAGGATCGCAACTGGGAAAATTTTCTTCATACTTGAAACGATAAAAATATAAATAATAATCAGGTTGTTCTAATTTCATTTTTTTTAACTCGTTTTGATCGATGACAGTAAAATCAGATGTCGCAAATGGTTTTGCGGAGTATAAACTCCACAATCTTGGAACAGCTATGATCGCTCCCTTTTTACCATTCTGATTAATCCATTCTATACCATTTCTCATGCTTAATGCCCAATAATCAGTTTCATATTGCCGATGGGCAGCTTGTAATCCTCCAAAAACTCGATTAAAATAAATATACTCATAAGGATGTATTGTTACCATATCAAACAGAATAATCAGAACTCCTAGTAAAGTGACCCCTACTAACCAACGCTTAAACCTGGGTTGAGAAATCTGTTGGTAGCTCCAAATGAAGCCAATCGTTGTGACGATCGCCATTCCCGGAATTACAAACAAAAAGTGTCTTAACCCATCATAAATAGTAGAACTTTTGATAATGGCAATCATCGGCAACAGAAAGATTTGCAAAATCACCAGAAGAATATAGGCTTTTTGGCGATCGCTAAATTGATGATATTTTCTAGTTAGACCGATTAAACCTAACAAAAAGTAAAATAGAAATATTGAAGGAGTCGTAATCAGAAACCAGGTAGGAAGATAATCCCAGGGTAGTTCCGAACCTTTAATAAATTCTCCTTTAAATAAAACCGATCCAGGCCATTCATGTTGGGAAAAATAGCTGATGGCATCCCAAAACCAACGAAAAGGGTTTGACCAAGAAGAGGGGGTAACACAGAAAAGAGCGATCGCCCAACTGACCGTCATTAAAACATAATTAACTAGGTAAAATTTGAGAAATTTTCCTATATTGTTTCGGGGAATTAATATTAAAGATACCAACCCTACAAATCCCAACATCATAAACCCACCAGTCCGAATACCACTGAGCAACCCTACTAAAATACCATAGCCGATCGCTCTAATGCTAGTGCGCTGAATTCCCAAAAAAAATGGTGAATTTGAGTTTTGTTTGATTTCTTCAACAATATATGCTCCTAGATAAATACAAAGGCTAAATAAAGCAGCAAAAGGAATATCTCTAGGATTAAAAAAACTATGCCCCCAAAATCGCGGAAAAAGAGCGAGCATTAGAGGAGCTAACCAAGCCCATTTTTTTCCATAAAGGAGTGTAATGCCTCCAGCGACAGATAGGTAGCTAATTAGAGAAACACAAAAGGTAAAAACGTGCTTAGTTAAAAAGCGATCGAGAACCAGAATTTCTGAATCAACTGCTGATAGGTATGGTTCTAAGGGAGGACGAGAAAATAAATGAGTTTCGAGCCAATGCTTAACTTGAAAAATGATTTCAGCCACCTTATCAAAAACAATTCCATAAAATTTCAAATCTGATGGTATTGTTTTTCCTTCCTGAATGAATTCCCAATTCCATTGAACAATTTTAAGATATAGATGCTCGTCAACCGATATCCCATGATGATTTACAGTCGAAAGACCAATCAGAGTAATCAGGGCTAATATCGCCCCTAGTTTGATATAACTTTTGTTAAATAGTTTACCTAATTGCTCAAAAACTTTGGGAAGCATGGAAAAAAGTTTGATGTTTTTCATTCTGTCTATTTATAAGGTAAGGCATTGAATTAAGTTTAAACCTTTCTTGAGCAGAAATACAATATTTATATCATGTCCGGTTGAATAGTTATAAATAACTTTGGAGAAGTCAGGAGTCAGGAGGAAAGAAGAAGGGAGAGGAGAAGAAAGTTTTTGATCGCGTTTGCGTAGCATTGTGTAGAAAAGAGGAACGGAGTTTGATCGCGCTATTCAACGGACATGAGGCGTTTCTGAATGGTAATGATTTTTAAATTAAGTATCAACGCAAAACATAAGTTTTTCAATTTTACCTTCAGCTACTTACCATTACATTTCAGCAACGCTCAACAAAGGGAAATCTTTTAACATTCCGCATTTTCTTTACCTTCTTGTTGTTCTAATAAACTCATTTTACTTAGCAATTGAGATTGCTACAGCTAATTATAAATTGCCAGAAAACCAAAGATTCAACTTATTTGCTGGCGATACTCTTTATAATTGCGATACCTTAAACAAAGGTCAGCAAGCAATTCAAGTACCAGAATTATTAGACATCTCCAGAAAAGAGGCAACAGGCAACAACTCATCTGGCAACAGGTAACCCACCCCGAACCCCTCCTAGGAGGGGAATAATTGATGATTTATGGATAAGAATTGATTTTATTTTTGATTTTTACCAGATGTCTATTAGAAGATGATGCGATTTGGGCAGATACTTGGTTGCGATAACAAAAACTAAGATAACACAGAATACATTCTATAATTAAACTATTGTTATTGTCTATAAACACCCTGATGAGTAATATCATGTCCCGTTGAACAGTTATAAATAAACGATCAATGAGTTAGGTAGGGTAGGTGTCGGATTGTCAAAGTATAGGAGTCAGGAGGGAAGAAAGAAGAAGAAAGAGAAGAAAGAAGACGAGAAGGAGAAAGTTTTTTTATAACTAATTATCCAGACATGATATAATATAAAATCAAAAATAATTATATGATATGGCGATAATTAAAATTTTCACATTCAAAAAGTTACATGAAAAAGATACAGCAGATTCCAAGTATATAAAGTACGGCGTTGGTAAATCAAGAAATGAAACTTTCAGACTAATCCCCTTCTGACTCACTCTAAATTTTTAACCAGAGCAAGTAATGAGTATCACCCCTGCTAGAAAATCATCTTACTAATTACCAACGCCTAAAGTACAGATATTAACAATTAAATGTTCTCAGTGCGGGTATTTTGCCCGCTATAGCATCTTGCCCGCTATGGGTGTACCTCACGCCTGGTGGAATCTTCTGTATCAAATAGATTAAGAGGTCACTACTAAATTGGCAATCGTAATTAACACCAGAAAAAGTCTAAAAACAAATAACTTCAACTATTTCCTACTAAGCATCTCAATTTTAATAGGTACTATTCTCCGCTACAATTTTTCAGCAGACAAACCCGCTGACTCTATAGAAATATCCACTTTAGGTTACAGTCTCGGTCATAACTTTCTTGACATTCCCCTAGATAAAGTCATCACTTGGCAACAACTCCTCTCACCTTTACGCTTAGACACAACAACTCCCTACAGCGACGTCATTCACAACCTAATGACCGAAAGCACTCATCCCCCTCTATATTTTCTGCTGACTCATTTTTGGCTAAAAATATTTACCTCAGACGGAGAAATAGTATCATTAGCAGTAGGGCGATCGCTCAGTGCTTTGTTTGGTGTATTAGCTATTCCGGCAATATTTGCCCTTGGTTGCTTTGCCTTTCGCTCTCAGATAGTGGGGCAAATAGCTGCTGCACTGATGGCGGTGTCTCCTTTCGGCATCTACATTGCCCAAGAAGCACGTCATTACACCCTAACTATCCTCTGGATAATCATTTCTCTAGCTTGTCTCATCGAAGCAATACGCTGTATTCAGCAGCAAAAAATATTACCTTTATGGTTAGGATGTTTGTGGGTAATAATTAATAGTTTAGGCATCGCCACCCACTACTTTTTTGCATTAACCCTAGCTGCGGAAGGCTTAGTTATGGGTGGGTTTTTGCTAAGGGATATCAAACAATTTTATCAACGTTATTGGTGGCGCATATATGCGGTTGGGTTGGGAAGTTTGCTCGGTTGTTTAGTCTGGTTGCCAGCAGTGACAGGTATTTCGGGCAATGACTTGACGAGTTGGATCGATACCAGTTATGACCTAGATGAAATCTGGCAACCTATCCTGCGTTTATTTGTATGGGGAATAACAATGATATTTATGTTGCCAGTGGAGGGAACAAATACTTTTATTAGCATTGTTTCTGGCGTGACAATGTTGTTAGTATTAGTCTGGGTTTTTCCTAGTTTATGGCAAGGGTGGAAAGTAGAGATTGCCTCTCCATTAGCAGGTCTTTCTCTTCAGATATTAGGATGGTTTTTAGGCTTTGCCATCTTCCTATTTTTATTTGTAATTTATGGTTTAGGAAAAGATATATCTTTGGTCGCTCGTTATAGCTTTGTTTATTTTCCTGTAGTTTTATTGTTGTTGGGGTCAATTATGGCGAGTTGTTGGCAAAATAATATTGCAGAGAAAAAACAAAGAAGCAAACTGTTTAAAATTATTCCGACTTTTTTCAGAGCAACAGGAAAAAAAGTAGTTGTCATAATATTAATAATGGGATTATGTGGAGCATTAAGCGTAGTTACAAATTATGCCTATCAAAAATCACGACAAGCCGATTTATTAGCCCAAGTCATTCAAACAAAATCTCAAGCCCCAATCTTGATTGCCATGAGTTATAAAACTCACTCAGAAATTCGTGCTTTAATGGCTATTGGTTTATCTTTTCAACATCTCGAAAAAAAGACTAATTTACCAACACCAACCTTAGAATTTATTCTGGCAAAAAAAACAGAAAAATCACCATTATTACCAGATTCAACAATTGCTCAAATCTTGAAAGAAAAAACCATACCTCTAGATTTATGGGCAGTGAATTTAGAAGTAAATGAAAATGATTTAGAGAAATTCAACTGTTGGGAGAATCCCGATATTTTACCCAAAGTTAATTATAGTTATGAACTATATAATTGTCGGTAAAATTTAGTACGATCAAAATGAAATTCTTTCTATAGCAATGTGCGCTGGCATATTTACAAATTGCAGGAGGTGTCCAATAACTAAAAGTCTTATATTATCGGCAATTTATTCCCCCTATTGCCTGTTGCCTCTCTTGGTGCGCATTCCCTTGCGACTGGCGTCGTCGCGGGGTCGCACCGCTGTTGCCTGTTGTCTGTGGGCAGCACTATATAGCAATGTGCGCTGGGATATTTACAAATTACAAGAGGTGTCCAATAGCTAAAAGCCTTATATTATCGGTTTTTTATTCCCCCTGTTGCCTGTTGCCTGTTCCCTGTTCCCTGCGCACAGCGCTATAACTTGACAAAAAAAATTATGTCTCATTCGACAACGTACTCAGACTCTTCCCACCCTGTAAAGTCCGCATTAGGGATGATGCCGAAACCACTCCTAACTTCAAAGAGTCACTAATAAGACTTACACAAAATAGAATCATAAAATAGCTTCAAATATATACAAGCAGAGAGTTTTGCCTCAAAAAGGTATAAATCCTTGGCGTTGCTGATTTGAGGTATGAAATTCAAATTTTTTGGGTAAATTTTCAGCAAAAAAAATAGTGCAAATTATACCCATTTCTTCCTATTTAATCACCGAAAAACTCCTTTCTACCTACTCTGCTGACTCCTGTACGGACGTTAACAATAGTTGTGCGCCAGCAAACGGCCGTTATAGTAGAGTAAAACTCTGTTTTTAGTCAAATCGACATTCCTAAGTAAAGTCTTTTAACCAGGGAAATTATTCGTAGCATTCTTTTTTATATTTCATATAAGTACCACTAAAACCTAAAACCTAAAACCTATCACCTAAAACCTAAAAAAAAGGGAATAAAGAAAAAATTCCCTACTCCCTTATTTTAAATAAATTAACTATCGATCTACAGACCCCATAATAATGTCAATACTACCCAAAATAGCAACAATATCTGCCACTTTTGCACCTTGCAAAATATGAGGAAAAACCTGCAAATTCACAAAATCAGCAGCCCGAATTTTAAAACGCCAAGGGAAAGGACTATTATCACCAATAATATAAATCCCAATCTCTCCCTTACCACTTTCAATCCGAACATAATGCTCACCTTCAGGAATCTTAAAAGTAGGAGGTATTTTCTTACCTAAAAATTGATAATCAAAACCATTCCACTCAGACTTCGGCCCTCCAGCCATCCGTTTTGCTTCCAGATTTTCATAAGGTCCCCCAGGAAGTCCCTTTATTGCTTGACGAATAATCTTGACCGACTCCCGCATTTCCCGAATACGCACAAAATATCGGGCCAAACAATCTCCATCAGTTTCCCAATGAACATCCCAGTCGAAATCGTCGTAACATTCATAGTGGTCAACCTTCCGTAAGTCCCATTTAACACCTGAAGCACGCAACATTGGACCAGAAAGCCCCCAGTTAATCGCCTCTTCCCTACTAATTACACCTAATCCCGTAATCCTGCGACGGAAAATAGGATTATTTGTAATTAAGCGTTCATACTCATCAACCTTTGGCATAAAGTAATCGCAAAAGTCTTCACACTTATCTACCCAACCATAAGGTAAGTCAGCAGCGACCCCACCAATACGGAAGTAGTTATTATTCACCATCCGATAACCTGTAGCAGCTTCCCACAAGTCATAAATCATTTCCCGTTCCCGGAAAATATAGAAGAAAGGAGTTTGGGCACCAACATCAGCCAAGAATGGGCCAAGCCACAAGAGGTGATTAGCAATCCGGTTTAGTTCCAGCATAATTACCCGGATATAGCTAGCTCGTTTGGGGACTTCAATATCGGCCAATTGTTCCGGAGCATTCACCGTTACGGCCTCGTTAAACATTCCCGCAGCATAATCCCAACGACTAACATAAGGGACAAACATTGTATTAGTGCGGTTTTCGGCAATCTTTTCCATGCCCCTGTGTAAGTAGCCAATCACAGGTTCACAGTCAACTACATCTTCTCCGTCTAAGGTGACAATTAACCGCAATACCCCGTGCATTGAGGGATGATGGGGTCCCATGTTAATGACCATGGGTTCGGTTCTGGTTTCAATTTTGCTCATGTTGACTATTCTCCAATAGTGACCTGTTTTTATTTCAGCCCAATTATATTGTTAGACTGTAAATGGGTTTAGGCTAAATGTTATTATTATTGCTTGTATTTATATTCTGTTACTACTCTTAAATTATCAAAATAATTGGGTCACGCAACCCCGCCTTTTAAGGCGAAATATTTTTGGAGCGCGTCTTAACATCCCTCTTACAAAAATAACTTCTATAGGTCACCAATCCGACGCTCTCGCCTATCTAACTTCTGACTTCTGAGTTCGTTAAAGGGATAGCTAGTTAGTTTAAGCAGATATAATTTCTGTTCAGAGACTACATATATTAATTCAAAACTATAGTGCCACACTATATATAGTGTTTTAACTAACGGAACATACTTGTTGGAAATTAAGCTAAAAAGCGACTAAAACCTTTATGAGTTAAAATGGATATGCTTCAATCACTTAAAGCATTATATTCTAAGCTTTTGAGCAGTATCAGTTATTATTTCCCAACAAGTCTAATGTAAATTTTTCCAATAGACTTCTAACTTGATGAACCATATACCTGTTCTCAGTGCCGAGTTAATTCAAGGTTTGGCAATATCTCCAAGAGGTCTTTACTTAGATGCAACAGTAGGATTTGGTGGCCATACTCAGTCAATTTTAGCTACAGCCCCAAATGTTAAAGTAGTAGCTATTGACCAAGATGAGCAAGCGATCGCCTATTGTCAAACTTTACTGGCCTTTGAAAACTCCAATATTCAATTTTGGCACGGAAATTTTGCTGATTATGAGCCAAAAAATCTTGAATTTGATGGTATAATAGCGGATTTGGGTGTAAGTTCGGTGCAATTGGATACCCCAGAACGAGGGTTCAGTTTCCGGCATGAAGCTAAGTTAGATATGCGGATGAACCGACAGCAATCTCTGACCGCAGCCGAAATAGTTAATTCTTGGGAAGAAACCAAATTAGCAAATATTTTTTATACCTACGGGGAAGAGCGTTTGTCACGACGTATTGCCAGAAGAATAGTAGAACATCGTCCTTTTGAAACAACAACCGAGTTGGCAGAAGCGATCGCCCATTGTGTACCTCGCAAATACCGTTATGGTAGGATACACCCCGCCACTCGTGTTTTTCAAGCTTTAAGAATACAAGTAAATCAAGAACTTACTGCCCTAGAAACTTTTCTAGAGAATGCCCCTAATTGGCTCAAACCAGGAGGTAGAATTGGAATTATTAGTTTTCATAGTTTAGAAGATCGTTTAGTTAAACATAGTTTAAGAAGTTCATCTGTTTTGCAAGTATTGACAAAAAAGCCCATCCAAGCCCAAGATCGTGAAACAACATTAAATCCACGGGCACGTTCTGCTAAACTTAGATTGGCAGAAAAAATTGGTTAATCTTAAGTATAAAAATCCATAAATAATTAACAAAAAAAACTGAATTATAATTAAATTTATTGTTGAATATTATTTAGTAAATGAGACATTTATTGGAAGAATCTATATCTAGAACTTAAGTATAAAATATACTCAAAATGAGTTTTTCTTGGAAGTTTATGGCTAGATAAAAAATGAAACCCAAATTCATAAAATTTAACTCAAGGCTATTTATTCTAAAAAATATACATTAATAAATTAGATTGAAGCTATTAAGGCCAACCGGAGAGTATAAAATTTGAAAAATTGTCTGGGAGTAAGGCATAGCATGAGTCGGGGAGAGGGGAAATTAAAATTGATGGTAGTCGATGACGAACCAGACAACCTAGATTTGTTGTACAGGACGTTTCGGCGAGAATTTAAAGTATATAAAGCAGATAGTGCCTTCAGTGCCATGAAAGTTTTGGAAGATGAAGGAGAAATGGCACTGATTATCTCTGACCAGAGAATGCCAGAAATGAATGGTACAGAGTTTTTAGGCAGAACATTAGAAAAATATCCAAATACAGTTAGGATTCTACTGACAGGCTATACAGATGTAGAAGACTTAGTAGAAGCAATTAACTCAGGAAAAGTATTCAAATATATTACAAAACCTTGGAATCCTGAAGAACTCAAAGCTGTAGTACAACAAGCTTCAGAAACCTACAAAATTGTCACGCAACGCACCAATGCTCTAACTCGTGCTTTGCGACGAGAGTCTATGTTAAATGAAGTAATGAGTGCTATTAGAGAATCATTGGATTACTCTAGTATGTTATCGACAATCATTCAAACAGTGGGACAGACTTTTGACGCAACAGAAGGTAAGTTATGGCCAGTAGAAGGCGATCGCTTAATGCCTGAATCATTTTCTTATCAAAACCCTGAAATTACTCAAAACAACTTCCCTTTCACTCCAGAACAATTTTTGGAAGTAGCAATAAGTCGTCAAACCAAATTAGAAGAAAGTTCAGATAAAAACATTTGTAAATTAATAATCCCCCTGATTTATCAACAAGACTTACTAGCAGTTTTAGCTCTTGATCAACAAGATAGCAGTAAATTTTGGTCTTCAGAAGATATAGAATTGATAGAAAGTGTCCTGGAGCAAGGAGCATTAGCATTATCTCAGGCTAAACTCTATCAACGCACCAGGGAACTTGCAGAACAAATGCGTAATGAGCTAGAGGTCGCCCGCCAGATACAGAGTAACCTATTACCTCAAAGTTGGCCAGAATTTGACACATTAAAGATACAAGCTTGCTGCTATCCTGCCAGAGAAGTAGGAGGAGATTTCTTTGAAGTTTATACCCATTCTCAAGGTGACATCTGGTTGGCACTGGGAGATGTTTCTGGTAAGGGAGTACCCGCTGCTTTATTCATGGCAAGTGCTATGTCTGTGATGCGACGAGAACTTTCTCAAGAAAATCCCCCAGACCCTTACGAAATAATGGAAAATCTTAATACTGGTCTCTGTGACGACCTTATTAGTAACAATTGCTTCATTACAATGGTTTTGGCTCGTTATACACCAGAAACTGGATTATTAGCTTATGCTAATGCTGGTCATATATATCCCTTGGTTTGGTCTCAAACTGCACTGCTAAGTACAGAAAATCAGGATTCTAATCAAGTGCAACCAAATTTTCTCAAGGACCGTGGCATTCCCCTAGGAATATTGCCAAAATGGAAAGGAAAAGCAGGTACTATAGACTTGAATTCAGGAGATGTATTTCTACTGACAAGTGATGGCATCACTGAAGCTACAGTAGTTCAAGAGGCTACTGATAGTGGAAAACAAACTCGTGTAATGCTGCAACAAGAAGGTTTATGGCAACTTTTAAAACAGCACAAAAGCCAAATAGACCTAAATAGTTTATTAGCTTATATCCGAGCTAATAATCAAGTTCAAGAAGATGACCAAACTATACTATCTCTGGAGGTTCTGTGAATTTATGAAAACCGAGCTTCAGGTGCCAAGCGACTTACGCTTTTTAACTATTGTCGAGCACTGGTTATTGAGCAGTTTAGAAGTAGAGCTAGGAGAACATATTGATTGGCCTCGTCAATCCAACCGTTTACGCTTGGTACTGGCAGAAGCTTACTCCAATGTGATTCGTCATGCTCATAAAGACCAACCTAATTTACCAGTATTAATACGTTTAGAAGCCAAAGACGGTGGTATTGCTTTGGAAATCTGGGACTATGGTAAAGGTTATAGTGTAGGAGGGTATAACCCACCAACACCAGAAGCTAAACAAGAAAGTGGTTATGGATGGTTGATTATGAATAGATTGATGGATCGTGTAGATTATACATTGCAGATAGATGGTAGAAACTGCCTAAAATTACAGGCTAACATACTAGAAAAAGTACAATAAAGCACTTGCTTCATTATTACAAGCTAAATAATGCAACGAAATAGACGGAAGTTGTCAGGCTTTTTCTTTGATCAAGATTAATTTTTGGAGATAAGTCAAAGTACTTCTATAAAATCAAATCTGTTATCAATATTTATTTACTTTGATTATTGTAAAGTTTTAAGTTTTTTTTCTCTTTTTTCATACGTTTATCCTTAACTCTGTTCCCTATTCTCTGTTTCCTGTTCCCTGAGTGTGGCAATATTTGATGTAATTGGTATTACACAACTGAAAAAATATTGCGATAACTATTATATATATATGATCAACCTGATAAGTTTTGTTAAGTTTGGTTGCATCTAACTATACTCTACCGCAAGATAAAAATAAGGTTTATTTAGATACCATTAAAATATATATATTAGGTTTGTTATATGAATATGTTTTTTCCTTTAGCCCCTCGTTATCGCCTAGATGACGAATCTCCTTGGCTAGAAAGAATCGATCCTACTCGTAATTATTGGATTCATATCAATGGAGAAAAAGCACTAACGGCTGTAATTCCCGGTTTTACAGTGTCTTCTACAGATGAATTTAAACAAAATATATTTCAATTTCGCGACCTAGAACCAGGGGCACATATAAAAATTGAGAGAGCTTCCGAAACTTGTTATATTTACTGTATTAGTCAAAACTGCTATGCAGTCGAATGCTATTTTAATAAATCGCTAGTATGGCATCTATTTGACAAAGAAACTTTAGAAAGTTTATTAATGACAAGTCATCCAGACTGGAAGTGTGCTTCTAGTCATATAGAACTAGGACAACAAATGTTAGCTCGTTCATTGCAAGTATCCACTACAGCTTGAAATTAATCATCTAACATGAAATCTAGTGTGAGGACACAAATTTAACTAGCTCTGGACTAATAGCTTTCAGCTATCAGCTTGGGTTAAAATCCCTGACTTATAGGTTAGATGCTGGATAATTTAAAAGGGATTTCAACCCCTCTTAAATTGCATTTCCCTCGGTTTCAGCATAAATTTAAGCTGAATGCTTTTTAACAACTGTTGTGGATAAGCTAACAGCTTTAAACTAAAAGCAATTATTCGCTCCTACTGACGGTTCAAAATAAATTTCCCAGCTACATTTACCTAACAGCTACATTTACCTAAAATCAAGAAGTTTTGTTTCCCTGACTTAAACTTCTACGTCGTTTTCATTAAGCTCTTGGCTCACTCCTGCTTAAGGATAAGTTTGTATATAGCAGAAGAAAGAAGGAAGAAGGAAGAAGGAAAAACCTTGTGTTGTCTGGGTTTTAAGCTTTTGATATCTCCTAAACTTTACTCCGACTGCTATAACTTTAATCTTCTTCCTGAAGATAGGAAGCGATCGCATTCCTACTAATAATAGGATCTTGAAGATCATTCAGTGAGCCATTATATCATGTTCGGTTGAATACTTACACTTTGGAGGAAGGAAGGCAGTAGGGAAAGAAAGCTTCAAGGCCAGAAGTTTTTTTATAACTGATTATCCGTTAGCGTAGCTCCCCCGGAGGGGGAACATGATATTAGCAGTAAATAGACTTGCTGCAAACGCAGAAGGAAGAAGGAAAAAGTTTGATTATTTATATTCCCAAGTTTGCAGCTATTTCATAAGTCAAATACAGTAATGGCGACTGCTGTACTTTCAAAATTATCGTTATTAAAAGTTTAAAAGTAGCGAGCAACTACTTGCTGTTCAATACCAGTAATTGTTTAGCTCTGTACTGTCCAATATCAGAGAGTTTTACGGCAAGTATTTCGTTATATTAAGTGTCATTAATTAAACAAGGGTAAAAATGATCTTCTCAAATTATCTTGAGAATCTATCAAATTGCCCCCTACTGCTCCGGTGCCCCCTAATCAATGTTATTTGTGGGTATTTAAAGAGACATGATATTATACCTTTTCTGAATAGTAGTGCTATATTTAATTACCATCTCCCTATCTCTCTATCTCCCTATTTCCCCATTACAAATATATATAGCAAACTTTTTGAGATATGGTATTAGATTAGGTTTCGGGAATGTTACTCAAAAATTAAGCTAAAGGATCGACACCCATATTCGCTACAACGTTGCGTAATACAGTAATTTGTTGACCAAAATCTAATACTTCTATAGAGGTCAATACTTGAGATCCAGAAACCGAGAGCTGATGAAAAGTAGGCATTGGAACTATATCGCCTTCTTCAATGGACTCTGTTAGTTGATACCAGAAAGCTAGCTTAGTATTAGGGGTTAGTATACCATAAGCACGAGAAATAGGGTTATTTTTGCTAGCAGCTAAGTCACGGATGACTCCTAATTGTTCTTCGTGAAACATATATTTAATCTCATTTAGCAAACCTTCAGCCAACTGTAGGCGTGCTGCACCGGGGGTTGTAGGTGTAACAGAGCGTCTAATTCTAATTTTGGTGTAGATGTACCATAGTAATGCCAGTTGCTCATCAATACTAAGAGTATTGAACTGAGCTGTAGTTTCAACAACAGTTTTAGGGTTACTACAGATAAAAATTTTCATTGTAGATTCAGCAGTATATGTCATGTCTGCAACTTAGAGATTTATATTTATGTTAGCTAATCTCAAATCAAATGGCCTTGCAAATCTCTGCCTCCTTGCTTGGCATTATGTAACTTTTTGTTAATAGGTGCAAATAAAATTGACAGGTTGAAAAGTTTCAAAACAAAGTATAATTCAAAATTAATGGTGGTTGTATCGTAAATTATTATACAGTTTTGCCAATCTGTGTTACCAATTAATACCATGTTCGGATGATTAAGTATCATAAAAATGTTCTATTGAAGCGCTCTGGAAGGAATATCCCAAATTTATGCTCCGTTTCCAGTGTTCTCACTTGAATTTACACCTACCACCTAAGAACTTTATTATAACTAATTAAATGGACATGATGTAAGGTATTTAAAATATTATAAATTAATACAAATTTTACAAATCTAGCTAGTATCGATGAAATCTGCACTTAGCATTAGTCAAATCAAACAGAAAGCCTTAGAAGTAGGATTTCACAAGGTTGGTATAGCTTCAGTAAATGAGTTAGGTTCAGACACAGAAAGATTGCAGGCATGGTTGAACAAAGGTTATCAAGCAGACTTAAGATGGATGGCTAACCCCAAACGTCAAAATTTGAAGCTAGTGATGCCAGAGGTTGAATCTATTATTTGTGTTGCGCTCAACTATTACACGCTACATCAACATTCTGAAAATTCTGAAATAGGTAAAATTTCTCGTTATGGGTGGGGTAGGGATTATCATAAAGTCATGCACCAAAAGTTAAAAGCTCTGAGTAACTGGTTGCAGGAGCAAGAAAAGGAAATTTTAACCAGGTATTATGCAGATACAGGTCCAGTGCCAGAAAAGCCATTGGCACAACAAGCAGGTTTGGGTTGGATAGCAAAAAATGGTAATCTAATTACTAGAGAATACGGTTCATGGGTATTTTTGGGGGAAGTGTTAACTAACCTAGAGTTGACAAGCGATCGCCCTCATGCTCAACATTGTGGTAGTTGCACTCGTTGTCTGGAAGCTTGTCCGACTAATGCGATCGTAGAACCTTTTGTTGTTGATGCAAATTTTTGTATTGCTTATCACACAATAGAAAATAGAAATCCTGAACTACCTGAATATATTAAATCAAATTTAAAAGGGTGGGTCGCGGGTTGTGATATTTGTCAGGATGTTTGTCCTTGGAATGAACGATTTGCTCAAAAGACAAATATTGATGATTTTCAACCTTATCCTGGTAATGTAACTCCTAAGTTAACAGAACTAGCAGAGATATCTCAACAAGATTGGGATAAGCAGTTTCCAGCTTCCGCACTACGACGTATTAAGCCAGAAATGCTACGACGAAATGCTTGTGCTAATCTTTAATGAAGTCAAAGTCAAAGTTATCCACTGCCATAGATTAGGTTGATTGATTGACATTTTCGAGTAATAGTTAATGATAGAATCAGAAAGCAATTAGCAATTGTTATATAATAATGATAAAAATAGTTATTTTTGATTTTGATGGTACATTAGCAGATACTTTTGATCTGATTTTTGCAATTACAAATCATTTATCAGTTGAATTTGGATATAAACAAGCTAAGAAGGAAGAAATTCCAGAAATAGAAAAATTAAGCCCTCTACAAGTGATTAATCAGTCAGGAATATCTATTTTTAAAGTTCCTTTTTTATTGAGAAGAATTAGAGCAGAATTTCAAAAAGAAATTAAGAATGTCAGCTTGTTTTCTGGTATTCAAGAAATTTTATTAGAACTGAAACAGCAGGGTTATCAACTGGGAATAATTACTTCTAATAGTCAGAAAAATGTAGAGTTTGTCTTGCAAAAATATGATTTATTAATCTTTGATTTTATAATTTCAGCCTCAACACTTTTTGGCAAAGATAAGGTGATTAAAAAATATCTAAAAGTGGAGAATATTCAACCAGAAGAGATCGTTTATATCGGAGATGAGGTTAGAGATATTAGTGCTTCCAAAAAAGCTAAGGTTAAAGTAATAGCGGTGACTTGGGGATTTAATTCTAGAGAAGTATTATCCGATTATCAGCCAGATGCTTTAGTTGATCGACCGCAAGAATTAATGGAAGTAATTAATAACTTTTGAAGAAAGTAAAAAAAATGATGAATAGTGACAAGCCTAAGCTTTATTCACTTCAATATCTACTAGTCTTATACCAAAAGAGAAAATACTAGGTATTATGTTATTCTATCAAAATTTACACAGCTTGTCAAAACTAAGTTGGTTGTCTACTAGAATCGTTAAAAACATTGCTGAACTTTACTTATTGCTTAATAACTAAAGTCTTGAGGAAGTATACTATTATTTTTGTTTTTGGGAATTGGTATTATATATAATAATTTATGGTGGAGGTAGGGAACAGAAAACCTCTCAAATTCTAAGTTTCAAAGAAATAGTATTTACGAATTGTATCATTTTCGGTTGAATACTTATAAATAAGTGAGCAGGGAGAATAGAAAGATTTGTTGTTGAAGGTAGAGGATGGTTTTTTTCAGGCCACTCTTAAACGGACATCATATAACTTGACTTTTTCTGATAAAATTACTATTAGATTAGTACTATAATATCAATTATATAAAATAATGCCATATTTAAAGATAAAAAAGAAGCAAAAGTCAAGAGTAAATCAAGAAAAAAAATGATATATATAGATAGTGTTTAGGATCTAATTATCTGCTATTAAGGATAATTTTTAAATGTCATTTTTGTCACATAAAGTTTGAGAATTATTATAATTGTATATACAATCAAATTATCCAACTTATGCAGGTAAAATTCGATGGATATCACTGAATATTCTGTTAAAACTCCCACATATCCTACAAAAATTTTAATTATAGAAGATGAACTTATTGTCGCAGAAAATATTACTAGAAATCTTAAGAAATTAGGATATGAAGTACTTGGAATTGTAGACTCTGGCGAAGAAGCTATTCAAACTGCAAGAAAAAAACATCCTAATTTAGTACTAATGGATATCATGCTTCAAGGAGATATAGATGGTATTGAAGCTGCTGGGTATATTCGCTCTCAATTAAAAATACCTGTTGTTTATATGACTGCTTATGCAGATGATAATACATTAGGGCGGGCAAAGTTAACCGAACCTTATGGATATCTAGTGAAGCCGTTTAAACCTCAATCATTAAAAACTACAATTGAGATTGCCCTTCAGAAATATCAAGGCGAACAAGATATAGAGTCGCGGTATGTTCAGCAAATTGAAACGGTAAAAGATAAACTTAATAAGTTAACTAATCAAGAAAATCCAAGTATTTTAAGTAATCGGCTTTTATTATCAGATAAATTCGATCAAATTATTAGTAATATCGCAAATTTAAAAACACAAGATTATGTAAAAGAAAAAAAAATTATACTAACTATTCCTGTGATTTGTTTAGGCATAAATCGCTTTAAGCGCATTGATGACTTAGGATATGATTGGAGTGATTTATTGGTTACAAATATAGCTAAAAGAATCAATAAATTTATTGGTAAAAATAGCGTGATAACTCGCTTAAATACAGATGAATTAGTGATTATCCTAGAATCACTTCATCAGAAGATAGAAATTACAGGTATAATTCAAAATATTATACAGCAATTTGTCGAACCTTATGTGTTAAAACAGCAAAAGTTTTTGATTAGTGCTAATGCTGGAATTGCTCTTTATCCTATTGATGGAAGACAACTGGGGCAATTACTTTTAAAAGCTAGAAAAGCCATGGAGTATGCCAGAAGAAAGGGCAATAATCAATATTTTTTTGATAATGAAGTAGGTAAAGATCAAAACAGCCATACTTTGCAGTTAGAGAATGATTTACATTCGGCACTATCAAGTAAACAATTTAAGATTTACTATCAACCAATAATTAATTTAAAAACAGGCCAAATTGTAGGTGCAGAAGCTCTACTACGCTGGCAAAAATCTGATGGGTCTATAATATTACCAAGACAATTTTTACCCCTAGCAGAAGAAACAGGATTAATTGAACCAATAGGTGAATTTGTGTTGAAGACTGCTTGTGAAAATGTTAAAGCTTTGCAGGATATTGGGTTAGGAAAAATACGAGTAGGAGTCAACATATCTGATCGCCAGTTAAATAAATTAGATTTACGTCAAAAATTAGTTAAAGTTCTTTTAAATAGCGGTCTAGCTCCTAATTACGTCGAGTTAGATTTTAATGAAAGTATTTTGATTACAAATGAAACAAAGGCTATACGAAGTTTACATGGTTTAAAAAGTTTAGGCATTCAAATTTATATAGATGATTTCGGTACGGGTTATTCTTCCTTAACTTATCTACAAAAATTCCCCATTGATGGTATAAAAATCAATCAAAATTTTATTAGTAAAATCAACAGTAATCCTGGTAACCAAATTATCGTATCAGCAATTATTTCTATGGCTCACAAATTAAATATACGAGTTATTGCTGAAGGAGTTGAGACTGAAGAAGAATTGGCTTTTTTAGTTAAAAATCAGTGCGATGAACTTCAAGGTTATGTATTTAATCGTCCTTTACCTTTGGTCGAATTTGCATCCTTAGCAGAGTCTTTAGCTAGTTGTCCTCAAATGATTAATGATTGGATACAGGGAAAAGGAAAATGAAATAATGTATCTATTAGTTATTAGTTTGATCTTCTGAAATAGGGATTATTTCCCAGTTATGTGCTTCTAGAATAGGTGCAATATCTATAACTGCTCGCTGCCGTAGAGCAATAACTTGTTTAATCTTACAAAGTCCTTCTAACTGAATTTTATCCATAGAGGTAGCTCTACTAATAGTTTCATTATTTTTGCAATATAAATATCCAGTAGCTTGATTACTAATACCTCGAAGTTTAAGATGATATAGTTGTACATCTTGATAAAGAAAGTGATTTGGAGTAACATTGAAGAAGGAGACAGGAGACAGGAGACAGGAGACAGGAGGAAAATTACATGGGGATTCTCACCCCAAGTAATTTTGAACACCGTGTAGACGGTGGGGTATTAAACCCACAAAGAAAATGATAATTTGCATCTTGTTCATTAACTATAGAAGTTATACTTTAGTTATTCTAGAAAATTTCAAATAAATAAACAGGGGTAGAATTTGAGATTTTTTTTACCGAATAATTAAGGTAGAAAACCTTTTCATATCAAATCCGGTTAAACAGTTATAGATTAGTTAAGTCTTTAGGAGTCAGAAGGAGAGAGAATCACAAAGATTTATTAGTTATGACGATTCGATAATTTTTTTATATCCAATCAAACGTATTTGATATCATTGAAAAAGAAATAAAGAAAAAAATACTTTTCACCAATGCTATTATTTTCAGGAGAAGTAATTATTAATTATTAATTGTTGAAGATTCACTTAAACTGGCTACATCTTCTATCAAGTTAGTTATTTTTTTGTCAACTCAATCTAACTAAATATCAATTTTTTTTTATTTAAAGTAGAACGAATTTATTGTATCAATTTTTCTTGATCTTTTTTATTATTCAATATTTGCATTTGCAATTCAGAAATATCTGTATTTTTTTCCTCAAACTTTTCTTGATAGTTATTGACTATATTTTTATCTTGATACAGATTTTCTTGAGAAATATCAGTAATTTTGCTACCTTGTGTAACAGCAGAGGAATTTACTGCTGCTCGATCCAAGTTTGGTTGTTGAATTAATTTTTCTAACTCATCTAATGTTATCTCAGAACGTTGATTATTTTCTACTAGAGACTGAGCGGTTTGCTTACCAGTTTCAGCTAAATTGTTAAGTTCAGAAATTTTCCTCATTAAGTTATTAGCTACTAAATTCATTTGACGACCTGCTTGTGAAGTTTCATTCACCAATTTTCCAATCTCGTTAGTAATATGACTGAAACCACTAAGTTGAGAATTTGAATGACCAGCAACAATAGCAGCTTGTATTGCCAAATGTTTTGCTTGCTTACTAATTGTTTCAATTTGATGGGATGCAGAGTTAATTAGTTTAAGTTCATTGGTGAACAAGTGACCAATATTGACAATTTCATTCATATTTTTGTTGATTTTTTGTACTCCTTCAAATGTTGCATAAAATGCTTTTTTTCCTTCCTGAGAAATAAAACCAGTAATTTCTTTTAGTCTGCGGTTAAGGTTATGAATTTGTTGTGATTGACTAATTAAGTCATTTTGCTGTATTTCTAATAACTTGTGTCTAGCTAAAATTTCTTGTTTTTGCGTTTGTAATTCTGCCGTATGTTGTTGGAGTTTTTGCTGTTTATGTTTGAGCTGAATCAAATAATTTTTAGCAGAACTTTTCTGGCGAGATAACTCATTATTGACTTCTCTAAGTAGATGAGATTGAGCCAGGATTAAAGTTTGAAAATTAAGTAAAAAATAAATATAACAATTAGGATTTTTTTTGTTTACGAATTGAATTACTAGTGGTTCATATACAGTTTCTTCAGAACGGTTTAGTGCTATTTGTACAGCTAAATTAATTTTTTCTTCAGAAAGTAATACCAAACAGTTATCTAAATATTTAGTTGGAGTAGCTTTTAAAAAATATTGAATAGGACGTTTGATAAATAGTTCTCTTCCATAACGAGAACTCATTTGTTCATGAAAGTAGCGTCGAGAAATCATGCCAAAAAACTTTTCATCGGAAGCAACTATAACTCCAGATAAGTCAGGTTGTTGATTAAACTGATATTCAACTAATTCTAGGGAAGTCATCGGACTTACTTGAAAATCAGTCAGTGGTAATTCTCTGAGGGTAGATTCAGAATTTAGCTTCGGTAGATTAATAATAGATTCTAGAGTGTTTGCCATGCTACAAAATCCACTTAATTTATGAAAGAGCTTCGGAAAAATCTAGGGTAGTTTAATCATCATAATTTTGATTTATTGTATAAGCTGTTAGCTAATAACGTCAATCGTCATTTCTAACTTATTTCAATAGATATTGGTTTTTGTATAAATTATCCTGAGCAGTTTAACTTTGCTTTAACATAGATATGATTGGAAGTATTTCAAAATTTAATCATAAAATCTAGGCAATAGACTTCTCCAAAAATCAAAAATCAAAGCAATTCTTATTTATAAATTGTCAATTATTTATTCCTGTTATCTGTTTCCTCTTTCTTAGTTGATAGAGATTTCTAATATTAATTAATATTGATATTTATACACTCTTGATGTACAGGATTTGTCAAAAACAAAAAATAGAGAATAAAGTCTGAAACTCCTATTACTGTGATCTATTCTTGAATTCCAATAGAGATTTTATATAAAATCAAAATATATAGTAGTTGAAGGAAAGGTTATATGAAAGATAAAAAAGAATGCTACGAATAATTTAGCTAGTTAAAAAACTTTACCCAGAAATATTGATTTGACTAAAAACAGAGTTTGAGTCTAATAAATGATATGTAGGCTATTCCTACTTAGGACTGAGGACTGACTCCTTGAAACAGCCGTGCGTATTTGTAGCAAAAATTTTGGTATTTCATATTAGGACATATCAAAAGCTTAAAACTTAGACAACGCCAGATTTTTTCTTCTTCCTTATTACTTTTTCTTTCTTCCTTCTGCTATAACTGCTATGTACTTTACTTGAAAATGATATAACTATCTACTTATGAACTATCTAGCTCATTTATTTTTAGCGAAAAATACTCCCGAATCACAAATAGGAAATTTATTAGGTGATTTTGTCAAAGGGTATCTAGAACAATATGAAACTATTTATAGCCATGAAATTATTCAAGGAATCAAAACTCATCGTCAAGTTGATTGCTTTACTGATACTCATCCAATATATTTGAGAAGTAAAAATCGTATTAGTAATAGTCATAGACGTTTAGCAGGAATAATTATTGATATTTGTTATGACCATTTTTTAGCCAATCACTGGAACTTATTTGCCTATGAAAACTTAGATGTATTTGTGCAAAAAATATATATTATTTTGCAAAAAAATCAGGAAATTTTACCTGATAGATTACAAAAAATATTACCTAAAATTATATCTGAAAATTGGCTTAGTTCCTACAAAAACTTATCAGGGATTAACTTAAGTTTTGTCCGTTTATCTAAACGTTTGAAGAGAGAAAATAATCTTGCTACTGCTGGAAATGAACTGATTAAAAATTATACTGAAATTGAGTCGGATTTTTTGACTTTTTTTCCAGAAGTTATTAATTATGTCAAAAATTTGTCTAATATCAAATCCGGTTGAACAGCTTCACTATCAATTTATAGAATCCATGTTTGTATCTTGACCTTGATTATCATTTTTATTTAGGCATTTTCTCGTCTCCGATCTTAGAGCTTATTTGTAAACTGAGCTGAATTCCATTTCTAGCATGGGTTTTTCAAAAGTTATGCCCTTGGGGCTTAGATAGTGTCAAACCCTTACAATGTAAAGTATTTATCCTCTTAATATTTACTTTATAAATCAGCTCTAAGAATGTGAAAAAATTGTTATTCTAGCAAACATCAAATATACTCGAGCCAATTAATCTTTATTGCGAGCAAAATTTGCTGAATCTTCTTCTATATTTATTGAGTTTTTCAAATAATAAACTTGGTTAATTTATATTCATTATTAAATTATAAATCTATGAGTATAAACTGAACTTGTTATCTATATTTTTAACCCTGGGTTTAAGATGCCAACTATTCAATTATCAGTTAATTGTTTGTAACTCCAGTTGATAGGAAAATTTGAACTGGAACTCAACTAATACCCATTGAGATTCTATATTCCCTCAGACAGTTTTCTCATCTCTGGTGTTCCCTTAACCGCCCATTGAGAGATAAAGTTTAAATGCCGAAACACTTATACCAGTTTGATAAATATTTGTTACAAATTAGGTAGACTATTTCTTAGGAGTTATGAGGACAAAGTCAGAATAAATAGCTTCGATATCATTTTTTAGGTCGGAAATTATCTTTTTAGTCAAAGGGACATCTCCTGCACCTATCTTTTAATCACCCAAATTATTCATAATATTATTTTTGGAAAATTGTATTACTGATAATTGATTCAAAAATTCTCCATTAATAGTCGATATTCAAGTTTCACTAACATTATTTGTTACTATCTCTATAGGCTGTATTTCTTTAGATAAAGGTTTAATCTTATCTGGATTAAAATTGAGACTAGAAAACAAAGGTAAAATTTCCTTACTAAAAGCCTCGGCAGCTTTAGAGCGGTAACGATTAGGATTATAAATAACCGATAATATTCTATTGACAACTATCTGCTCTATTTTAGCCGTAGTCAAAACCCCAATTTGTAAGTCTTTCTCAATAGCTGAAACAGAAACAAAAGCTACCCCCAAACCAGATTGAACAGCATTCTTAATTGCCTCAATTGAATTTAATTCCATCTCCACTTTCAGACGGCGAGTATCAATACCACTACGGGATAATACCTGATCAATTACCTTACGAATAGTAGATTGAGAATCTAGAGTAATAAAATTTAAATGATACAAATCATCCTTTTGAATAGTCTCCTTTTCTGCCAAAGAATGAGAAACAGGCAAAATTAAAGCCAACTCATCTTCAGCATAAGGTATAACTTCCAAAGACTCTTGTAACTCTGGAGGAACTTCACCCCCAACAATAGCTAAATCTATTTGTCCATTAGCAACACTCCAAGCAGTACGACGAGTAGAATGAACATGTAACTGCACAGCTACATCAGGATATTTTTGCCTAAACATCCCAATCATTCGGGGTAGTAAATAAGTACCAGTAGTTTGAGAAGCACCAACAATTAAAGTACCACCCTGAAGGTTTTGTAAATCCTCAATAGCTCGGCAAGTCTCTTGACACAAAGATAATATCTTCTCACCATAAGTAAGTAGCAAATGACCAGCTTCAGTTAATTGTGCCCGGCGGCCACCCCGGTCGAATAAAGGTACATTCAACTGTCGCTCTAAATTTTGTACCTGTAAACTAACCGCTGGTTGAGAAACAAACAAACTATCGGCAGCTCGTTTAAAACTACCTTCAGCAGCGATCGCCTTGAGAATGCGTAATTGGTCTAGGGTGAAAGGAAGCTCAGACATATTGTTAAAGGAAAAAGAAATTGAGGAAGTTAACGCCCAAAGAGTTAGCAAATGGGCAAATTGCTTAATGGTATTTGATTTGACTCGGTAGGTCTTTCCAGAGCAAGTAGAGAGTGGAAAAGTTTTAACAAGTTTGAATTTACAGTGTTTTTCTGTCTTAAATTGGTTGGCATTTAAGTTACTTATTTGATTAAATCAGGAAGAAATTAAAATTATCAAAATAATTGGGTCGCGTAAACCCGCCTTTTAAGGCGAAATATTTTTGGAGCGAAGCTCAAATCTCCGTTACAAAAATATACTTCTGACTTCTGACTTCGTTAACTCCATGCTCCATATCTTCAATCTTGTTAGTTAATCAAGCTCTGATTGTCCTGTTTAGATTAAACTGAATCAGGGACAAAAGTCCTTAAGACAGAGGTTGAGAGTTGAAGACCTTTGATTTCCAAATTCCTCAGCTAGGGAATCAATAATTTATTGGGAAAATCAAACTCTACACTCACCGCATTTCCTTCCCCACTCAAGGGGTTGGCATTACGTCCCTTCAGCATACTGCTGGAGGATTCCTCCAAAAGTTAACTTTTATTATCAATGTCCCATAATACCCATGTCTAATGATTGGTTAACCCCTAGCCATTTAATTATGTTGGGGTTACTGCTAAGTTTTGCAATCGCCCATAGTGGTTTGGCAGCCCTCCGACCGTGGGCCGAAACCAAAATTGGTCCTAGACCCTATCGCATCTTATTTGCTCTGGTCAGTCTACCACTAGCAGTAATTCTGATTATTTACTTTTTCAACCACCGTTACGATGGGTTGCAGTTATGGCAACTGCAAGGTGTCCCAATAGTTAAGCCTATAGTCTGGATACTATCAGCAATTTCATTTATTTTTCTCTATCCCTCTACATTCAATCTTTTAGAAATTGCTGCAATTCAAAAACCCCAAGTCCATCTCTATGAAACAGGGATTATTCGGATTACCCGCCATCCTCAAATGGTCGGCCAAGTAATTTGGTGTATTGCCCATACTCTTTGGTTAGGGACAAGTTTTACCTTAGTAACATCTTTTGGCCTCATACTCCATCATTTGTTTGGTGTATGGCATGGGGATCGACGACTTCAACAGCGTTTTGGTGAATCTTTTGAAAAGTTAAAGTTTCGCACATCGGTTATACCTTTTGTCGCTATTATCCAAGGACGTCAAACTCTACAGTTACAGGAGTTTCTCCGATGGGCCTATGTGGGAGTAGCTGTTTTTATCTTCTTACTTTGGCAAGCTCATCCACTACTAATCCGTGCAACTGGGAGCGTAGACTGGTAGCATGATCCCAGGATATAAAAAATTTAATTAACTCAGATCGAGAAGCCATGCTTTTGTCAATTAACGAAAAAACTTTTAAAAAAGAGGTGTTAGATGCCTCTAACCCGGTTTTAGTAAATTTTTGGGCACCGTGGTGTGGCCTATGTAAAATGATTGTCCCCCAATTAATTCAATTTCAGTCTGAATGGAATGGCCACTTAAAGCTGGTGGGGGTGAATGCTGACGAAAGTTTAAAGCTTGCTAGTAAATATCAACTCAGAACTTTGCCTACCCTGATTTTATTTGAAAATGGCCAAGTAGTGAATCGAGTGGATCATTTCCAGGTACGGGAAGATTTTTTACGGACATTAGATACTTTTATGACCAGTTACCAAAAAACTTGTCTAACTCGACTTTTGGAACCTCAGTTAATGGGATGAAGAAGGTGTTAGGTAATTAATAATTAATAATTAATAATTAATAATTAATAATTGCTTGCACCAGTTTCTTATACCTAGCATTTTTGGAGTTTAGGGAATATCAAACGCTAATTGTACTATTGCTGAGTCTTAAATAAAGAGGTTAAAACTAGAATTGAAGGGAATAATAATAATAATTTCCTTTGGAGCTAGTTTTAGCCTCTTTCAGTTTTTACAGCCAGTTGCAGCTAGATGGCGAGCTGGAGTTTTCGGAGAGAAGAATACACTGATGAGATGTTATGAAAATAGTTTAGCTTTAGCAGAAAAATATGCTATAAAAACAATTGCTTTTCCTGCTATTGCTACTGGTGGTTTATTTTTTCCGGTGGAAGTAGCAGCAAGAATAGCTATAACTGAAGTTATGCAATTTTTATTGGAAAGTAAATCTATTGAAAAGGTTGTTCTTGTTTGTTTTAAGACTAAAGTATATGAAAAATACTTAGAAGATTTTCGTGAAATACTAGAGTAAAAAATAATTTCATTTATTTCTATAAAGTAATGGATATTTTATCAGATAAATATGAGTAGAATACTAGCATTTATCTATGGTGTAGTTTGTTATTTAATATCAATGATAACTATTCTGTACAGCATTGGTTTTGTCGGCAACTTAATAGTACCAAAAACACTAGATTCCGATTTTGATGGTTCTCTGATTAACGGGATATTAATTGATATTTTATTACTCGGTTTGTTTGCTATTCAACATAGTCTTATGGCACGTCAAAGTTTCAAGAAATGGTGGACGAAAATTATTCCACATCCGATTGAACGTAGCACTTATGTTTTAATGGCAAGTCTGGCATTATTACTGTTATTTTGGCAATGGCATTCTCTTGGTGGAATTATTTGGAATATACAAAGTCCGATTGATTCTAATATTATTTATGGCATTTTTGCTTTGGGGTGGTTAATTGTCTTCCTCAGCACTTTTATGATTAACCATTTTGATTTATTTGGTTTGCGACAAGTATATTTATATTTGCGCAGTCAGGAATATGAATATTTAGGATTTAGAACTCCAGGGTTTTACAAATATATTCGCCACCCGATTATTTTGGGTTTTGTTATTGCTTTTTGGGCAGCTCCAACTATGACATTTTCTCATTTGATTTTTGCCCTGGGTACAACAATTTATATGTTAGTGGGAATTAAATTAGAAGAAGTAGACATGATTTCTATTTATGGGAATTTATATCGGGAATATCGGCAGCAAGTTTCTATGTTAATTCCTATGCCAAGAATAAAATTAACTGAGGAGAAGGTTCAGGAATAATTTTGAAGAAGGAAGAAGGAGGAAGGAAGAAGGAAGAAGGGAAAGATGATATAGCCTATTTCATATTAGTAAGGTACATTAAGGGTATTTCATATTAGTAAGGCACATCAGTCTTATAAGGTATGGAACCATTAGAGTAGCTCTTGAGATTACGGAACTGGCAAAAAAAATCCTTAACTGAATTGTATTGTACTATAGACTTATCTACTTTTTTTTTGTTACTTCTTACTTCTTCCTTCTTACTTCTTCCTTCTTCCTTAAATTTATGAATCAACTACAAATAACTATCAACAACAGTAACGAAAATTTGTGCAAAATTATCCATCAAAGCATTTATGAATCTCCAAAAAAACGGATTACTTTTGCCCAATATATGGATTTAGTTTTGTACCATCCCCAATATGGTTATTATGCAAGTCATCCTGTGAATATTGGTAAACAAGGAGATTTTTTAACATCTTCTCATTGGGGTGCAGATTTTGGAGAATTATTGGCAGAACAATTGATGCAAATGTGGAATATTCTCAATCAACCTTATAATTTTACTCTTGTAGAAATGGGTGCTGGTCAGGGAATTTTAGCAGAGCAAGTTTTAGAATATTTAAAGCAAAATCATTTAGATTTTTTCCAAACAATAAAATATCTGATTATCGAAAAGTCAGAAGTTTTAAAAGAAGAACAAAAAGAAAGGTTACACTCATATAAAGTGAGGTGGTGTGATTGGGATGAAATTTCTCATAGTTCAATTACGGGGTGTTTATTTTCTAATGAATTAGTGGATGCTTTTCCAGTACATAAAATTATCATAGAAGATCGGGAAATTCGAGAAGTTTATGTAAGCTCTGACTCAGATGGAAAATTTATAGAAATAAGTGGTGAAACTTCTACTCCTAGAATTGCTGAATATTTTAATTTAGTGGGTATAGATTTACTATCATTTCCAGATGTAGAAGGTTATCAAACGGAGGTTAATTTACAAGCTTTAGATTGGATAAACACTGTTGCTTCTAAACTACAAAAAGGATATTTGTTAACTATTGATTATGGTTATCAAGCACCACGTTATTATAATCCGACTCGCAGACAAGGAACTCTACAATGTTATTATGAACATCATCGAAATAATGACTTATATTGGAATATTGGGCGACAAGATATTACGGCTCATGTGGATTTTACCGCATTGGAAAAACAGGGAATTTTGTCAGGATTGGAAAATATTGGTTTTACTCAACAGGCTTTATTTTTAATGGCGTTAGGTTTAGGAGATAGATTAAATGAATTATCAAATAATCAAGGGTTTTCTATTCAGGAAGTTTTGCGGCGTAGGGAAGTATTACATTCATTAATAGACCCAATGGGGTTGGGAAATTTTGGAGTTTTAGTGCAGGGTAAAGGTTTGAGTGAGGAAGAAAAAAAACAGACTTTGAAGGGTTTAAGTATGCCTGCGATGGGATAAGTTTACAAGCGATCGCTTTTGGCAATGTTCAACATTTACACTCGATCAAACCTACAAATACTAATATCCTCGTAATTTTTTGAGTCGATATAGAGAGTCTTTATACCACTTTTGATTTTCTTGTTGTTTGTATAAGTCGGCGACTTTTTTATAGTCTGATATAGCTTTTTCGGTATCCTTTACATGAATTAAAAGAGAAAATTAGCGAAATTTTCGAGAATGGAGATAATTGGTTAGGGGGATTATTTAAACTGGAAAAATGGCTGTCAAAAGCTAAAAAATATTTTCCCGACGGACAGAAAACTATTAGCCGTTGGCTGGGTGAGATTATTACTTCAGCACCATGAATACAATAAAAAAATGTCATTTCATAATAAATAATTAAAATTAGATACAAAAAACAGAGAATTGTAGCACCCATCATAGCCTGACACTTGGATATAATATTGCTTATCATTAAGACTAAAATTAAAATAACTTCAACTAAAGTGGCAATGAATAAAGGCTGGAAAAAAGATTCTATCAATTGCATGAAAGATATTATTTGGGGGAGTCTACATCGCACATAAGCTTTAGTAAACAGAGAAGTAGGTCTTAGACTTATAATTCCATAGGCTACTGAAATTTTTTGCAGAACATATAAACTACCAATAATTATTACTACTGTAAGTATAATAGTCAGTACAATAACAATTTTTCTGTAATTAAAACGCATCAGCTTTTCCTTGAGTGATTGATAGTGGCAAGGTAGGAGCAAGAGTCAGGACACTCACTCCAGAGTTGTCAGACACAAAGTAGGTAGATTAATGCGGTCAAATAACTCTCACTTACAATCTCTACCACCGTTTGTTTTGCTAATCTAGTTAAAGCAAAAGGATTTAAAGGAGTATCTGATTTTCTGGCAATAAAAGTTGGTTGTTCTGGTTGTGATGATTGTTTGTTCAGAGATGGTATTTTATTGCAACTAACCAGGGTAAATGTTGTTAGTATGATTGTTAGTGTGATGATATGTTTCATTGTGGTTGTTTTTTTATTTAGAGATTTAGTCGGGGCGGGTTTATCTGTGAAATTAACGGTGATAGTAAAATTCAAGATAATATTAGCTACTTGCATTGCTATTACTTAAAATTCTAAGTAGTAGTCTGAATCAGATAATTTATACATCCGAATGTAGTTTTTTCCATACTCTTCTAATGTCTGACTTGTGACTGGTTCAAATAGCTCTAAAACTCCTTTTTGTTGTAGTTTACCTTTTATCCAATGACCTAAAACTTTTAAGTCATCTCTTGACCTCAGATTTTTATGATAATCACCTTGGGTACGACAAGGAAATACTAAACCATCATCAGTGTAAGCAATAAAATCACCTTTGGGATAAATAGGATTTTTAGTTGTAGCTATATCGACAATAATTTCTACTTCAAACCAGTCTCTAGGAATCACAATACCTGTTTTTCTATTCCATCTTCCTTTGCCAAAAAAAGCATTTAAGTTTGACCGTTGTTGCCGATCGACTCTAGCCAAAGATATATCCACATAAGGAACTTTAGAATTAATAATTGGTTTAGTTTCTACTTTCTGAAAGTTAATCTTTTTTCGGTTAGCTTTGACAGATTTAACAATCGGAAATGATTCACACTTGTCAAAATTTACCGATATATTATCAGTAAGTAGCCAATTAATATAGGCTTCTGTTTGATTGATAGTAGGGAGGTCTGTAATTTTACAAGTAAATTCTAAATTCTCAAATAATCCTCTTTTAGAAAAATTTGAAGACCCTGCAAAGTAAAGCAATTCATTTTGATATTTTATTCTATAAATATTGCCGTGAAATGGTGGTGGATTCCAGACAAATCTAACACCTCCACATTCAGGATTTGCAGATAATATAAAACTATTTAATTCACCTAATTTATTATAGGTATGCCGACTTAATCCTTCAAACATTCCCATGCCAACTAACAATGTAAAATTACCACCATCGTTAACAATTTTAGCGATATATTCTTGATCTTGCTGTAAGATAACTGCTGAGGTATAGCCAGATTCAATAGTAACAGAATTAGCTTCCTTTAAAAGAATACTCACTCTATCACCAAAAGCACCTCCAAATTCTGAATTATTAGTATAAATAGCCATAAAATTAATCTCAAAAATTAGAGTAAACTTAACTGTATTGGTTGTTCATCTGATTCTAATTCTGCGAATTTTAATCTATCTTTGATTGACATACCTTGTAAATGTTTACTGAGACTATATAAATCGATTTTCTGATAATCATCTTTAAATAATGGAATCAAAGATTCAACAATAGAAACAATTCCATCTGGAGGTACAGCATTACCAATTTGTCGCCTAATTTCAGTAAAAGAACCTGCAAAAATAAAATCATCAGGAAATGTTTGCAACCTTGCTCTTTCTCTATTTGTTAAAGACCTTGGTTCGGGATAATGATAACCCCATGTTCCACCACCCCCACCAGCAATAATTGTCGCAGCAGGTTTGTCTGGATGAATTCGTCGATAAACATGACTAATCATCCCTTTTACATAATAGGGACTATCTTTAGGAATATCTCTAAAATTACCTCCTGCTTTTATCCTTTTCAATATTTCAATTGTTCGAGGTTGAATTTTTTGATGTTCATTATTATCCGGAACTTTTTCTACATTTTTAAGTGCTTCACCAGCAGTTTTATAAGGATATTTACGACCAAGACCATATTCTGGTTGAGGATGAATAAAATTAAAACCTGTATCCATTCTAATCCCTACTAAAATTACTCTTTCCCGAAACTGAGGTACTCCGTAATCAGCAAATTTGTATAATTTAGGCTTTACTAAATAACCTGGAGATATACTTTCAAAATCTGATATTATCCGTTGAATTGCTTGATATTTATTCGCACTTAATAAACCTTTGACATTTTCTGCTATAAATGCCTTTGGTTGTTTCTGTTTAACAAATTCTAAGAAGTAGGTATATAAATTGCCTCTCGTACCCTCTAAACCAGGACGTTTCCAGATCATTGAAAAATCTTGACAAGGAAACCCTCCCGTAATTAAATCTGCCTCTGGAACTGCATTAATATCTATATTTTCAATTTGATTATGCTCAACAACATCAGCAATATTTCTTTTAAAAGTTTGACAAGCATAAAAATTAGAATCAATTGCCCAAACAACCTCAAATCCTGCGTAATGAAATGGTAAATCCATTCCTCCACAACCTGAAAATAAAGAAATAAGTTTTGGTGGTGTTTTCCAATTTGTTTTATTGAGGCGTTCAATCAACATTTTATCAAACAAAATAAGCGGTATTTTTACATCTAAAATGTAGCATAATTTGACGATAAATTAAATATTTTGATGAAAAACAACATAAAAAAAACAAGTAGTTTTCCTAATTATAAACACTTCTAGACAAAATTACGAATTTAAGATATATTAATAAAGTTAAGACATAAAACAATAAAATACTAAAATTATAACGAGACTCACCAAAGTAAACTTTGGCAAGGAGATTAATTAATGAAAACCACTCAAGAACCACGCCAAAAACAAAGTCGCTATAGAGGACTCACACAGGCTGAAGTAGAGACAAATAGGCAAAAATACGGGTCTAACTTATTAACGCCACCCAAGCGATCGCCTTGGTGGAAATTATGGTTAGAAAAGTTCGACGACCCAGTAATTAGGATTCTAATAATCGCTGCCGTTATTGCCATTACTGTTGGAATTTTTGAAGGTAATTATGTAGAAGGTTTAGGCATTATTGCTGCCATAATTCTGGCTACCTCTGTGGCTTTTTTAAATGAGTATAAAGCAAGTAAAGAATTCGATATTCTCAATCAAGTAAATGATGAAATTCCTATTGCAGTAATTAGAGATAATAAAGTTACAACCGTTCCCAAAAAAGACTTAGTAGTAGGCGATATTGTACTGATAGAAACAGGAGATGAAATAGCAGCAGATGGTCAAGTATTAGAAGCAGTTTCTCTACAAGTTAATGAAGCTAGTTTGACGGGAGAAGCGATACCTGTTGCCAAAGTAGCAGATGTAAACTTATCTTCTAACGGTAATAGTGGTTGCGCTTATCCGCCAAACAAAGTATTGCGAGATACTGTAGTCAATGATGGACATGGAGTAATCGAAATCATAGCGGTTGGCGATGAGACAGAAATTGGTAAAACTGCTAGATGCGTTCTAGATATTACGGATGTAGAAACGCCTCTAAATCTACAACTCGAACGTCTTAGTAATCTCATTGGGATTCTCGGTTTAGTCATAGCAGTGTTAATTGATATCGCCTTAGTAGCACGGGGTATCTTTACAGGAGAACTCGACCTCACCTCCGGACAATGGTACATTATCAGTGTCCTGACCGTTAGTTTAACTGTTGCCCTGACTAGAGTCTGGTTGCCAATAATCGTAGATGGATTGGAATCAATAGGCAAAGAAATTGAACTACCAGAATGGCTGGAAAATGATAGCGGGATAGCATGGGTAAAAAATATTTTGCTCGCTCTGGCAATATCTGGCATCGGTATCGGGGTCGGTTACTATTTAGAATGGGTTCCCACTTCTCCCACTGACTGGATATCTGCAGATGTCGCTGTTAAATTCCTCACCTACTTTATGATTGCAGTTGCAGTTATAGTTGTGGCAGTACCCGAAGGACTAGCACTGAGCGTCACTCTCAGTCTAGCTTACAGTATGCAGAAAATGACTCAACAAAATAATCTGGTCCGCAGGATGCACGCTTGTGAAACCATTGGCGCTACAACGGTCATTTGTTCTGATAAAACAGGTACTTTGACCGAAAACAAAATGCAGGTCAGTGATGTGAATTTTCCTAGCTTCGACGACAAGACTCTCAATGCTGACAACATTATAGTAGAAGCAATTTGTAGCAATAGTACGGCCAACTTAGAATACAAAAAAGGTGAAGAATCTATTCCTCTGGGAGACCATACAGAAGGTGCTTTGCTATTGTGGTTGGAGGAAAATAATATTGACTACATTGATAAACGAGATGATTTTGATATTGTTAGTCAGTTAACTTTTTCAGCAGACAGAAAGTACATGGCAACTATGGGAAATTCCTCCATAACAGGGGACAAAATACTCCATATTAAAGGTGCGCCAGAATTGCTGCTAGCGAGTTGTCATCAAATTATGACTGCGGAGGGAGTCAAACCTTTTGCAGATTCTACAAGAGTATCCATTGCAGCAGAATTAAATCAGTATGAAACTATTGGTAGACGTACTTTGGGATTTGCCTATATTCGAGACCCTCAAGACTATCAACAAGGAAAAGAACTCGAACAATATCACGATTTGATTTGGTTGGGTTTTGTGGCGATCGCCGATCCAGTCCGAGAAGAGGTGCCAAATGCAGTTAAAATCTGTCAAAAAGCTGGGGTAAAAGTCAAGATGATTACTGGGGATAGTCGTCTGACTGCTGTTGAAATAGCTCGCGAAATCGGTATTATAAGTCAGGACGATCCTAATGATTATTGTATTACTGGTGGTAAACTACGTTCCCTGGACGATGAAGTAGTTTTGGCACAACTGAAAAAAGTTAAAGTGATTGCTAGAGCGCGTCCCCAGGATAAGCAACGTATTGTCCAGTTATTACAAACTAGCGGGGAAGTTGTGGCAGTTACGGGTGATGGTACTAATGATGCACCTGCTTTGAATCAAGCGCAGGTAGGTTTGTCCATGGGTAGCGGTACTTCTGTTGCAAAAGAAGCAAGCGATATCATTATTTTGAACGACTCTTTTGCCAGTATCGAAAATGCCGTGATGTGGGGGCGGTCGCTTTACCAAAATATTCAAAAGTTTATCCTCTTCCAGTTAACAATAAATGTTGCTGCTTGTGGAATAGCTTTGTTGGGTCCGTTTATTGGGATTAATTTACCGTTTACGGTAATTCAACTATTGTGGGTGAATTTAATTATGGATACTTTTGCTGCTTTAGCTTTAGCAACGGAACCCCCCAATCCAAAAGTGATGGAAAATACACCTAGAAATTCCCAAGATTTTATTATTTCCAAACCAATGATGGTGAGTATTTTTTCGGTAGCTGCAGTATTCCTAGTATTTTTCGTCGCATTCTTACTTTATATCCAGAAAGATAGAGTAGTAACTCCTTATGAATTATCTCTATTTTTCACCACATTTGTGATGTTGCAGTTTTGGAATATGTTTAATGCCAAATGTTTTGGTTTAAAAGAATCTGCATTTTCTAATATTAGTAAAAATGGCAGTTTTATCGCGATCGCAGCATTTATTTTTGTAGGACAAATTTTGATGGTGCAATTTGGTGGAGCTGTATTTAGAACAGTTCCTTTATCTTTAAGAGATTGGTTGGTAATTATTGGAGGTACTTCTATTGTATTGTGGATTGGAGAAATTTGGAGGATGATTCAGATGCGGTTTAAGGTTTCTTAAAAAGTTGTAGGGTGGGTAAATATTTGCTCGCCCTAGAGACTTAGGTGGTAGGTTTCAACAATTAATAATTAATAATTAATAATTAATAATTACCTCTCCTTGAAAAGAAGAGGATTGACTAATTATGAAAATTTTTTCTTCTCTTGGTCGATTGGAGGCCAGCGAGGAGACCCGAAGAGTGACAGAGCCGCTCCGAAGTACGCCATCCCACCCTACGGGAAGCTGCGAAGAGAGAACTCCGTTCCGCTGTCGCGAACGACCGCTTGTTTCTCCTTTAAAGGAGAGGATTTTTACCTTAATTATTCGGTAAATTCAGGATCGCTTCAATAGAACATTTTTATTAGACTTGTCGCTTAATAGAGGAAAAAAGCCGTCAGGCCATATGGCCATTCGCCCCTACAATTCTTTAATACTGAATAACATCGATGCTACAGGATTTGATATTACTATTAGCTAGGATTTAGTTAATATTTTAGGGATCGCTTCTACTAACTCTATACTTTACCTTATAAAGTGACAAGTCTAATAATTAGTCTTTTTTCGTTACCCTAATAGTATAGTAACTTTTATTAAAATTAGGCCATGAAACGCATTGTCTTAATCGCTGGTTTTGAATCTTTTAACGCAGGTTTATACCGTCAAGCAGCTCAACTGGCAACTTCCCAATGTCCAGATTTAGATATCCAAGTATTTAGCGATCGCGCTCTTTCCCAAGAACCGGAAACTGTCGCGACTGCCTTAGAAAATGCTGATGTGTTTTTCGGCAGTCTCCTTTTCGACTACGATCAAGTTTTGTGGTTGCGGGAAAGAGTACAAAATATTCCTATTCGTCTTGTTTTTGAGTCAGCATTGGAATTGATGGCATTAACAAAATTGGGGAAATTTATGATCGGCGACCAACCGAAAGGAATGCCAAAACCAGTCAAATTTATTCTCAGCAAATTTTCCAGCGGGAGAGAGGAAGACAAACTTGCGGGTTATATCAGTTTCCTGAAAACAGGTCCGAAATTACTCAAATTTGTACCAGTGAAAAAAGTGCAAGACCTGCGTAACTGGTTGATAATTTACGCTTATTGGAATGCAGGTGGTACAGAAAATGTGGCTGCGATGTGTTGGGTGTTGGCAGAAAAATATTTAGATTTAAAAGTTGGGGAAATACCCCCACCAGTGGAAACTCCGAATATGGGTTTGCTACATCCAGACTACCAGGGTTATTTTGAGTCTCCGCGAAAATATCTGGAATGGTATCGCCAACAAAAACAAACTTCTCCGACTCCAGTTGTTGGAATTTTGCTCTACCGCAAACACGTCATTACCAAACAACGATACATTCCTCAACTTATCCGCAAATTTGAAGAAGCAGGTTTGACACCTCTACCTGTATTTATTAACGGAGTTGAAGGTCATGTCGCCGTCAGAGACTGGATGACCAGCGCTTTTGAAAGTCAGAAGTTAGAAGTCAGAAGTCAGAAGTTTGATAAAATTCAAAAGTCAAAAGTCAAAAGTCAAAAGTTAGATGAAATTCAAAAGTCAAAAGTCAAAAGTTATGAAATTCAAAAGTCAAAAGTCAAAAGTCAAAAGTATGATTCTGTTGAAAGTCAAAAGTTAAAAGTCAAAGATCAAAAGTTAGATGAAAGTCAAAAGTTGGAAGTTAGAAGTCAGAAGTATAATGTCACTAAACCAATACTTTCGCTTTCTCCCGAAGCAGTGGAAGTTGATGCAGTGGTTTCAACTATTGGTTTTCCGTTGGTAGGTGGTCCTGCGGGTTCTATGGAAGCAGGACGACAGGTGGAAGTTTCTCAACGTATTCTCACTGCCAAAAATGTCCCTTATTTTGTGGCAGCACCTCTACTCATTCAAGACATCCATTCTTGGACGCGGCAAGGTGTGGGCGGTTTGCAAAGTGTGGTTTTATATGCACTGCCAGAATTAGATGGAGCGATCGACCCCGTTCCCCTGGGTGGTTTAGTGGGAGAAGATATTTATTTAATTCCCGAAAGAGTGAAACGTCTCACGGGTAGAGTCAAAAATTGGATAAAACTACGTCATACACCTCCCGCAGAAAGAAAAATAGCTGTTATTCTCTATGGTTTTCCTCCCGGTTATGGTGCCACAGGTACAGCAGCTTTATTAAATGTGCCGCGATCGCTCCTCAAATTCCTCCACGCTCTGAAAGAGCAAGGTTACAACGTTGGGGAAATTCCCGAAGATGGGGAAGAACTTATTCGTCAAATTAAAGAAGCAGACGAAATTTATTCTTCCTATTCCTCCCCCCTTTCCAAAAAGCAAAACACTACTCCTACCTCCCCCCTTTCAAAGGGGGGAACGAGGGAGGATAACAACCAAGTTAATATTAAAAGTCTCGAAAAATGGTTAGGGTATCTATCAACAACTCGCATCGAAAAACAATGGGGAAATCTCACCCGCACAGGCATAAAAACCGATGGTGAAAATTTCCATATTGGCGGAATTCAATTAGGAAATATTTGGCTCGGCGTACAACCACCCCTGGGAATTTCTGGCGACCCAATGCGCCTAATGTTTGAAAGAGATTTAACACCCCATCCCCAATATGCAGCTTTTTATAAATGGCTCCAAAATGAATTCCAAGCTGATGCAATTGTTCATTTTGGAATGCACGGAACTGTGGAATGGTTGCCCGGTTCACCTTTGGGAAATACTGGCTATTCTTGGTCAGATATTCTATTAGGAAATATGCCACATCTATATATATATGCTGCTAATAATCCTTCAGAATCTATGTTGGCAAAACGTCGGGGTTATGGGGTGTTAATTTCTCATAACATTCCTCCTTATGGTCGGGCTGGTTTATATAAAGAATTGGTGAGTTTGCGAGAGTTAATTTCTGAATATCGGGAAGAACCCCAGAAAAATTCGGGGTTGCGGGAATCGATTTTTAAGAAGATTTTTGATACTGGTTTAAATTCAGATTGTCCGTTTGAGTATGGCAAAAATTTAGGGATTGAATTTACTGCGGAAAATGTGCGAATGTTTAGTGAAGATGTGATTAATCCCTATTTTGTGGAAATTTACGAATATTTGCAGGTTGTAGAACAAAGATTATTTTCTTCTGGTTTACATACTTTGGGAGAAGTGCCAAACGAGGAGGAATTAAAATCTTATTTGGAGGCTTATTTTGGTAAAAAAATCGGAGAGCTAGACTCGGATAATGATGTTAAGCAAAGTGTGGTAAATATTGGGGATTTGTTAATGCAAAATACTGATGAATTGACTAATCTTTTGCGTGGATTAAATGGAGAATATATTCCTGCTGCCCCAGGAGGAGATTTATTACGAGATGGTCCGGGAGTTTTGCCAACTGGTCGAAATATTCATGCTTTAGACCCCTATCGAATGCCTTCTCCTGCTGCTTATGAAAGAGGACGAGAAATTGCCAATAAAATTATTAATCAACATCTCGAAGAAAATAATAATTATCCCGAAACTGTAGCAGTAATGTTATGGGGTTTAGATGCTATTAAAACCCGTGGTGAATCAATCGGAATTTTATTAGAATTAGTAGGTGCTGAACCAGTAAAAGAAGGTACGGGTCGCATCGTTCGTTATGAATTAAAGACTTTAGCTGAAGTTGGTCATCCCCGCATCGATATTTTAGGAAATTTATCAGGAATTTTCCGGGATAGTTTTGTCAATATTATTGAATTATTAGACGATCTATTCCAACGAGCAGCAACCGCAGACGAACCCGTAGAACAAAATTTTATCCGCAAACACGCTTTAGCATTGCAAGCGCAAGGTGTAGAAAATATTTCGGCGCGGTTATTTTCTAATCCTGCTGGTGATTTTGGTTCCTTGGTGAATGACAGAGTTGTGGATAGTAACTGGGAGTCAGCGGATGAGTTAGGCGATACTTGGCAAGGGCGAAATGTCTTCAGTTACGGACGCAAAGATAAAGGAGAGGCACGCCCAGAAATTTTGCAGGAATTGTTGAAAGGTTGCGATCGCATCGTACAAGAAATTGATTCGGTGGAGTATGGTTTGACAGATATTCAGGAATATTATGCTAATACTGGTGGATTAAAATTAGCAGCAGAAAAACAACGGGGTAAAAAAGTAAGTGCGAGTTTCGTCGAAAGTTTCTCCAAAGATACCACCCCCCGAAAATTAGAAGACTTGTTGCGGATGGAATATCGCACAAAATTATTGAATCCAAAGTGGGCAGAAGCAATGGCAAATCAAGGTAGTGGAGGAGCTTACGAGATTTCCCAACGGATGACCGCCTTGATAGGTTGGGGCGGTACAGCTAATTTTGCTGATAATTGGGTTTATGACGGTGCTGCCGAGACTTATGCTTTGGATGCAGAGATGGCGCGTAAATTACGGGAGGCAAACCCGGAAGCATTTCGGAATATTATTGGGCGGATGTTGGAAGCGAACGGACGCGGTTTTTGGCAAACAGATGAAGAGAAGTTGCAGAAATTGAGGGAGTTATATGATGTAGCGGATGAGGAAATTGAAGGTGTGAGTAGTAACAAGTAGGTTGGGTAGAACGGAGTGTTAGCGGAGCTTATCCGCAGTATCAACCCAACATAATAGGTTATAAAATAAGAAGTAGGTTGGGTAGAATGAAATGTTAACGGAGCTTATCCGTAAGATAAACCCAACACAAACCAAGATAATGTTGGGTTTCGTGACCTCAACCCAACCTACAAAACTACAAAACTTTATGGAATATCGTCGGGCAAAAACACCAGGGGCAACTTATTTTTTCACAGTAGTGACATACAACCGCCAGAAAATTTTGTGCGAACCTGAAAATATAGATTTACTACGAAAAGCTTTTCGATATGTTATGCAAAAACATCCATTTAAAATAGATGCTATTGTCATCTTGCCAGACCATATTCATTCTCTTTGGACATTACCTAAAAATGATGCAAATTTTTCGATTCGTTGGCGGTTAATTAAAAGTTATTTTAGTCGTCAATACCATTCTCAATATCAGGGAAAAATTTCAACATCTCGACAATATAAAGGAGAAAAAGCTGTTTGGCAACGCAGGTTTTGGGAGCATCAAATTCAAGGATATTTAGATTTTGCTAATCATATAGAATATATTCATTATAATCCAGTACATCATGGATTAGTAACTGCTCCGAAAAATTGGGAATATTCTAGTTTTCATCGTTATGTAAAAGCGGGAATTTATGACAAAATGTGGGGTTCTTCAGAAAGACTTACTTTTGACAGCAATATTGGTAGAGAATAAATTGTAGGTTGGGTTAAGCGGCAGCGCAACCCAACAAAAACCAAGATAATAAGATAACAAGCAAGTAGGTTAGGTAGAACGGAGTGAAATCCTACAAAAATCAAGATAATAAGATAACAAGTAGGTTGAGTACAAAAAAGTGAAATCCTACAAAAACACATTATGTTGGGTTTATCCTAACGGATAAGCTCCGCTAACGTTCCTCAACCCAACCTACTTCTATGGCTTAGTAATTGAATTTATTGATTCCAACATTGTTATCCAGAAAATTTACAAAATTTTATTTATTTTAATTTTAGGATTATTTTCTCACCTACAATAGCAAACAAACTGTAGTCCAACAAAAACTAATATACAGAAATTAAAAAAGTATCCTGAAGCTGCATTTCACTTCAAGAAGAATAGACTATACATCACAAGATAGTTAAATAAATGAACATAAATTTATACTAGCTTGTCGATCTAATTAACTCTGAGAAAAAAAATCATGCAAGACACTCAAAACAACGAACTATTTTCCGATATTTCCACTGAAGAATCTGCTACTATTAATGGTGGTTGTGGTTGTGATGGTTACGGTCGCGGTCGCTCTGTATATTATGGCTACGGTCGCCCTCGCTACTACAATGATGGATATGGATACAGTCGCTCTGTAAGCTATGGTTACCGTCGTAGTAGCTATGGCTATGGTTATGGTGGATATCGTGGTCGTGGCTGCTACTAAAAGCTATTTCATTAATTGATAATGGATAATTGATAATTGATAATTACCAACCAGAATTATTTAATTATTAATTATTCAGTAATGGTGAAATTATAACTTTAGATTGATATTTAATTAAATGAGGCATCCATAATTTTATGGGTGTTTTTTTCTGATTTACTCCCTAGTCAACAGAAGTAGTTATTTGGGGTGAAATAAATCATCAGTATAGTTATTTTGTAAGCATTTCCTGCGGAATGCTACGCAAACAGCTTTTTAATGAACTATGTGGTTTGATAGACTATTAAGGTTGACTAATGGACTTTTACCCATACTTTTAATTATTTGAAGTCTCTCAATTACTTTTTGCTCCCTTAAAACTAATAAAGCTGATAGCTAATAGCTGACCGCTGAATGCTTACGTTATTTTTAATTTAAAAATTCAAATTATTATGTTAGATATAGTACCAGTACCAATATTACCAAAAGCATCTAGCGATCGCGAAATAAATAATGTTAATAAATATCCGTTAATTCTACAGCAAAGTGAAGAAGATTGTGGGGCAGCTTGTTTGGCTTCTATTGCTAAATATCATGGTCGTAATTTAACAATAAATCGTATTAGAGAAACTATCGGTACTAATCAACAAGGAACTACATTATTAGGTTTAAAACAAGGTGCAGATAGTATTGGTTTTAATGCTAGGTCTGTCAAAGCAAATCCAGGAATTTTAGACCAAATTGAAAGTGCCCCTTTACCCGCAATTATTCATTGGCAAGGCTATCATTGGGTGGTTTTGTATGGCAAACAAGGAGATAAATATATTATTGCTGACCCCGCTCTTGGAGTTCGTTTTTTATCAAAAAAAGAATTAGCTGAAGCCTGGGGAGATTGGGTTTGTTTATTAGTAGAACCAGATGCAAAACGCTTCTTTTCTGAAGCTGATGAAAAAGTCAGTAATATTAGCAGATTGCTCAGACGAGTTTGGTATTATCGGCAAATTATTATTCAAGTTTTTCTGCTGAATATTGTCTTGGGTTTGCTTTCTATTGCTTCTCCTTTTTTGGTACAAATTCTGACTGATGATGTGCTAGTTAGGGGAGATTTTCAGTTACTTACCAGTGTGGTAATTGCTGTGATTGTGATGAATGTTTTTAGCAGTTGTTTGGAATTAGTTCAATCTAATATGATTGCTCATTTTGCCCAACGTTTGGAATTGGGGTTGGTGATGGAATTTGGGCGAAAAATTTTGAGTTTACCATTGAAGTATTATGAGACGAGACGCAGTGGTGAAATTGTTAGTAGGTTGACGGATATTAAAGAAATTAATCAGTTGGTTTCTCAAGTAATTGTCAGTTTGCCCAGTCAATTTTTTATTGCTTTGGTTTCTTTGACTGTGATGTGTATTTACAGTTTTTCCCTGAGTATAGTTGCTGTTTTTATGGCGGTAATTATGACTTTATCAACTATTGCTTTATTGCCGATATTGCAGCAAAAAACTAGAAGTTTATTTGCTTTGGAGGCAGAAAATCAGGGTGTCTTAGTAGAGACTTTCAAGGGAGCAATGACTCTGAAAACTACCTCCAGCTCTCCTCAATTTTGGGAGGAATTTCAAGGCAGGTTTGGTAAGTTGGCTAACTTGAGTTTTAGAACTACTCAAATTGGGATTGTGAATGATACTTTTTCAGGTTTAGTTAGTAATATTGCGAATATTTTTCTATTATGGTTTGGCAGTAATTTAGTCATCGCCGAACAATTAAGTATTGGTCAATTATTGGCTTTTATTACTATGAATCAATATGTGTCAACTTTGGTTACTACTTTGGTAGGATTGATGGATGAATTGACCAGAGTTCAGACTGCTACGAAACGACTTTCTGAAGTAATTGATTATCCACCAGAAGTAGATAAAAATCATCAAAAACCCGATGCGAAAATTAGTCCTAAAGCCGATATTATTTGTTCCAATATTAGTTTTCACTACGCTGGTAGAATTGATTTATTAGAAAATTTTTCTGTGAAATTTACTGGTGGTAAATCTATCGCTTTAATTGGTGAATCTGGTTGTGGTAAAAGTACCTTGGCAAAATTAATTGCTGGTTTGTATCCGGTGCAGTCTGGTAATATTCAGGTTGGGATTTATAATCTGCAAGATTTAGATATAGATTCTTTTAGAAAACAGGTAGTATTAGTTCCTCAAGATGCTCATTTTTGGAGTCGTTCGATTATTGAAAATTTTCAACTAGCAGTGCCTGGAGTAACTTTTGAACAAATCGTTAAAGCGTGTCAAATTTCTGGAGCAAATGAATTTATTAGTCGTTTACCTGATAAGTATCAAACAGTTTTAGGAGAATTTGGAGCAAATATTTCTGGCGGACAAAGGCAACGTTTGGCAATAGCAAGAGCTATGGTTAATGACCCTGCTGTATTAATTTTGGATGAATCAACTTCTGGTTTAGACCCTGTGAGTGAGGCGGAAGTTTTGGAGAATTTATTGTTGCATCGACGGGGTAAAACAACAATTTTTATTAGTCATAGACCAAAGGTAATTAGTCGGGCTGAATGGATTGTTTTATTGAATAATGGTAAGTTAGAGTTGCAAGGTTCTACCGCTTCTTTACGGGCAAAACATGGGAATCATTTAGATTTTTTGAATCCTTAAATTATCGAGTGGGAATAAGTTTGCTAATTCTATTTATTTGTTAAGTTTCAGTTGAGTATATCGAATTTTATTGACTATTGCGTATGGAGAAATAGTAATTTGATTCATTAACTATTAACCCCCAACAACCGATGCCTATTTATCGTACTTGTGGCAATAATTTAATTACTTTAAGTAAATTTGAGGAAGCATAAAGGGTATTTCAACAACTAAAAAAAATTATCCATAGTTACCAAAAGGTTATGAGGATTATGCCAGAGTTGCTCATAGTTGGGGAAATTGGAATTTGGCTTTGGTGCGTTGGCAAAATGCTATAGAAAAGTTTCCTGAAAATATCGTTTTCCAAGTTCAAAAAGGTAATATGTTGATAAATTTATCTCGGTTTGATGAGGCTGAGGCAGTTTTTAAAAGGTTAATAGAAAAGTTTCCAAATCAACCTCAAGGTTATGAGGGTTATGCGAGATTAACTCATAGTTTGGCAGATTGGAATTTGGCTTTGGTGCGTTGGCAAAATGCTATAGAAAAGTTTCCTGAAAATATTTGTTTTCAAGTTAAGCAAGGTAATGTGTTGATAGGAAATGCTGTCTGTTTTCAGGGATTTTTTGGTTAGTCTAATTATAAATTAACATAACTTTAAACTGCTAAAAATTTTCAGTATTTGTGCAAATTAAATATTTTAATTTTTCCAGTAAATAATCAATGATTATTATGTAGTTAAATTAATATTAAAAAATCAAAAATTCGTCTTTTGCGTAAGTCCTGTAGATAAAAATTTAGGGATGTTCCATGGAATGTCCCTATAACGGCTTGAGAAAAGGATAATATTATACGAGATTTCAAAGGATACAATTTTTCTGTGAACCAAGAATCCTAGTTTCAGGAGAATCTCTATACCTGCATACCTGAACGCCAGATATTATGTCAATGTGTGTCAACTTTTTTCCCAAGTGGTACTATTAAGAAAATATTTCAAAAAAAGACTAGCTACTTTTGGCCTCTTGATCCTCAGTTAATTTTCGGTTACGGCTCTCCTCACTAGGCACTCCTACTTTTACGACGCTAAATTAGTTACAGTAAACAAAAATTTACATTAGTTTCTATTTATGGCCTAATTGTGGTTTAAAACTAGGTAACAATTAAACTACAGGAGGGACATATCCCCTGTAACTATAATATGTAAGGAAAAGTAACCATGTTTGAACGCTTTACAGAACAATCAATTAAAGTGATCATGTTGGCCCAGGAAGAAGCCCGTCGCCTTGGACATAACTTTGTGGGCACAGAACAAATCCTCCTGGGTTTGATTAGTGAAGGTACAGGTATTGCGGCTAAAGTTCTCAAAGAATATGATGTAAATCTCAAAGATGCTCGGAACGAAGTCGAACAAATAATTGGCCGTGGGTCTGGGTTTACTCCGGCAGAAATTCCTTTTACTCCCAGGGTAAAACGGATGTTGGAAGTATCCTTAGAAGAAGCAAGAAAACTAGACCATAACTATATCGGTACAGAACATTTGCTACTGGCATTGCTCCAAGATTCTGAAGGAGTCGCGGCTAAAGTATTGGAGAATTTGGGAGTTGATAGAAGCAAAATTCGGACTCAGATAATTCGCTCCCTTGGAGAAGTTGCTGCAGTTTCTCCTGGAAGCTCTAATTCTGGCAATAAGAAAGCTGTAACTCTAGAAGAATTTGGTACAGACCTGACGAAATTAGCAGCAGAGGGTAAAATCGACCCAGTCGTGGGCCGGGAAAAAGAAATTGAACGGATGATTCAAATTTTAGGCCGGAGGACAAAAAATAATCCTGTCCTTCTTGGCGAACCAGGGGTCGGAAAAACAGCGATCGCTGAGGGATTAGCTCAACGTATCGTTAACCAAGATGTTCCGGATCTTCTACAAAATAAACAGGTGGTGAGTCTAAATATCGGTTCCTTAATTGCTGGTACCAGGTTCCGAGGAGAATTTGAGGAACGACTGAAAAAGATTATGGATGAAGTCCGCTCTAATGGCAATATTATCCTAGTAATTGATGAAATTCATACTGTTGTGGGTGCTGGTGCCATAGAAGGTAGTATGGATGCTGCTAATATTCTCAAACCTGCTTTGGCCAGAGGCGAGGTACAATGTATTGGGGCAACTACTCTGGATGAATATCGCAAGCATATTGAACGGGATGCTGCTCTCGAACGTCGTTTCCAACCTGTGAAAGTGGGCGAACCTACTGTGGAGGAAACAATTGAAATTCTTTATGGGGTACGTTCTGCTTACGAACAACACCACAAGTTGATAATTTCTGATGAAGCTTTGACCGCAGCAGCTAAACTATCAGACCAATATATTAGCGATCGCTTCTTACCAGACAAAGCAATTGATTTGATAGACGAAGCAGGGTCTCGTGTTAGGGTCAAAAACTCTATGCTTTCACCAGAGTTGAAAGATATGAGGCGAGAAATCTCAAAAGTGACAAAAGATAAAGAAGAAGCTATTCGCGCACAAGACTTTGAGCAAGCTAGTCAATTGCGCGATCGCGAACTAGAAATTCAAGCACAAATTGAACAGAGCGATACCGATAAACAAGAAGAAACAGCCAAAGTTACTCCTGTGGTGACAGAAGACGATATTGCTCATATTGTGGCATCTTGGACTGGAGTACCTGTGAGTAAGTTGACAGAATCTGAATCTGAGAAACTACTACACATGGAAGACACTCTGCACCAACGTCTCATTGGTCAAGAAGATGCTGTTAAAGCAGTATCTCGTGCTTTGCGTCGTGCTCGTGTTGGTCTGAAGAACCCCAACCGACCCATTGCTAGTTTCATCTTCTCCGGTCCAACTGGTGTTGGTAAGACAGAACTAACAAAAGCCTTAGCTGCTTATTTCTTTGGTTCTGAGGAAGCCATGATTCGACTAGATATGTCAGAATACATGGAACGTCATACAGTTTCTAAATTAATTGGTTCACCTCCAGGATTTGTTGGTTATGACGAAGGTGGCCAACTTACAGAAGCAGTTCGTCGTCGCCCTTATACCGTGGTACTATTTGATGAGATTGAAAAAGCTCATCCAGATGTATTTAATCTCTTGTTGCAAGTCTTGGAGGATGGTCGTCTCACTGATGCTAAAGGACGGGTAGTCAGCTTTAAAAATACCTTAATCATTATGACTTCTAATATTGGTTCTAAGGTCATCGAGAAAGGTGGCGGTGGTTTAGGTTTTGAGTTTGCTGAGGATAAAGAAGAAGCTCAATATAACCGTATCCGCAATTTAGTCAATGAGGAACTCAAGCAGTATTTCCGCCCAGAATTTCTCAACCGACTGGATGAAATTATTGTCTTCCGTCAGTTGAATAAGGATGAGGTGAAAGAAATTGCAGAAATTATGCTGCGAGAAGTATTCAGTCGTTTGGGCGAACGAAATATGACTCTGACACTCAGTGACAGCTTTAAGGAGCGCTTGATTAAGGATGGATTTGATCCTAGTTATGGTGCCAGACCGCTGCGTCGCGCAATTATGCATTTGTTAGAGGATGCTTTGGCAGAAGCATTATTAGCTGGTCAAATTCAGAATGGTGAAAATGTTTATGTAGATTTAGATGAAAATGGAGAGGTAAAAGTTACATCTGCTGGAGCTGCTAAAGAGCAACTTCCAGAATTTGCTTACAGCAATAATTAATCTCAAGATAAGGTTCCGATCAACGTATAATTTCTGAGAACAAGGAGTTGGGTTATGCTAATGCTTAACCCAACATTTTTATTGACATAATTTTACAGCAGTTTCGGAAATTGATTTACACAATTAGATACTATTTGTCTCAGATTGTCTGAGATCTCAAGGATTTAAAGACTGCTTGAAACTCCTCGTAACTGATTAGATCATCACCACTTGTGTCTGCAGTTTTCATCATATTCTCAATTTGAACATCATTAATATGGGTATCGATACTACGAATATAAGTTTGTAACTCATCTAAACTTATATATCCTGACCTATCTGTATCAATATATTGGAAAACTCTGTAGAGTTGCTCTTCTTCTACAGAAATAATGTGTTCTACGAAACCAAGACTTTCAGCGATCGTCTTCCACAACTGATAGGAGTCAGTGTGTTTAAGAGCATCTGCTTCGTCATCTTTAGTAATGCTATATTCTTGGCGAAGTTCTTGAACTAGCTTGCGATCTTCTGGGGATAAACTTTTCAAAAGGTCTTCTAACACTTCATTGGATGTTTGCTCAGAGAATGCTTTCATCAAATCAGAAACCCAGTTTCGATCTGGGTGAGTTTTCCCAGAATGTAAGATAATTTCCAGAAGAGTTTCTCGATAGCTCTCCAACCGCAGAGAGTTTTCTCTATTGTGTGGCTTACGAGGATCGAATAGCTCGGGATATTCTTGGCCTATTTCCACTAAGATGGTATCGTGATCTTTATCAGAAATACCCAGTTCTTGCCGCATTTGCTTGAAGTTTTCCAGAGTATTAGCAGGGTCTACATAACCCTCATCAATGGCATCTCGCAGCATCGCTTTATAAGTTTGCAGACGTTTTTCTTGGGAAAAATCAGGCAGAACTTTAGCAAGAACATAGACTTCATCCGCATTAAGATCGTCAATAGATCGTCCATCCAAAAACTTCGCAGTATCTAAATTCAGCTTTTTGAGCTGCTTTTGCAATCGAGTGGCAAGACTTTCCCGTTGATAACTACTTGGAGTGCGCCGCCAAGTTCTATAAAGCCACAAACTACTAGATACCATTATAAAAACCGGGAAAAGACTAGGCAGAGGTGATGGTAACATCTTAACATAACCGCGCGCTGAAAAAATAAAGAAAAAATTAAAAATGAAAAACGTACACAACGTAAACATTTGATGTCGAATGACTCGGGAGTCAGTATGTTTGTGATGGCGCTTATGATAGGCTTTATAAAGATCTTCCAAGGCACAACCAATACCTATAGCACCAAAGATAAATAGACCAATAGTGACGGGTACTGCTAGTAATTTAGGAAAGTCTATAGGCTCACCTAATAAATAATACCCAGGTTTGAGTATATCTGCCAGTTGACTTTCTTCATGAGACCAGACTCCCGATATAAGATAATCCCAGTTCCCAGCATAAAGATAGTAATAAACAAAATACCCAACTGTAAGGCCAATATAGCCATAGTAGAGCCATTGCTGCTTATAGCTCTCGATCTCATCCCAATAGGCAGATTCAGCATCTATATCAATACACTTGGTTGTACAGGCAACACAAGCACTCAATTCTTTACCCTCTTGAGTTACTGTACGACACATAGATTGGGTGACGGGTTTGCGATCGCCTTTGTGAGCTGTACTGTTGAATATTCCTCTTGGTTGTCCATAAATCTTTTGTACGGGAGCCATTGGGCAAATATACTGACACCAACTCTTACCTCCATAGAGAAAACCAACCGTTAGTGCTGCGATAATGGTAAAGGTTAGAAACAAGCCTAATGCCAAACGATTAGAGTTGACAAACACAATACGGGCACAGACTCCTACATATAAAAGACCAAATTGTAGGCAAAGATGATTCTGAGCTAGCCATGAATTTCTGGCAACTTTGACCAATTCCTTACGCACTTTCCCTGTTCCACTGACGCGCTTGCGTTTACGTTCCAATCCTAATGCACGAGGAATTTGCGAAATAAAGGAGAGAGGACAAATTCGGCGCCAAAATTCGTGTCCGAACACAAATAAAATCAGGACACCACAGGGCACGATCAGACCCCAAAAAAGAGGAGCTCCCATCGCATAGGGTATCTCTTCAATACATTTTCCTTGTAGCAGGACGCAGTTTTCTGGATTGATTTTGAACGGACTTAATGCATTGGAAGGTTCTGTTAGCTTACTGGATATTGGATCGTAGAATAGTGAAAAAATTAGTACACACCAACCCAAGGCAACTGCCATTCGTACTCGATGAATTTTGATTTCAGAAATGTTACTTAGCATCGCTAATTTTTTTTTCTCGAGATATTTTTTTGAGTTTTAGCAGTTAACTGAAGAGTACAAAGTTCTTCTAAAAATAGGTAGTCCTGTAGATGTAGTGATATTTATAAGTAAAATCCTTTCACAGTAAGGAGTAAAAATGCACAAATCACTACTTCTACACAACTACCTAAAAATATTACTTACAGCAGTTTCGGAGTTAGTAGAGATACAAAGTTTTATTACCTTAGTAAATAGAGAAGAGAGATTAGTCTTCAAGTATACCTCACCATCCGCGCAAAGTACTGTAATCTCAAGGCTGAAAGTGTTACTGAAAAAGGCTTGCAGCAAATAAACTTTCTATAATATGGTTTGTCACCTTGAGAGCGCCGAAAGCTTTAGCTAGTAATGATTTTTCCCAGAAGTTTGTACTCTCTAGCACTTAACTATTTTTTATAGATACTACTAAACTCCCATGGAAGTTGTATCCAAATTATCTAAGATCAATATTTAATTGGTTGGAATTGAGCAATCCTACCTTACAGACTAAAGACTACAAAGTTATTCTAAAAATATTACTTACAGGAGTTTCAGAGTTAGTTAGATACAAAGTTTTATTGCCTTAGAAATGAGAATTAAATAAGATCCACAGTTTTTGGCTAGGAGTATGGTACTCAAATGCTTCTGTGCAGGAAATTTGGAAGTTAATAAATCCTCATTCCTTAGTAAATAGGGAAGAGAGATTAGTCTTCAAGTATACCTCACCATCCGCGCAAAGTACTGTAATCTCAAAGCTGAAAGTGTTACTGAAAAGGGCTTGCAGCAAATAAACTTTCTATAATATATAATATGGTTTGTCACCTTGAGAGCGCCGAAAGCTTTAGCTAGTAATAATTTTTCCCAGAAGTTTGTACTGTCTAGCACTTAACTATATTTTTATAGATACTACTAAACTCTCATGGAATTTGTATCCAAATTATCTAATATCGATATTTAATTGGCTGGAATTGAGCAATCATAAGACACTCAAGAATATTAAGCAGAATTATTGCAACGATAAATTAATTCCATCACTTCCGAACGACTCAGCTTTTCTTGCCCCATAGTTAAAATATCCAGAGTAGCATGAGCAAGAGTCAGAGGAATTTGGCAAAAATTTCGAGCAGGTCCTGAAGGAAGAGAGTTAGTATAAGAATCAGCTAATAATAGATTACGTTGAGCATAAGCTTGCATATCCTTGGCAACCCAACCGTTAGGAAAAAAATCTACGCCCCTAACTAAATCTTCTGAATGGTTACGAAGAATATTTACTGCCTGTAGACCACGGCCAAATCCAATTGCCTGAGTACGATTAGTATTAGTATTATCATACCAACTCCATAAATCGGAAAGTAATAAACCTACTGCACCTGCCACACTAAAAGTGTAACGATCCAAATCTGATTCAGTGTGAATTGCCCAATTATTTTCAGCCCAATAAGCCATCCGGTCTGCCATTGCTGCTGTTACATCCCAGATCCTGGGTGCTATTGTATCTGAAGCCAGTATTGCCCATTCTCCTACTCTTTTTGTTACTTCTGGTAGGTTAGTCATATTCAAGTCTAACTTTGCGGAAAAGTTCGGGAAACTTGAATGGTTAACTCCTTCTTGTAAAAGTAAACTAATCTTTCGCAACAATTTTGCCTTCGTGAAGCTATCTAAATCTGGATGATCCTCAATTTCATCAATGGCACGCATACAAAGATAGGCCGATGTAACTGCCTCTTTTAGCCCAGATGGTAATTGACTAATAGGAATATAGAAAGTACGACTTGTTTCTTTTAATATATATAAGGCATCTTTATCTTCAGGTCTGTTCATCTATTTCACTCCTCACGGCTATTTTTGGTTTATAACAGAAGAAGGAAGTAACAAGCAAGAAGCAAGAAGGAAAAATCTTGCGTTATCTGAGTTTTAAGCTTTTAATATGTCCTAATCTTTGCTTAGAATGCTATACAGCGCTTTTCAGGTTGATGACCTCACGTCATAAACAAAAACCTGTAGGGGCGAATGGCCATTTATGACGCAAATCTCCGCTTTAGCAGAACAATCTTGGGACAATTTTTCCGAATACCTCCTAATTATTCTTATGTTTGCTTCTCCCCCACTCCCCTATTTCCCCTCCTGGGAGGGGTTAGGGGTGGGTCCCCTACTCAACAAAATGTAGAAAAGTTTTTGAGAAATGGTATTATTTCTGAGGAGTCAGTAAGTCCAGTAGGGTGCGTTACATTTCATTAACGCACCATCTAGATTTTAATTTTCGGTGTGTGACGCTGATGATTTCACATTTGGATAGTTTATCATTTTCTTTGTGGGTTTAATACCCCACCGTCTACAGGGTGTTCACGCATTACTTGGGGGAGCGAATCCCCATGTAATTTTCCTCCTGTCTCCTGTCTCCTGTCTCCTGTCTCCTTCTTCAACAAAGTTTTGGCAGGAAATTTGAGATTATTTTGCTAGCAAAACTTCCGACTCAGGCGCAACCTGGTGGCACTTCGTTCCGACTTCTTGCCACAACCTGGGGGGTCGAACCGCTATTCCCTATTCCTTATTCCCTGTTCCCTGCCATAACTTAATTGCTAATCATTTTTTCTAGAAAAGGAAGTCCAAAGGCAATAACAATACTAACCGCTAAACCAGCAAAAGCTTTTAAAGCGTCACTAAAAATAATCTTACCTACATCCTTCATTTCGCGGTTTTGGAAATTGTGAGCTATTGCTATTTCTCTTCCAGCTAAAAGACCGATAAATACCCAAGTTGTACTCATCGGCATTTTGCTCCATTCTTTAAATAATAATAAGATTAATCCATAAATCAAATCTACAATTGTTGCCGAACGAATATCTTGAGTATTAGTTTTACTGGTAACTATATGTTGAATTGCACCACCATTTCTGTAAAAGATAATTGCGTGTAAAATTAACATCACAAACATGGAAAAAAATAGCATTGAAGCATCAAGATTTCGTGGCAAGTATGCAAAGATATTTGCCAAGTCTTGAATTAACCATTGACTCCACAAAAATGCTGTTGATACCCACTGCAAAATCACCCAATAAATTGGTGCTTCTTTGTCTGCTGTACTTAGAAATTTCTCTTCTAAAGCTTTAGTGATGAATTTATAAATAAGTATAGCTGTGACAAAAGCTAACCCATAGCCAAAAAATGATTTAGTCAGCATACTGATGAGATTGCTAGGAGCAAAAACTGTGATAATTAGAAAAGTGGTACTAACAGGAATTCCCCAATTTGTTAAAAATAGAAGTACGAAAGGAGGAACTATATAAATCCAACTAAAATTTTCAGGAAAAGGAAATTCTGCCAAACGCCCATAAGCTACATCTCCATCATTAGTAATCCAGCCATAGAAAAAAACTACTAACAAAACGGAGCAAATAAACAGCCATAATACCCACCAAGGGCGCTGAGAATTAGAACTTAAAAATGTGCCAAGGGTTTGTATAGCATCGTTAGCTACAATCGAATATGATGCTAATAAAAATCCAACCAACATAAATATATATTGACTGTTCATATTTTGTCGATATATCCTAATATCTTGAACTATAATAATAACTACAGTTTAGATGATGAAGATGTTGATTTGGAGAACTATTAGACTTCTGGCAGAAGTCAGGGAATAGGAAATAGGGAGAAATAATTGATAATTTATGGATAATAATTGATTTTATTTTTGATTTTTGGACATGTCTATTAGTTTCAGGCTAAAATATTTTTTAGTCAGGTAATAGAGAGTACAGAATAAAAGTTTTTGACTAAGGTTAACAAGAGATTAAAATTTTGGCAAAATCTTGACAATATTATCTAATTAAATTATCGTCTATGGTGTCTATGTAAAAATATTAATATATAGTAATATAAAGATTTAGTAAGATAAATAAAGTCTATTGTATTCAAACTTCTATCCTCGTTATTATCTAGAGATATTAATAAACTAGAGACTTATAAATAATTAGATTTTTCTGGAGGCTCATATATGGTTTTATTAAAAACTATTTGGCACCATGCTCTAACAGTTACAGTTGCAGCAGTTACTCTTTCACTTGGCACTGTTGGTGAAGTCATCGCCCAAACTATTGAAGGTGCAGGAGCATCATTCCCCGCTCCTTTGTATGAGCGTTACTTTCAAAAATTAAAAGAAGATACAGGAATTACAGTAAATTACAATTCTGTGGGTAGTGGCAAAGGTATTGAGAGTTTTATTTCAGATACCGTTGACTTTGCAGGTACAGATGCGCCACCAGTTGCAGCAGAAATAGAACAAATGCCAAAAGGAGTAGTTATGGTACCTACCGCAGGAGGTGCTGTAGCAGTAGTTTATAATTTGCCAGGAGTTACTGAACTCAAACTATCTCAGTTGGTATTGCCAGATATTTTTGCAGGTAAAATTACTAAATGGAACGATCGCCGAATTGCTCAAGACAACCCAGGAGTTGACCTACCTGACTTACCTATTAAAACTGTAGTACGAGCTGATGGTAGTGGTACAACTTTCATTTTCTCCAGGCATCTGAGTGCTGCAAGTCCAACATTTAGTCGAGAAGTGGGTGCATCCAGAAAACCTGATTGGCCAAAAAATCCCCTCAAAGGTGACAAAAATGATGGAGTAGCTGCTTTAGTGAAAGAAACTGAAGGGGCGATCGGTTATGTACAGGACAGTTTTGCTCGTCAAAACAACCTGTCAACAGCAATGCTGGAGAACCTACAGGGTCGGTTTGTCGAACCTACTCTCGAAGAGGCGAATATTGCATTATCCGGACTGAGATTTTATCAAGACTTTACCCCTGCTAACGAAGCTAACCCTGATGATGGATACCCCATAGTTGGAGTGACCTGGTTATTAGTTAAGGAAAATTATGAGACTTCAGATCAAGCAACTGCAGTTAAGAAAATGGTCAATTGGGTTTTACAGGAAGGTCAAAACTTGAACAATACTCTTGAGTATACTCGTGTTCCAGAAGCTATAGGTGCAAAAATACTTGAGAAAGTTGAAACTCAAGTAGCAAATCAATAATCAGACTTGAGCTATAGCAATTCCCAAAAAGAGTGAGGTACAAAATTCGTTTTTTTTAGGGAACAGGGAATAGGGAATAGAATAGAAATCAAAGATAGGTGTGCCTCATTAGGAATCTCCGATAATAAAAAATTAGCGTTGGTAAAGCGCGTGTATGATATTAATCTTAATTACTTAGGAGTCAACCCACCCCTCGCCCCTCCCCCTCCCAGGAGGGGAACAGGAGTCAGGAGTCAGGAGAGAAGAAAGAGGAATAGAAGGAGAAAGTTTTTTGGTCGCGTAAAGGTCATGGACTTCTATCGCGCTCTGATCCGGACATGATATCATGCCTCAAATTACCAACGCCAAAAATCAAATCAACTATCGCACAGAAATTATCAATTCTTTCCCCCTACTCCCTCTTTTCCGGAGATATCTATTGAACAGGACAAAAAAGTAGCGATCGCCCATCAAAACACCCTATTTAATAGACATCTGGTGATCATAAAAAATCAAATTAATTATCGCACAGAAATTATCAATTCTTTCCCCTTACTCCCTAATCCCTACTCCCTACTCCCTCTCTTCCAAAGTACTAAAGTGAATCTCTCTGGTAAACTGAAAAACTGAACTAAATTAAGGGGAACTATTTTAAAATGATAGAATCACTAAATGTATTAGGTGAAAAGCTAGAAGTTTGCTGTACTTCTCCCATGACTGGATTTTATCGGGATGGGTTTTGTCAGACTGGACCATCAGATTTTGGTTCCCACGTTATTTGTGCAGCAGTGACAGCAGAATTTTTGGAATTTACTAAGCGTCGTGGTAATGATTTGAGTACACCTAGACCAGAATATTCTTTTCCTGGTTTAAAACCTGGCGATCGCTGGTGTTTGTGTGCGTCTCGTTGGAAAGAAGCTCTAGATTCTGGAGTTGCACCACCAGTAGTTTTGTCAGGAACTCATCAAAAAGCATTAGAAGTAGTACCTTTGGAGGTTTTGCAGGAACACGCACTTATTTAGGTGGTAGGTCTGAGTTATAGCAGTCGAAGGAAAGGTTAGGACAGGTCAAAAGCTTAAAACTCAGACAAAGTAAGATTTTTCCTTATTCCCTCTTTCCTCTTCCTTCTTCCCTCTTCCCTCTTCCTTCTGCTACTACAAAACCACACCTAATGCAGTTTCTTGAGATTGACTTTCCAACATCAAACCATACTCTAAACTTTCAACAACCGCCTGATAAGAAGCATCCAAAATATTAAAAGAAACCCCAAGAGTCGTCCACCGTTGCTGACCATTACTAGACTCAATTAACACCCTAGTTTTAGCAGAAGTACCTGCACCACCATCCAAAATTCTCACTTTATAATCAGTCAAATAAAAATTAGCGATCGCTGGATAAAAATTTTCTAAAGCTTTCCGCAAAGCAGCATCTAAAGCTGAAACCGGACCATTTCCTTCAGCAGCTTCCAAAATATCCTGACCATTAACAGTAACTTTCACCGTCGCCAGAGAATTACTAACTTTTTCACCATCCTTATCCAAGTGAACCTGAAAACCCTTAATTTCAAAGAAATGCTGCCTTTGCTTCAAAGCTTTTCGCATCAATAACTCAAAACTAGCTTCTGCTCCCTCAAACTGATATCCCTCATTTTCTAACTCTTTTAAACTATCCAGAATTTGCCGACAAGCAGGGTTTTGACGCTCTAGCTCAATACCAAAACTTTTTGCCTTTGCCAACACATTACTCAAACCTGCTTGGTCAGAAATCACAATGCGACGACTATTCCCTATCTGTTGCGGTTGAATATGTTCATAAGTTAGTGGGTTGCGTTCCACTGCCGACACATGAATACCACCCTTATGAGCAAAAGCAGACAAACCCACAAACGGCGCGTGGTCATCAGGAGCAAGATTCACAACTTCACTAATAAAGCGACTGGTCTGAGTCAGTTTTTCCAGTTGTTGCGCCTGAATGCAATCATAACCCAACTTGATTTGTAAATTAGGAATCAAAGTACAAAGGTTAGCATTACCGCAACGTTCCCCATAACCATTGATAGTTCCTTGTATCATCTTCGCTCCTTCTCTGACAGCAGATAAAGCATTAGCAACAGCAGTACCTGAATCATTATGAGTGTGAATGCCTAATTTTGCAGTGGGCAAAGCATGGGAAACATCTGCTACTATCTGAGTAATTTCGTGGGGAAGAGTACCACCATTGGTATCACAGAGAACTAACCATTCCGCACCAGCATTAGTTGCAGCAGCTAAGGTTTGCAAAGCATAGTCAGGATTATTTTTGTAACCATCAAACCAATGTTCCGCATCATAGATGACCTGACGACCTTGACTACGGAGGTAATAAATCGTATCTGCAATCATTGCCAAATTCTCTTCCAGAGTAGTTTTTAGCCCCTCAACAACGTGCAAATCCCAAGATTTGCCAAAAATTGTCACCCACCGCGTACCAGCAGATAAAATGGGTTGCAGAGTGGTATCAGAAGCTGCTTGTTTTCCGGGACGACGAGTTGAACAAAATGCGACTACCTCTGCTTGAGTGAGAGGTTGTTCTTTTAGTTGCCAGAAAAATTGTACGTCTTTAGGATTCGCACCTGGCCAACCTCCTTCAATAAAAGGAATCCCCAAGCTGTCGAGTTGGTGCGCGATGCGTAGTTTGTCTTCTAGGGATAAGGATAGTCCTTCTCGTTGGGCACCGTCGCGTAGAGTTGTATCGTAGATCCAGAGTTTTTTCATTATTACTAGGGGTCTTAGAAATTCAGATAATTTTTCAACTTAATTTAAACTTTATAATTAATCCTACTTTTTCACTAATTTTTTACTTTATCTTTTAACTTTTAACTGCTAACATAGATAACTAATATAGGTCAAGATTATCATTTTCTTTGTGGGTTTAATACCCCACCGTCTACACGGTGTTCAAAATTACTTGGGGTTAGAATCCCCATGTAATTTTCCTCCTGTCTCCTGTCTCCTGTCTCCTGTCTCCTTCTTCAAGAAATAATTTGTTATGGTTAAGATTCAGGCTCAAGGTAAAACTATAACTTGCGATCGTGGTGCAAATTTGCGTCAGGTTTTACTAAAAAATGGTATTGATGTCTATAATGGCAATGCTTCAATTATTAACTGTCGTAGTATTGGTACTTGTGGCACTTGTGCAGTGGTAATAGAAGGAGAAGTTTCTCCATCTCAATGGCGAGAAAAAGCCAGACTTTCTATGCCTCCTCATTCTCCTAATTCTTGTAAACGTTTGTCTTGTCAAGTACAAGTTTTAGGAGATATAAAAGTAACTAAATATAATGGTTTTTGGGGGCAAGGTTCAGAAATTGTTTGGACTCCTGAAGGATAGAATATACCTTGAAAAAATTACTGAAAACATCTGCCAAAAACGGACATATTAGGAATAAAAGTTTTAGACTTTTGAGCTATTTTTTGGTTTTTTACAAATGATTTGGGATTATTCTCTGATAATAAAAACATAGAAAAAATATTATTTATAGCAACCGCTAGGTTAATGTTTGATAATTAGTGCGAGCATCTTGCTCGCGTAATAAATCATCATAATTATCCGATGTTCTAACTATAGTGGCGACTGTTATATCTTTGAATATAATCAAAGTACAGAATTAAAAAAATGTTGCCAATAATTATCCATACATTCATGTCATTTCAGTTATCAGTAAAAAAATCTTATCGCATCCTTCTTCACTACTCCTTATTTATCCTTATTGAGAAAATGGCATTGGTTATTTGAAGTATGATATCATGTCCGGATAATTAGGGATAAAACTACGTTCCGCTGACGCGTTTTATGTCGCCTAGCGTTAACGTTTGGCGTAGCATTACGTTAGTGTAGCTTCTCCGCAGGAGATAGGAAAGTTGTACGCCAGCAAACAAAAAACTTTCTCCTTCCATTCCTCTTTCTTCTTCTTTCTTCCCTCCTGACTCCTGACTCCTGACTCCTGATTCCTAAGTAATTAAATACACTAATTCAGCAACACCTAGAAAATGAATCAATCAAGCAATATCCTAATTATTGGTGGCGGTATTATTGGTCTATCAATAGCAATAGAACTAACATTACGAGGGGCAAAAGTAACAGTTATTAGCCGTGATTTTCAGCAAACAGCGACAAATGCTGCTGCTGGAATGTTAGCTCCTCAAGCAGAAGCTATTCCCCCTGGTAAAATGTTAGATTTATGTTTAAAAAGTCGGGCATTATATCCAGAATGGGTAAAAAAAATAGAATCAATTAGTGGTATAAAAACTGGCTATTGGCCTTGTGGAATTTTAGCCCCAGTTTATGCAGAAAAAGACAGGGAAAATTATGCTTTACAAAACCTAAATTATCAATGGTTAAATCAAGCAGAAATCCATCAATATCAACCAGGATTAGGTCTAGAGGTAATTGGGGGTTGGTCTTACCCTGAAGATGGGCAAGTAGATAATCGTTATTTGTACGAGTCAACTATTGCAGCAGCTAAAGAGTTAAAAATTGATATTCTTGAAGGAATTGTTATAGAAATAATTCGTCAAAAAGGTAAAATTCAAAGCATCAAAACATCAATAGGTGAATTACAAGCGGAACATTATGTATTAGCTACAGGTGCATGGTCTCAGGAGTTATTACCAATTCCTGTATTTCCTAGAAAGGGGCAAATGTTGTCGTTAAAAATTCCCTCAGATATAGCTAGAGAAAATCTACCTTTACAGCAAGTTTTATTTGGCACAGAAAGTTATATTGTGCCGCGCCAAGATGGAAGAATAGTTATAGGTGCAACAAATGAAAATGTCGGATTTTCAGAGGGAAATACAGCAGCAGGAATTCAAGAATTATTAGGAAATGCTATTCGGTTATATCCGAGTTTAAAAAATTACAAAATATTAGAATTGTGGTGGGGTTTTCGTCCTAATACTCCTGATGAAATGCCAATATTAGGAACAAGTAATTATGATAATTTGACCATTGCTACTGGGCATTATCGGAATGGAATTTTATTAACACCTGTCACAGCGCTATTAATAGCTGATTTGATTTGGAATAATAAATCCGCTCGATTATTAGATGCTTTTAATTGTTCTAGGTTTGCTGAAGTTAGTAGTAAATTTTGAATTGATAGTAATGGTTGAATCAGAATATTGGTCTTGTATTGAAGAAAAAAGAAGTTGGAAAAAGTGGGCTTTCCTACTAAAAGAAGTAGCTCTGTGTCTACAAACACTAACCAATTGTAGACAGTACGAATGACGGTGAGTTTTCAGCACTTGAAGAAGGAAGAAGGAAGGAAGAAAAGGTCGATGGGGATAGTCTTCGACCTGCCATTTCGTGTCTTATAACCCTAACCAATTGCCAAAACCTTGTAGACGGCGGGGTATTAAACCCAAAATCAAAAGATAAAGAAAAAGATAATATACAAAATTTTTATTGGTTTTCCTGAATATACGATCTAAAAATTACCAATAATTAAATTTTAAAGCCTCTATTTCACTAGGCTAAGGACTGTTGTAATACCAGTTTGATAAATATTTGCTACAAATAGCTAGGCTATTTTTTAGGAGTCAGGAGTCAGGAGTCAGAATGAATGACTTCGATATAATTTTTTAGGTCAAAACTTATCTTTTTAGTCACAAATACATCTCCAAAAAAGTATTTTAATTAGGGTTTGCTGAAAAAGTATTTTAGTAGGGGTAGGAGACAGGAGACAGGAGACAACCCACCCCTCGCCCCTCCCCCTCCCAGGAGGGGAGAAATGGATCGGGAGCGAGGAAGTAGGAGCGGGCGTTTTGTAAGAATGATTTTTCTGCCCAACTATGCGCCTAAAATACTAACTTTTTGAGCGTTTTAGACTGAAACAGGCGCACTTTTTTCGTTCCCAAAAAGGCACTTGTCTTTATATGTCAATGCTTTTATATTTAATCAGCAAGCCCTAATTACTCAAATTATGCGTAACATTCTTTTTTGAAAATAGTATAATACAAGGATAAAAAAAATATTTTAGTCAATCTTCTTATTTTAAATAGAGGTAATTTTTAATTGTTGAAATGCTGCTGTCAAAATTATCCACTTTTTCTTCTAGGATAGTTTCTAACTGAGCAATTACATTTTTGTGATTTTCGCGAAACTTTTCGTAACCGGGTATTAAGTAATATTCCTTCACTAAATATTTTTGCATTGAAGTGATAGGAATATGTCTGACTTTATCTGGTTTAGAGTTGATAATTATATTTTTCATGGATTAGTTTTTTTGTATTCAAATTTTATATATAAAATAATGCGACTAGGGGATTTACATTAACAACACTAACACCATGACTATCTCCCCAATCACCATGACGGCCGTTAATCCACTCATATCTAAGACCATTATCCCAAACTCGACCTTTACCACGTAAATCAACATAGTTGCTTGATATTGATGGCCATGACAAAGCCCAGATTATTTTTCCGGATGAATCAGCAATGGTGTATAAATATAGCTTTCGTTAAAATTATTTGTTGCCAGTTTCACAACTTGCATAACCCTTGAAAACTCAGAAATATATCGTCTTAGACAACAAGAAAAACTCTAAGCTGAACATTATTAGGAGCTAGAAAATGGCACAAATTAATAGTACACCCCAAAGCGGTCTGATAGTAGTATACAAGTAGCAATGTTTGCAGTTTCTCACCAGACTATGAAAAGTATGTACAGACAAATATTACTACTTCTACATAATTACTCTTCAATTCAAAGATTAACTCACAAAAATCATGAAAATACCGATGATTTTAGGTAAATAATTTATGAAAGATTCTTCTGAATACATAACTATAATTTCAGATCCTATATTTCATAATTACCAATAAAAATAATGAGGCTTGATCACATTAATCAGTGAAAAAATAAACTTAACGCCTGAGTATTATGACTCATATTTTAAAGAGATTTAGAACTCTAATTTGATCGTAATTAATTATCCGGAATAGATGTTTTATATTTTGAATATATTATCGTGGGTAATCAATTTCAAAATATTCAAAATGTTAGTAGTTGCTTTTTCTGCTTGAATTGAGCAATTAATAACTAGAATTAAAAAAAATCTAATTTTCAATATTTTTCTCAGGAATATCTCTTAGATTGGGTGTAATCATTTAGCCTGGTAATTCTACGAAGATCATTTCTAAAAAATGATATAAAAATTATCTTTACTAGAGAAAAATAACTGCTGTAAATATTTCTATAACTGAGCAAAAAAATCTCACTTACAGCAGATTCCACTAAGCGTGAGGTACACTCATCGCGGGCAAGATGGTCGCACTTGCATTCATTTAATTGTTAATCTCTGTACTTCATATACTTGGAATTTACTGTAAATAAAATTTAGTAACTAAAGGAGAGACTATTATGGATACAGCACCAGTAGCTAACTACTTAGGTTTATTAGCATTAGTATGTTATGTAATTACCTTACTACCAAGCATTTTGAGAATTGTGTTTCCGAGCACAAAAAAAACAGAATTTCCTAAAATATTGCTGAAGTATCGTCGTCAAATAGGTGTAATTGCTTTTCTATTTGCTTTTGGTCATGGAATGTTGCTAGTGAGCAAGAGAAACTTTGATTTTTTTGACATCCAAACTTATTGGATATATATACAAGGAGTCGTAACTTTCATTATTTTCACACTACTAACAATTACTTCCAATGATTGGAGTATCAAAAGAATGAAAAAAAATTGGAAGAAATTACATGAACTAACATATCTAGCAATGTTCCTCTTAGTCTGGCACGTCATAGACAAAATGTGGGGTCATTGGAGCTACCTCACCCCATTAGGAATGATTGGCATAACAACTATAACAGTTTTATTTATTGTTAGAAGATGTATAGAGCGTAGAAAAAAACTGACAAAAACTAAGAGCTGATTTATCAAGTAAATATTAAGAGGATAAATACTTTACAGTGTAAGGGTTTGAAACTATCTAAGCTCCCAGGACATAATTTTCGGCAAACCCATACTAGAAAGGAGTTTCAACTCAGTTTACAAATCAGATATAAGGGTGTAAATTAAGTCAAAAATAAACAGTAATTTGAAATTTTTTCAACAAGTAATCATCAATGGTAGGATTAAAATTTATGCTAGCTCAACCCAAGTGTCGAAAATATTCTACAGTGATAGCAGCAACTACTTTAGCAACTATTGGTGGACTGTGGTCTTGGCGATCGCTATCCATATCAACCACAAACTTTGTCCGACCATCTGAACAAAGAACTTTACCCTCTCTAACCCTTTCAGGACATAAAGGATGGGTGTATGCAGTTGCTATAAGTTCTGATGGAAAAACTCTTGCCAGTAGTAGTTATGATGGCACGATCAAAATTTGGAATTTAAGCAATGGTAAATTGCTACATACTATCAATGCTCACGCAGATGCGATCGAATCTCTTGCGATGAGTCCAGATGGTAAAATTCTTGCCAGTGGTAGTTGGGATAACCGCATTAAACTTTGGAATATTGCAAATGGAACTCTTATCCAGACTCTCAAAGGTCATACCGATGATGTGAAAGCTATAGCTATAAGTTCTGATGGAACAACTCTTGCTAGTGGTAGTTATGATGGCACGATCAAAATTTGGAATCTTAACACTGGTTCTGTTGAGGGTCGTTTTCAACATTCAGCTCCTGTCACATCTCTAGTTTTGAGCAAGGATGGAGAGATGCTTGCTAGTGGAGGTAAAAATGGTCAAATCAAAACCTGGCAATTGAATACAGGTAAACAACTCCACTCCTTGGCAGCACATACAAACACAATTTGGGCGATCGCTTTTAGTCCCGATGGTAAAATTCTTGCTAGCGGTAGTCAAGACCGAAAAGTTAAGTTATGGCAGATGGACACTGGTCAACTACAATGCACTCTAGAAGGACACGACAAAGCAGTTTTGTCTGTTGCTTTTAGTCCCGATAGCAAAACTCTTGCTAGCAGCAGTTATGACAAAAATATTCATTTGTGGGAGGTAGATACAGAAAAATTATTAGAAACATTTACAGATCATTCTAAAGCTGTTTGGTCGGTAAAGTTTAATCCTGATGGACAAACTCTTGCCAGTGGGAGTGCTGATAGAACTATCAAACTGTGGTCTGTATCTGACTTTAGTAGTAACGATTTACAGAATACAACTCCCCCATCTATTGTGAAAGAGGAAGCAGATATAATTTCTGTTTCAGAGATTACTGATATAGCTGAGTTAGAAGAGTTAAACCAAAAGTTATATGACCAAATTGACCAAAGTTGGCAACAGACTCCAGTATGGTATGAAGATTTAGTGTTTGAGGTAAAAGTTAATGGGGATGGAGCGATCGCTAGCTTAGAACCGATGAATGAACCTGCACAATATTATAGTAAACACACACCTTTACCCAAGTTGTTAAATAGTGCTAATTCTGAAGTTACGAGTCAGAAACAGTCTTTTGCAATATTCCGGGTGGTGATGACACCGACAGGGGTACTTGAAGTTAGTCCTTGGGGTGGTTGGTTAAAGAAGCAGTCTGCAGTCAGCGATCGGTAGATTTTTTTTGAGACTCCCTCGTTTGCAGAGCATTCCAGAACTAAAAGGAGATTTCAACTCCTCCCTCTTTTGCAGGAGATGTCTAATACCAATTTGATAAATGTTTGCTACAAATAGCTAGGCTATTTATTAGGAGTCAGGAGTCAGGAGTCAGGAGTCAGGAGTCAGGAGTCATAATGAATGGCTTTAATACGATTTTTAGGGTGTAAATTATCTTTTTTGTCAAAGGAACATTTACTGTAAAATCTTTTTATCGCACTTATTATTCGTAACATTCTTTTTTCAAATTGGTATAAGAGGCTGTTTATTCTATAATTACTTCAGTATCTAATCTCCCCCACTCCCCTACTCCCCACAGTCCTCACACTCCCTTGGAGGAACTGGGTCATAACCACCAGGATGAAAAGGATGACAACGTAAAATTCGCATAATTGCCATTCTACCGCCTTTAAAAATCCCAAATCTTTCTATCGCTTCCATCGCATATTCTGAGCAAGTAGGTTGAAAACGACAGGATGGAGGTAACATTGGTGAAATGAAAATTTTGTAGCCTTTAATTAATTTAATTAGTAATACTTTCATATCTGAGCCACTTACTTATAACTGATAACTGATTCAAATGCGTGTTTGATGATGAAATTAAAATGTAATTCTCTCTTTTTTTGTCAAACACATAGCAATTCCCTTTTCATAGTAAGCCGCCTCATTAATAAAAACTGGCCATGTAGGAATTTCTTCTTCATAGTAAATTGTTTCGCCATCAAAGGTTAAAAAAATTGGCTCACCTGGAGTTAATTGTTCATAATCTCTCCCTTGTAACTCAGGATGAATCATTGCTGTTATTTCTCCATCTTCAGTCTTAGGATAATCTACAACTTTTAGATGTTTATAGACTATAATATCCTGATTAATTAGATTCAATTTACCTTCATTGAAATTTTCTATAAAATCTAAACTTGCCTGAACTAATTTTTCTGTTTTCTGAAATAAATCTGCTTTGAGAGTACCTTGAGCTATGGGACCTACTTCAATACCAAAACTTAATTCACAAATAGAATTTACAAAAGCATTTTCTTCTCCTGGATTAATCCAGCTATAAACTCTAACATCTGGTTCAACTGAACTTAAATAAGCAGCAGTTTTGAGGTTAAAGGGATGATTATTCGCTAAAACTATTGTTAATCCCATATTAGCAGTGGTGGTATGCAAATCCAAGATAAAATCAAACTTAGGGTTCCCTTTTGGTCCTAGCATTTGATTAATAAATTTTGCTCTAGTTTCTTCATAGTTAGTCTTGTTTTGATTTTCTAAATCCTGGAGTTTAAAGCAACGATTTAAGTCAGTATCAACGTATCTTCTCACCAGTTCAAATGCTTGAGGATTAGCAAATAATATTTGAGTTTCAAAATTAGTTCTACTAATCAAGTCAGGAAATTTTTCAAACTTTTTAACAAGATATATACCTGTAAACTCATTACCGTGAGTTCCACCCACAATTGCCACTTTATTAATTTTTTCCATTTCGATAAATCCCCTGCAAAAATACAATCCATTGATGATTACTCAATTAAATTATCAATATTTGATAAGCAACTGATATTTTCAATTTTTCTCAATCATTTTAGCTCCTGTACATCCCCTATTCAACTACGACCCTGACTCCTATTCACAATTAACTTTAGCAAAGCAGTTTACCAAGTATTTAACAACCAAAACAATAATAATTATTCGTTATCTTTTTCTTTTGGGTTTAATACCCCGCCGTATAAACGGTTTTTACAATTGATTCATATTTGAGTCTCCATCTATTTCTTCTTCCTTCTTGCTTCTTCCTTCTTCAATCAATTCAGTATCTTCTAAAATTAATTCTGACTCTTCAGAAACTATATTAGGTTGATTTTTATAAAAAGTCTCTAGACTATGGCGATCGCCTACATAACGCCAATGCCAAGGTTCATAACCAATATCTTTTTCATCATCAGCAGGTATCATTTCAAAGCTAAAATAAGCAGCATAATTTTGTAGCCATTGAAAAGCTGCTGTCTTTTCAAATTCAACATTTTGGTTAGTTGCTGGTGCATTACCATCTCCAATATCAACAGCATAACCTGTTACATATTCCCCATAACTTAAAGGTGAAATTTGATTGGCATTATTTGTATAATTATCTTCAATATTATTAGTATTGCTCGCCCAATCTTTTAATTCATACTTAGACTGAAACCCTCTCAAAGCCACTAAATTAATACCATCATTTCTAGCAGCATAAAGCATTTTTTTAAATTTTTTCACTGCATTTATTTGCAATCTAATCTCACTATCAGAAGTTATATACTCTAATTCCATTTCTGATACTTGCGAGTAAGGAAAATCTAATAAAGTATCTTTTTTTAGTTCATTTATCGGAGTTTCATTCACAGAAGATGTAGCTACAGTATTTGCATTATCAACTTCAGTTTGAGTTGATGAAGCATTAACTTGATTGAGATTAGATTGAAGTTGTAATCCCAGACTAACTGCTCCCACAACTACAACTATTCCTATCCAACCCCACATCCATTTTTTGCTTTGAGACTGAGCTGGAATAATTTCTTCATCCTTTTGAGGGTCTCGTACTGCTTCAGGAATGTCATCCGCAACAGTTTCTTGGACTAATGATAAATTTTCTGACAGACTTTCGTTGTGCAAAGTTCGACTCCTGCTAGTGAATTTCAAAGTCGTTTCTTACTTTACTAAAAAACTTAAAAGTAAACACGATTAGACCTTAGCATAAGGAAATAATCTTCTCTGAGCAAAGGCCACAGTCACCCTATGGACTAACTCGATAGACACGGGGACGCGGTGACACGGAGACACGGGGATGGAGGCTTTTAATTTATGATATTAAGTTGACTTTTCACCATTTTAGTCAGAGCAAAAGGGACGCTTATTGGCTGAAAAATCAGCAAATTTTGGTAAATTTCACAGCTTCCAAGACTCCCTCATCTCCCGTTCTCTCGCTCATCGTTAATCTACAATACTTTGAAACAGCCCTGCTCCCAGAAGGGGAAGTAGGTAGGGACGTTGTATGCAACGTCCCTACAGAGATAAGTAAACAGGGGAAAATTTGAAGGAGAGGTAATTGTTAATTATTAATTATTAATTATTAATTGTTAAAATCTGGACCTAGAGGAATAATCCCACCAGGATTAAGAGGAAAAAGATTACCATAATAATCTCGTTTAACTGCTTCTAAATTACAAGTATTTGCTATGCCAGGAAGTTGATATAAATTTCGTAGATAAGCACTTAAATATTGATAGTCCTGAATTCGCCGCAAGTTACACTTAAATAGACCATAATAAACAACATCAAACCGGAATAATGTAGTAAACAAACGTACATCTGTTAATGTTACTGTCTCACCACAAAGATACTTACTGCCAGAAAGTGTATTGTCAATTTCATCTAAAGTAGTAAATAGTTCCTTACAAGCTTTTTCATAAGCTTCCTGAGTTTGGGCAAACCCACAACGATACACTCCATTATTAACTGTGTGGTAAATTTTGTCATTCCACTCGTCTATTTTGGTTTTTAATTGTTCTGGATAAAGGTCAAGATGAGGATTTTTGGCAAACCGATCAAATTCAGCATTGAGCATCACAATAATATCTGCACTCTCATTATTCACAATAGTTTTTGTCTGCTCATCCCATAGCACAGGTACAGTGGCACGTCCATTATAACCAGGCTGTGCTAAATTATATAATTCCGGTAGAGTAAAACATCCTTCCTGTTCCTCTTCCAATACCCAAATACCTCGATCGCCTGCTGGAGAAACAATAGTTACTGGAATAGCATCTTCCAAACCTTTGAGCGATCGAACCACCAGAGTTCGATGTGCCCAGGGACAACCCAACCCTACAAATAGACGATAGCGTTTAGTAGCTGGTTGATATTTGTTTTCTGCTTGTATCCCTACTGTTTCTCTAAATAGACTAGCAGGGCGAATATATTCTCCTGAATTATTGCGTGGGGCAAGTTTTGACATCATTATTTGCCAGAGATTTGTCCAAACCCATTTTCCTAGTTTTATTGTTAGAGAAGGTGGAAGTGATTTGCGTTTGTTAACCATTTATTTTTTTTGAATTTAATTAAGTCAACAGCGATCGCAAGGAACGAGTATAAAAATTTTATACTTAATTAACCGCCTTAGTTTCGGACCTACTCCCGGACAAATTGAACAGATTCAAAATATTGGCAAGGCGATCGCAAGATTGATAGCTGTCCCTGGCTTAAACTGTAAAACCTAAGACTATCAACTCATCCCATCAGTTAATCTTTACATCCGTGGCCAAATCCCTGTGTGCCCTATTCTCCCAGTCCTAATATTTTCCACAAAAAAAACCCCCTACCAAAGGCAGGAGGTTGAATTTAATTAACCTACTAAACTAGGTTTGCTGCTAATCTCAAGAAATTAACCAAACTTACCAGCAGTAGAGGCTATCACAAAGGCAGCGTAGGTGAGGACAAAGCCTACTGTGAAGTGAGCTAAACCTACCACACGAGCTTGAACGATAGAAAGAGCAACAGGCTTATCTTTCCAGCGAACTAGGTTAGCTAGAGGAGTACGCTCATGTGCCCAAACAATAGTTTCAATTAGCTCTTGCCAGTAACCACGCCAAGAGATGAGGAACATGAAACCAGTTGCCCAAACTAGGTGTCCGAAGAGGAACATCCAAGCCCAAACAGACAGGTTATTAGTTTCATAAGGATTATAACCGTTAATTAACTGGGAAGAGTTCAACCACAGATAATCACGGAACCAACCCATTAAGTATGTAGAAGATTCGTTGAATTGAGCAACGTTACCTTGCCAAACAGCTAGGTGTTTCCAGTGCCAGTAGAACGTTAGCCACGCAATGGTGTTTAACATCCAGAACATAGAGAGGTAGAAGGAGTCCCAAGCAGAGATATCGCAAGTACCACCACGACCAGGGCCATCGCAAGGGAATGCGTAACCAAAGTCTTTCTTGTCTGGCATTAATTTAGAACCACGAGCATCCAAAGCACCTTTGACTAAAATCAAAGTGGTGGTATGCAAACCTAGAGCGATCGCATGGTGTACCAAGAAATCGCCAGGACCGATGGTTAAGAATAGAGAGTTAGTACCACTGTTAATAGCATCTAACCAGCCTGGTAGCCAAACGTTACCGTAGTTAGGCCAAGCTGTAGCTGCGATGCTGTCTGAATTAGACAACAGCACATCCATGCCGTATAAAGCTTTCCCTGAAGCAGCTTGAACGAACTGAGCGAATACAGGCTCGATCAAGATTTGCTTTTCAGGAGTACCAAAAGCAACCACTACATCATTGTGGACATAAAGACCGAGAGTGTGGAAGCCCAAGAATAGAGAGACCCAGCTCAAGTGAGAGATGATTGCCTCTTTGTGCTGCAATACACGATCCAGCACGTTGCCTTTGTTCTGCTCGGCATCGTAATCTCGTACTAGGAAAATTGCACCGTGAGCAAATGCACCTACCATAATGAAACCAGCAATATACTGGTGGTGGGTGTAAAGTGCTGCCATTGTGGTATAATCCCTGGCAATAAAAGCATAAGGAGGCAAAGCATACATATGCTGTGCTACCAAGGAAGTAATTACACCCAGAGAAGCTAATGCTAAAGCTAACTGGAAGTGTAGAGAGTTGTTGAGAGTTTCATACAACCCTTGGTGAGGCAGGTTGAATTGACCTTCACTCTTACCACCTACCAAACCAGCTTTGGAGTCAAGCATTTCTTTGATGCTGTGACCAATACCAAAGTTAGTCCGGTACATATGACCAGCAACGATGAATAATACTGCGATCGCTAAGTGGTGATGAGCCATGTCAGTCAACCACAGGGACTCAGTTTGAGGATGGAAACCACCCAAGAAAGTCAAAATTGCAGTTCCTGCACCTTCTGAAGTACCAAACACATGGCTAGCAGTATCAGGATTCTGAGCATAAACGCCCCAGTTTCCTGTGAAGAAGGGAGCTAAACCTGCTGGGTGAGGCATAGTTGTCAGGAAGTTATCCCAACCAACGTGCTGTCCGCGAGATTCTGGAATTGCAACGTGAACCAAGTGACCAGTCCAAGCCAAGGAACTAACACCGAACAGACCAGCTAAATGGTGATTTAAGCGGGACTCAGCATTTTTGAACCAAGCGAGACTAGGACGGAACTTGGGCTGGAGGTGTAACCAACCAGCGAACAGCATGATGGATGCCAAGATCAGGAGGAAGATAGAACCCTGATATAGGTCTCCATTTGTTCTCATGCCGATGGTGTACCACCAGTGGTAAACACCAGAGTATGCTATGTTTACTGGGTTAGAAGCACCTGCTTGAGTGAAAGCATCTACTGCAGGTTGACCAAATTGAGGGTCCCAAATCGCATGGGCGATTGGACGTATATTTAGAGGATCTTTAATCCACTGTTCAAAGTTTCCTTGCCAGGCAACGTGGAATAAGCTACCGGATGTCCAGAGGAAAATGATTGCTAGATGGCCGAAGTGGGAGGCAAAAATCTTTTGGTAAAGATTTTCCTCAGTCATACCATCATGGGTCTCAAAGTCATGAGCTGTAGCTATCCCGTACCATATCCTACGGGTGGTTGGATCTTGTGCCAGGTCTTGGCTAAATTTTGGGAATTTTGTGGCCATAAATATTTTATTTAATGTCTCGCGTGTATCTGAAGAATCTTTAGATTGATATTGGGGATTGAGGATAATTCAATCCCCAAGCAAGAATCTTAAAACGCTATTGCATTCTTATCCTACTGAAATTATTCGAGCCAGGAAGAATGCCCAGGTTGTGACAATTCCGCCCAGGAGATAGTGAGCTACCCCCACTGCCCGACCTTGAACGATGCTTAGAGCGCGTGGCTGAATTGCTGGAGCAACCTTTAACTTATTATGAGCCCAAACGATAGACTCGATCAACTCTTGCCAGTAGCCACGACCACTGAACAAGAACATTAAGCTAAATGCCCAAACAAAGTGTGCCCCTAAGAACAACAAACCGTAGGCAGACAGAGCTGAACCGTAGGATGTGAGTACCTGAGAAGCTTGCGCCCACAGGAAGTCACGCAACCAACCGTTAATAGTAATTGCACTTTGTGCAAAGTTGCCATAAGTAATATGGTCTACTGTACCGTCTGGGTATACTGTTCCCCAAACATCTGACTGCATCTTCCAGCTAAAGTGGAAAATCACAATTGATAGGGAGTTGTACATCCAGAACAGACCTAAGAACACATGGTCCCAACCAGAAACTTGGCAAGTACCACCACGACCCGGACCATCACAAGGGAACCGGAAACCTAGTTCACTCTTATCCGGAATTAGACGAGAGTTACGGGCATAAAGTACGCCTTTGAGAAGAATTAAAGCTGTAACGTGGATGGTGAAAGCATGGATATGGTGAACCATAAAGTCTGCCGTACCCAAAGCTATTGGCATCATTGCTACTTTGCCACCTACTGCTACAACATCACCACCGAAAGCTGGGCTAACAGATGCTAAAGCATTAGGGGCGGTATTGCCAGGAGCCAAAGTATGGAGATTTTGTACCCACTGAGCAAAGATTGGCTGTAGTTGAATCCCAGTGTCAGAGAACATATCCTGGGGACGACCCAAGGCACGCATAGTATCGTTGTGAACGTACAAGCCGAAACTGTGGAAGCCTAAGAATATACATACCCAGTTTAAGTGGGAGATAATCGCATCCCGGTGACGAATTACGCGGTCCAAGAGGTTATTAACGTTCTTGGCTGGATCGTAATCCCGAACCATAAAGATAGCAGCATGAGCTCCTGCTCCCACAATCAGGAATCCACCAATCCACATATGGTGTGTGAACAGAGATAACTGAGTTGGGTAGTCAGTAGCAATATAGGGATATGGTGGCATTGCATACATATGATGCGCCACGATGATGCTTAGGGAGCCCATCATTGCCAAATTAATTGCCAATTGAGCGTGCCAAGAGGTTGTCAGAATTTCATAGAGACCTTTGTGACCTTCTCCGGTTAAGGGGCCTTTGTGAGTCTCAAGAATTTCCTTCATGCTGTGACCAATGCCCCAGTTTGTCCGGTACATATGGCCAGCAACAATGAATAATACTGCTAATGCCAAGTGATGGTGAGCTGTGTCAGATAACCACAAGCCACCTGTCACAGGGTTTAAACCACCTTTGAAGGTCAAGAAGTCAGCGTATTCGCCCCAATTTAATGTAAAGAATGGAGTGAGACCTTTAGCAAAACTAGGGTATAACTCTGCCATCAAGCTTCTGTCTAAGATGAACTCGTGAGGTAGAGGAATATCCTGTGGTGCTACCCCAGAATCTAACAGCTTGTTAATTGGCAGGGAAACGTGAATCTGGTGGCCAGCCCAAGACAAGCAACCTAGACCCAGTAAGCCTGCTAAGTGGTGGTTCATCATTGATTCCACATTTTGGAACCATTCCAACTTAGGAGCTTTCTTGTGATAATGGAACCAACCAGCAAACAGCATCAAGGCAGCCATTACCAAGGCACCGATCGCTGTGCAATATAGTTGGAACTCATTAGTTATGCCGGAAGCACGCCATAACTGGAATAGTCCAGAGGTGATTTGAATTCCGTGGAAACCACCACCAACGTCACCATTTAAAATTTCTTGGCCAAATATTGGCCATACGACTTGAGCACTTGGCTTAATCCCGATGGGATCTGTTAGCCAAGCCTCATAGTTGGAAAACTTAGCGCCATGAAAATATGCGCCACTCAACCAGATAAATATTACGGCCAGATGGCCAAAGTGTGCGCTAAAGATTTTGCGCGATACGTCTTCTAAATCGCTGGTATGACTATCAAAGTCATGAGCGTCAGCGTGTAGGTTCCAAATCCAAGTAGTTGTTTTTGGTCCTTTGGCTAAAGTTCGATCAAAGTGACCTGGTTTGCCCCACTTTTCAAATGAGGTGGGTACAGGGTCCTTATCTACGGTTACTTTTACCTTTGCCTCGCGCTCTGGAGGACTTATGGTCATGAAGACTCTCCCCTCTGAAAGAAACTGAACTGAACTATTGATGTTGTCAACATTGATAACATTTGTAACGAATTATCAATATCTTTTGCAAATTTACAGATTTTAGCTGTCTTTTGCAGGAATGCAACACCACACTCTTTAGGTTATGCCAAAAGTATATAAGACTTTGGCTAAATTCTTTCAAATACAATAGATTCGATTTTATCGGTCTGAATGTAAATGAAAGTTCTTTAGGAGATTATAGACTTGCTTAACGAGTATAAGTTGTTTGTTTACAATTATTAAAATTTCTTTAGAACAACTTAATCAGCTATTGTTGCCATTCTCACAGTAAGAAAAAAAAGTCAAGACTTATTATGAGAAAGTTTACAATTCTCAAATTTATAGCGCTACTTGAATCGGGAATCGGGAATCGGGAATAGTAAACTATTAAAGGGTTTTTCCTGCCGGAAAGCTCCGCTAACAGGGTTTAGAAATCTCAAACACCTTAATGCGTAGCGCTATAACTTATTTTTAACATAACTTAATTGAGTATTTTTGCTTACTTTCACAGCATATAAAAAAAGTCAAGACTTATTATGAGAAAGTTTACAATTCTCAAAGTTAACTATTCTTTGAAAACTTTAAATTTGACTAGACAACTAGACCATAAGGACTTTTTTACATTTTGATAAGCTCTACAAATGTTTGTCTCATTATCGAAAAACGAAAAAATATAGTTAATTCCCATCAATAGCAAAAATATTGATTTTAGTGAGAAAATCATCATAAACAACAGAAAAACTGAGAAAACAAATATCAATGTCAACTCTCAATGTATAGGAGTATAGTCCGTGTTTAATATAAACTTGCCCAGAATATACGGCAGTCTTATTTTGGTTTTACAGAAAATATCCTCGCACAAGGCAACAAGAGTGGGACTATGCGGATGTTTCACCCGCCAAGGAATGCGCACTAAAATCGGTACGAGGTATCGCCAAAAGATGCACCTATTAGGACATCAAGATAGGAAACAGGAAACAAAGATCAGAATTTTAGACAAAGAGTCTATTTTTGGATTTTTGACAAATCATCTAGACTTGCTATATCTAAGAAAATTATTAACACTTCTAATAGTAGTAGTTTTAACTTCCGGTTTAGTCAGTTGTAGCGATCGCTTCTCTGAGCGACCTCAACTTAGCGAGGAAAAACCTGTAACGACTTCTAGCTCTAAAATATTGGAAGTTTCGCCACCAGAAATAATTCAACAACTACGTCAAGCGATCGACATTTACAAACCACAAGTTACAATACAAAGTCCTCAACCAGACCAAATATTTGAAGACAATACTATTACAGTACAATTCCAGGTGAAAGACCTACCTACATTCAAGTCAGAATTAGATTTAGGACCTTATGTAGAAGTAATTTTAGACAACAAACCTTATAAAAAAATCTATGACCTCAATCAATCCCTGATTTTATCAGACTTAGAAGCTGGTACTCATACTATCAGAGTTTTTGCTTGTCGTCCGTGGGATGAAAGTTTTAAGAATGAAGGTGCTTATGCTCAAACAACTTTTCATATTTTTACTAAAACCACGAATAATAATCCTGCTCCAAGTTTACCACTATTAACTTACAATAGTCCCTTGGGTGACTATGGTGCGGAACCCATTTTGCTTGACTATTATCTTACCAATGCACCGTCGCACTTAGTAGCACAAGAAGATCCTGAAGATGAAATAGTTGATTGGCGTATTCGTGTTACGGTTAACGGAACCAGTTTTATTACCGATCAATGGCAGTCAATATATTTACAAGGGTTTCATCCAGGAAAAAATTGGATCAAGTTAGAATATATTGATGATGAGGGTAATGCTCTCAATGAGATTTATAATAGCACTATTGCCTTAATTACCTACGAACCAGGTGGACAAGATACTCTCAGCAAAATCATCGCCGGAGAAATTTCACTGAAGGAAGCATATAGTATAGTTGACCCAGAATACATTTATCAGGAAACCCAACCAGGAGTAACTCCAGAATTAGAAATAGAGGAAATTCCTACTACTGAGTCAGAAGAAATTGAAGTAGAGGAAACATTAATTGCACCGAAAATAGAGGATATTACTACTACTGAGTCAGAAGAAATTGAAGTAGAGGAAACATTAATTGCACCGAAAATAGAGGATATTACTGCTACTGAGTCAGAAGAAATTGAAGTAGAGGAAACATTAATTGCACCAGAAATTGAGGAAATTCCTACTACTGAGTCAGAAGAAATTGAAGTAGAGGAAACATTAATTGCACCAGAAATTGAGGATATTACTGCTACTGAGTCAGAAGAAATTGAAGTAGAGGAAACATTAATTGCACCAGAAATTGAGGATATTACTGCTACTGAGTCAGAAATTGAGGAAACTTTTACTGAAGAAGCAACCTCAAAAATAGAAACTACCGAAGCAAACGAACCACCAACAACAAAAGAAAAAATAGGTGAATTTGTGAATAGTGTTAGAGATAGATTTAAAAGTTTTCTGAATAAAGCTACCGAAAAACAGAAAGCAGCAACTCTAGACACAATAGAAACACCAAATGTAGAAGAAAATTTCAATCCGTCAGAAAAATCTGAAGTTCAAGATTCACTTCAGGAAAATGAGCCTCCCAGTTTACCAGAAATAGTAGAAGAAACACCAACACCAGAACCAGTAGAAAAACTGCCTCCGCAAGAAACTCCTACTTTTACCCCAAATGTAGAAGAAAGTAATGAATCAGTAGAAACTCCTTCTACTTCTATACCTGAAGTTGTAGAAGATTTTCCACAAGATACTATTCCAGAATCAGCACAAATTACCGAGTCAAAATCTGAAGAAGTTGTAGAACCTATTCCCACTGAAAGTGATAATTCTACTATTTCTATACCTGAAGTTGTAGAAGATTTTCCACAAGATACTATTCCAGAATCAGCACAAATTACCGAGTCAAAATCTGAAGAAGTTGTAGAACCTATTCCCACTGAAAGTGATAATTCTACTATTTCTATACCTGAAGTTGTAGAAGATTTTCCACAAGATACTATTCCAGAATCAGCACAAATTACCGAGTCAAAATCTGAAGAAGTTGTAGAACCTATTCCCACTGAAAGTGATGATTCTACTATTTCTATACCTGAAGTTGTAGAAGATTTTCCACAAGATACTATTCCAGAATCAGCACAAATTACCGAGTCAAAATCTGAAGAAGTTGTAGAACCTATTCCCACTGAAAGTGATGATTCTACTATTTCTATACCTGAAGTTGTAGAAGATTTTCCACAAGATACTATTTCAGAATCAGCACAAATTACCGAGTCAAAATCTGAAGAAGTTGTAGAACCTATTCCCACTGAAAGTGATGATTCTACTATTTCTATACCTGAAGTTGTAGAAGATTTTCCACAAGATACTATTCCAGAATCAGAACAAATTATGGAGCAAAAACCTGAAGTAGTTGTGGAGTCTATTTCACCTGAAAGTGATAATTCTCTACAATAAATTACTGAAGAAATTGAATCTGAAAATACTCTTGATTCTCCAGAAGAGATAACAGAATAAATTTATATTTACAGTAATTTAAAGGTAAATAAACCACTTATAGAGATGTTATATAAAACGCCTCTATAAGTGAAAAATATCCAGTCTTAATAAGCCTTAATAACGTATTCCAAGACAAAATTAATAGCTGATAGCTGACAGCTGAATGCTTACTTAATAACTGTCATAATAAATCACTGCCTCCTTTAATTTACGCTTTTCCCAGTTAACAATTTCCAGCAAAGGACGTTCTGTGAATTCTGTGACATAACCTAAACATAAATACGCTATTAATTCATTTTCTGGAGGAGCATTGAGAATAATTTTCACCTCTTTTTCATCTAAAATACTTACCCAACCCACACCTATATTCTCCGCTCTAGCCATTAACCACAAATTTTGAATTGCCAGACAAACACTGTACGGTCCAACTTTCTCCATACTTGTTTGACCCATAACAGGAGTAAGTGAAGGTTTATAAAAAACAGCAATGTTAATAGGAGTTGTGGTAATTCCTTCCAATTGAAAATGATTATATAACGGTCTATTTTTAAAGATTTCTTTGGCTTTTTCATTTTCTCTTTCAAAAGATGCCTTGACTTTAGCTTTAATTAATGGGTCACGAATAATTACAAATTCCCAAGGTTGGGAAAAACCAACTGAAGGGCCAAGTAAAGCAGCTAAAAGTAACTGCTCAATTTTTGTATCGGGAATTTCTTCATTAATAAAGTTTTCCCCAAATTCTGTTCGACGATGAACGATAATATCTGCAAGTATTTGACGTTCTTGTTCTGTAAAAATTCTACCTTTCATATTATTTACTTCCAATTATTGTATGATATTTTCTATCTGAAACTCTATTACTTAATAGAGTCTTCAAGTTCCTGTAAGGTATATTCTCAACTATCTATCTAATTTATTCATTCTTGTTACTATACTTCCGTAGCCTAGGAAACCCTATAATCTTTGTATATCGTTATAATCTTTGTATACTTTTAAACATATTTTGAAAAAAATGACAAAATCAGGGAAGCTATCTGTGAATAAACAGCCAAACCAACAATTTCAATTTGACTCCATTGATGCTGCACTAGCAGATATTAAAGCAGGTAAGTCTGTAGTAGTAGTCGATGACGAACATCGAGAAAATGAAGGAGATGTCATTTGTGCAGCTCAATTTGCTACTCCAGACATGATTAACTTTATGGCAGTAGAAGCTAGAGGTCTAATTTGTCTGTCATTGACAGGCGATCGCCTTGACGAATTAGATATTCCACTTATGGTTACTAAAAATACTGACAGTAACCAAACAGCTTTTACTGTTAGTATTGATGCTTCCCCACAGTTGGGAGTTTCTACAGGTATCTCAGCAGAAGACCGAGCGCGTACTATTCAAGCTGTCATTAACCCTACTACCAAACCGGAAGATTTACGTCGCCCCGGTCATGTCTTCCCCATTCGAGCTAAAGAAGGAGGAGTATTAAAACGAGCAGGTCATACAGAAGCTTCTGTTGACTTAGCTAGATTAGCAGGTTTATATCCAGCGGGAGTTATTTGTGAAATTCAAAACCCAGACGGTTCCATGGCAAGGTTACCTCAATTAATAGAATATGCTCAAACTCATAATCTGAAATTGATCAGTATTGCTGATCTTATCAGTTATCGCATCAGACACGATCGCTTTGTTTATCGAGAGGCTGTTGCTAAGTTACCATCGCAATTTGGTGAGTTCCAAATTTATGCCTACCGCAATACTCAAAATAACTCGGAACATGTAGCTATTGTTAAAGGAAACCCAGAAGAGTTTCAGGAAAAAGATGTCATGGTGCGGGTACATTCTGAGTGTCTGACTGGAGATGCTTTCGGTTCTCTCCGTTGTGACTGTCGAATGCAACTGCAAGCAGCGATGAAAATGATTGAAAATGCTGGTGCGGGAGTGGTCGTCTATTTGCGACAAGAGGGTAGGGGAATAGGTTTAATTAATAAAATGAAAGCTTATTCATTACAGGATATGGGATTAGATACTGTGGAAGCTAATGAAAGATTAGGGTTTCCAGCAGATTTGCGCAACTATGGTGTGGGAGCACAAATATTACATGATTTGGGTGTGAAGAAAATTTGTTTAATTACAAATAATCCCCGGAAAATAGCAGGTTTAAATGGTTATGGAATTGAAGTAGTAGATCGAGTTCCTTTGTTAATTGAAACAACAGATTATAATTCTGCTTATTTGGCGACTAAGGCGCAAAAATTAGGTCATATGTTGTTACGCAGTTATTTAGTGACAATTGCTATTAATTGGAATTATCAAAACACAGAAGGAAAATTTGCCGATAATTCTTATATTGCAAGTCTGAAAAATCCGGTTCAACAGCGCTATGAATATTTGGAAAAATTACGCAGTTTAATCAAAGAAGATGATTTTCTGTTGCGGGAAGAAACTAGAGCAGTGGCAACGGCGGTTTTTGCTCAAGCACCTTTAATAGTTAATTTTGGTTTAGAAAAAGCAACATTAATTACATCTGAATGGTATCAACAATCAAATCATCCTTATTTGGAGGCGATCGCTAAAATATTAACAGAAATAGGTAAATGGCCGAATATTTCAAAGTTGGAATTTCTCATCGCTTCTGGTTCCGATCCTATGACTACTTTACAAGTACAGCTCCAGCGTCAGAGTTTTAAAATGACTGAATTATTGACAGTTATGCAGGATTTAGAACCACAAAAAATTTACAGTTTTTTAATGGAGGAGTCAGGAGTCAGGAGTCAGGAGTCAGGAGGGAAGAAAGAACCAGAATAAAGAAGAAGGAATAGGAGGAAAATGTTTACGAATAGAGAAATTAGTATCCGTATTTTTACTTTCATTAGTTTTTCTGACTCTACTGAGATATAGCAACAGTAGTTAAGTAAAAGAATAAATAAATAAGCTCAAGACTTAAAGTATACTTCACGCTTTCTGGGAAGAGCTATATTGCCCTATTCGCAATAAAAGAACAAAGTTTTTAGGTAAGCATTAAGCTATTAGCAGTCAGCTATCAGCAATTAGTAATAAGTAATTAGGGCTGGCTAATTAAATCTAAAAGCATTGACATATAAAGACAAGTGCCTTTTTGGGCTCGAAAAAAGTGTATGGTATCACGTCTAAAACGCTCAAAAAGTTAGTATTTTAGGCGCATAGTTGGGCAGAAAAATCACTGTTACAATTCTTACTCCTACCTCCTCGCTCATTACCATTTCTTCTGTCTCCTACCCCAGCAAAAAGACTTTCCATACGCAAACCCTAATTACTTCTAAGGTTTAGTCAGGGGACTTTACCGAATAATTAATAATTAAATAATTAAATAATTAAATAATTCAGGTTTAAAGCCTCCCCTTTCAAGGGAAAAAAAATAAATTTTTTCCTTTTATTCAATCCTCTTCCTTTTAGGGAGAGGTAATTATCAATTATCCATTATCAATTATCAATTATTGAACAGTAATTTTTATTCTTTCCTCAATTTCAAAGGTTGCTTTTATCTTCCTCAAAATTAATAGCTGATAGCTAATAGCTGACGGCTGTTTGCGCAGCATTCCGCAGGAAATGCTTACGTTTTTAGATATATCTAGATTTACCTTTTCAAATCAAATCTAGTTAATATTAAAATTCAACAAATCAAGTTTTGTTATGTCTAGTTGAATACCCACAAATCTGGCTTATGAGGGAACAGGGAACACCTGAGCTAGGGGAAATTTGAGAGATTGTCTCTGGAGAGAGAAGAACTTTTTTCCGGTTGTGTAAGTGCCTATTTTAATGAGGGTTGATATTTAGATATCAATCTTTCCAGCTCATTTCCGAGTAAGTAAAACATTATTTTTTAGAAAAAAGCCAAAAATAACTATTGCGGCATACGCAATAAAAGAACATAAACCATGATATATCTAGACTTGAAAAATAAAATTAAACTGCCTTAACATTAAATTTCTAAAATAAAGTTACATATCAATCTTTCCAGCTCATTTTCGAGCAAGTGAAACATTATTTTTTAGAAAAAAGCCCAAAATGACTATTGCGACATACGCAATAAAAGAACAGAAGCCTTGATATACATATACTTGAAAAATGAAATTCAACCGCCTTAAACCTAAGTTCCCAAAATAAAGTTACATATCAATCTTTCCAGCTCATTTTCCAGCAAGTAAAACATTGTTTTTTAGAAAAAGCCCAAAATGACTATTGCGACATACGCAATAAAAGAACAGAAGCCTTGATATACATATACTTGAAAAATGAAATTCAACCGCCTTAAACCTAAGT